>NZ_JAERLZ010000002.1:0-484284 GCF_018256175.1 Gluconobacter sp. Dm-44 | reverse complement strand
GCGCTCATACATTCATGTCCGCAATCTACATCGCAGCAAGCTTCATCTTCTATCTTAAAGAATGAGTCCTGAGCCTAAAATCTTGTCTTGGGCTGAGCCGGATCGTTTGTCCGACGGCTTCCGTCGTTATCTCGAGGCGTGGCAGAAAGACTTCAGAGCTTCTCAGGCAATCTTGAAGAAAAAGCATCCGCTGGAAGACAAGAGGTTTCTATCGGTCGACGAGCAGGCCGATCTTTTGATGCAAGATATCGCCACGTTACGGCGCAAACTGAATGCAGCAGGCCAAGAATTTGTAGCAGCCCGAGAACGCCTGAATGAGGCACGCGCCCTGAGATGGCAGGTCTTCCAGAGAAAACGCCTCTCACAAGATGAAGAACGACTACGGCAGGCCGCAGCTAATCTGGGGGAAATCCTGCGCTATCTCTTCGAATATATTCTCTACCGTCTTGGCTTAACGACGCACCCACCAGCTGTACTGGAGCTGCCTGTTCCTGATGAGCGGGAGCAGGCAAAACGTGCTGTTCTTCATGCACGTCATGACATGCTGGCCGTCTTGGTCGATAAGGACAGCTGTCGGGACCTTCTGAAGGAATACGCACGGGAAGCAGAACAAAAGCGGCGTAAAATCATCCTGGACTGGTATGCGGACCATCAACCCGTACGACACGCGGCAGAGCAGCGGCTGGAGCAACTGCGCGATGTCTGGCAACCACCCGCTTCAGTATCAAAGGCGACCAAAGCCTCCATCACAGCGCATAAACGGAGAGGTGACTTGCCAGCAGCACTCAAAGCGCTGGAGCAGGATCGAAGCCGAGGGGAGATGGTGCCCCATCCGCTGCCAAACTCTCAAAGGCTCTCTCCGGCGCCTTCCCCGTAGTAGCTATTAACCGATGACAGCGTACTCGCTCTGCTGGGACAGGAGAGAGGTTTGCCCTAACCTTTCATCAGATCGATCTTCTGTTTGAGAGAGCGCTCGACCCAACGGGCAGTATCGCTGTTCAGAATATCGACCCCAAGGCAATAAATTGCCGTTCGGAGATTGTGCGCCCGAAACGCCCACAAAGATCCGTCTTCAGGAGCGCTGGGAAGATTGCGGATAATTTCAGCCTTTGCTGATGTGAAGATTTCTTTTGCTCTCTCATAGGTTTCGGCATCTTCCTCATCTCCTACAAACTCGAGATAGGTCAAAGCGACCGCTCCGAGGGCGACAAGAGTCTCTGAGCCGTGCTCAATCAGGTGCATGATGATTTCAGCGTGAGGGATTATATTCCCGAAGTCGATAAGACCATATAGCCGAATTTCCGTAATAATGAGAAATAAAACTCCTGTAGAAAAAAGAAATTTTCCGAAAAAAGATAGTAGTCTTTTTCGTTTTTCTTTCCTTCTGACGGTATTATCATAATAGTTTATCTGACCGTCTATCCAATTTTTTGTGACGTAGTCGATAACCACGCTCGCCTGAGAAGCACTAATACCGGCAGCACCCGAATGATTCCAATAGGATTTGGCAAAGCCCGTTCCCTGAAGAAAGAACCGCGTTGAACGAACAATTGGCCCTTCATATCGCATATAGTGCTGGAATACGCCGTCGCGGATACCAGCGATATTCCAAAAATCCTGAACCACCAGGCCCTGAACGATGGCACGCAACTGAATGGCGTTGTCCCTATCCTTGAGCCAGGGCGTCTTCTTCGTGAGTACTATAAGACAAGCAAGGAGGATGAGTGATAAGGTCGTTGAAATCAAAAGCCACCCTTCAGGGTCGCCGGGAGAGCGGCTGCTGATGAGGACAAAAACACCGATCACAATAAAAACAAAGCCAAGACCAAAACGGCTTTTCTGCATTTTTTCTGAGACGATATTGTCTAATATGACCTTCGTATTGAGATTTTGTGTCCGGAACATCTCTTTCACGTCGTTATATCCCCAATCCTTATCGAAAAGGTTTGGATTTACGGTGACGCGCTTTTCAATGTCTTGATTGATTTTATTAAGATCGTTCAGGATCGGCCCCATGCGCATTCGCTCTTCTTTCGAATTATTCCGCCGCAATAGACGCAACGCCTGTGCCGTCATTCCTGCCTTATTTGAATCGTCGTGATCCTCATGGCCACGAAGCAAGTTATAGAAGCTGTCTGCCCGCCGAGCGCCGTCAGTCCATTCGATCTCCATAATCTGTTTTCCGGAGACCACAGGCGCTTCGCCACGTTGCGTCTCACGTGCACAGTAAATGATTGCGACCAGCCCGGTCTCACGCTCCTCGAGAGGGTTAGAAGAATAGAGCAGATTGAGAATTTCTGGTGTCAACGCCTCCTCTTTATTGTGGAGCGTATCTAATGAGAGGGCACCTTCACGACGGAAACTGACAATCTGTGCCGTGCCGCCGAGCCCTACCGCTGGCTGTCCATCCCAAAGGGCAAAGAGGATATGGCTACGCTGTGCAAGATAGATTCCAGCGCTTGCATATTGGAGATTACGATAAAGACCCGCTTCAGTAATCCGATCTTCCGTCCCTGGAACGACGGTCGGCATCACCACCCATGTTTTTGCAGACCGGCACAGTGTGTCGAATTCTTTTTTGGAAGCCTCAGTTGCGAAATCATCGCGATATAGGTCTGGCCGCATCGGCAGGACAACGTGCAACTCCCAATTCATTTCAATCGCGACTTGGGCAAAAATTCTGTCGGCACCTTCAGCAAGGGCCGAAATTGCATAAAGTGGCGAAGACGGTAATCTATTCTGAATCATTGCGAACTGCTGCTGCAGCTCGGCTCGAACGACGTCTGGATCCTTCAAATCGCGATGTCCCGTCACTCCCACCGTAACGGGCAGTCCATATTTTGGCTGCGTGTGCGGGGTATGAGGTGCGGGAAGTTCCTGTTGCGGCATGTTGGATCTCACAAGATTCAATGCAATTGAATAATAATGGCTATTATACTCAGAGACAGATGACCACAAAGACAGATCTTATCTTTGCTCCGAATGGATGGCGATCCGGGAACTCCCAAAAATTGAATGTAGGCGCTTCCTATTGCGATTATTTCTAATATTATAATATCAATCGGTATATCTTTGACGCCATTAGGAAAAGAAAATTTTTCCAACGCTCTCCTCTTCCCGTCCGCATTATTCCAATCTTGAGCTGAGATCTGCATAAGGTTGACCGTAGATCCCATGGAGTTTGCCTAATATGTCGTCACCTGGTCCGGTCTCGCGTGAGTTTCGCGTGTTTTTATCCTCGACCTTCCGCGACATGGATCAGGAACGGGACTATCTGCTGACACATATCTTTCCTGTGTTTCGTGCTGCATGCCTTGATCGCTTGGTAAGTTTCACCGAGATCGATCTACGTTGGGGTGTCACAGAAGAAGACGCAAAGAACGGGCGTACCGTCGAGATTTGCCTCGATGAGATCGAGCGCTGTCGCAAGATCCAACCCCCACCGTTCTTTATCGGGTTTTTGGGCGAGCGGTATGGGTGGATCCCAACTCATGCTGATCTTGAACAATACTGGGAGACCCATTCCGACTCTCCGTATGCCGCACGCATCCAAAAAGCACTGGATGAGGGCATCAGCGTTACCGAACTCGAAATGCGCGTGGCTTTCATGGATCCCGGAGTGGCAGAAGGTACATCTCGCGGCAGGTTCTACTTACGCGCACCGGATCTAACTCGGAGCATTGCTGCAGCGGCGGGCAAGGGAAAAGATGACCTCGAATTCTACGATCCAGCTGGCGATCATCTCACCCTTCTCAAGGACACACTGCGCGCAACCCCATTTATTGGCCTGGATGGCTACCACAGCATTTCGCAGTTCGGTGATGCCGTCATGGACTTCTTGATGGAGCAACTCGACCGGTATTTCCCGGCTAATGTGGCGCCTGCTCCCGAAGCACTAATGACGGCTTCACATGCCCGCTACGCTCAGTCTCGATTGCACGCCTATGTCCCACTTCCTGAAGTCGAGCAGAGCGTACTTGATGCGTGGCATGCTGCACGCACGCAGTTGAATGCCGCTCCCATCGTCATTTCGGCTCCGTCTGGCAGAGGCAAAAGCGCCTTTCTTGCCCATTTAGCTTCCCGGTTCACCGCCCAAGACGACGCCAAGGTCTTTGCGCATTATATCGGTGCTGATGGATTTCTCACTCTTAGCGCCTGGCATGATCGCCTGATCGCCTTTCTTCAGGGAACCGGTCACCTTGTGTCACCTGTTCCAACAACGGACGACGAACGTTGGGACAATCTGCCAATATTGCTGTCCGAAGCCGTGCGCGGCCTTGGCAAACCGCTTGTCCTGTTACTCGACGCTCTGAACCAACTCACAGGAGCGGCAGAATCCATCGCCCGCTTGTCCGCTCTCCGTCTGCCACAAGATGTAGTGCTGATTGCGACGGCCACACCGGAGGTTTTGGTCCCCAAGGCAGAACTCATTGAGCTTCCGGCACTCGATATTGCCTTGCGTGAACAGGCAATCGCGGCATTTTTAGAGATCTACCGCAAGAAACTTCCGCCCGAACTGATCCCCCTGCTCGCATCAACTCCGGCCTGCGCTACGCCGCTCTATCTGCGGCTGGTTCTAGAAGAACTGCGCTTGCACGCCCGCTTTGAGACGCTCGCAGCCAAGGCCACTGACCTCCTGACTTTTACGGATGCAGGCACATTGTTTGCACATGTTCTCAGCGTGATGGATACAGAAGATTTCCGCGATCCACTCCACCCTATGCTTGCCAGCCGGGCCGCACGTTTTATGGCAGTGTCACGACGGGGATTGCAACATCATGAGCTCGCTGAGCTTCTTGCCGGTTCGTCGGATCTATATATTTCCGGAACAGGACATTCTCGACTTCCGGACTTTATTTTGGCGCCACTTCTGTCGCGTCTTGCGCTATACTGCCTGAATGATGATGGGCGCATGGCACTGATGCATGCCATCTTGCGTGAGGCTCTCCTCAATCCAGCGGAGTCTGCCGAGACGGCTCGCCGTGATATGATTGCCTATGTCTCACCTCGCGCGGATATCCCTGCTTTAGCCGAGCATATTTTTCAGTTGCAAGCCCTACAAGACAGTGAGGGTCTTGTGGCAAAGCTGGGTGTAATTTCGACCATCGCTTCGCTCACGCAGTCCGAGCCATTACTTTTGCGGGACGCATTGATCTGGCTCGGCGCTGGCCTTGCCGTCCCCACTCCCGCTATTGCCGCGCTGAGCGAACTCTGGAAAGCAAACTTTGCAAGCGCCGAGATACTCCCGGAAAACACATCTTCTGTCACTCGCAGATTTATTGATCTTAGTTTTTTAACGATTGGTGTGAGTTGGGTAGAAAATATCGTCGATTGGAAGGCGGCGCATCATCAAAAATCGCCATCAGACATCAACAATCTGGCGAGACTGTATCAGGATCAGGGACGGCTGAATGAGGCCGAACCGCTTTTACTCGAAGCCCTCAAGATCCGGCGCCAAGCGCAGCCCGCAGGTCATCCCGATATCGCGTCGAGCCTCAACAATCTGGCAACTCTGTATCTGAATCAGGGACGGCTGAGCGACGCCGAACCGCTTTTTCTCGAAGCACTCCAGATCTACCGCCAGGCCTTGCCCGCAGGACACCCTAATATTGCAATGAGCCTCAGCAGTCTGGCGACACTGTATCAGGCTCAAGGACGGCTGAGCGAGGCCGAACCCCTCTTTCTCGAAGCACTCCAGATCTACCGTCAGGCCTTGCCCGCAGAACACCCTAATATTGCGATTAGCCTCAACAGTCTGGCGACGCTGTATCAGGCTCAGGGACGGCTGAGTGAGGCCGAACCCCTCTTTCTCGAAGCACTCCAGATCTACCGCCAGGCGCTGCCCGCAGGACATCCCGACATCGCGTTGAGCCTCAATAATCTGGCGAGCCTGTATCAGGCTCAGGGGCGACTGAATGAGGCCGAACCTCTCTTTCTCGAAGCACTCCAGACCCTGCGCCAGGCGCTAGCCCCAAGACACCCCAATATTGCGATTAGCCTCAGCAATCTGGCAGGACTATATCAGGCTCAAGGGCGACTGAGTGAGGCCGAACCTCTCTTTCTCGAAGCACTCCAGATCTACTGTCAGGCGCTACCCCCAGGACATCCCACTATGGCGACGCCCCTCAACAACTTGGCGGGAGTGTATCAGGCTCGGGGGCAGCTAAACGAAGCCGAACCGCTCTACCTCGAAGCCCTCAAGATCCGGCGTCAATCGCTGCCCGCAGGTCATCCCGATATCGCGACGACCCTCAACAATCTGGCGGGAGTGTATCAAACTCAAAGGCAACTGAACGAAGCCGAACCGCTCTACCTCGAAGCCCTCAAGATCCGGCGTCAGGCGCTGCCCGCAGGTCATCCCGATATCGCGACGACCCTCAGCAACTTGGCGGGACTGTATCAGAATCAGGGACGGCTGAGCGAAGCGGAAGCGCTTCGTCTAGAGGCACTTCCAGTGGACGATTCGAAGACTTATGAATGAACATGCCTTTTCCTTATTTTTAGATGGAGAGATTGAAAAGTCTTATAAGAATTGCATCATCGAATATTTGCCTTTCCTGATCGACTAAAACTTCCGGTCGATAGAGATATGACAAGTAACCCAGTTCCGGTATCGATAGCTGAGATTTGTAGCCAGAAGAACGAAAAGAGCTCTTGGGAGGGCGTATTGTCCCCTTGTCAATTCTATGGTCGGAAAATACGCCGTCTCAGCATTGATGTTACGCTGCAGCGTATTTTTAATGTGCTCAAGAAGTTGCGATGTTCAGCACCCGACATGACGGATTGTCCCGCACCCCAACATTCAATATGGCCGCCACAATAGAACCCTTGACTGGCTTCAGTTTTTCTCCAAACTTGTTCTCCATAATGTTCACTGAGAAGAGCATCATATCCGCAGTTTTCTGCTGAAATTGAGAGCCTCCCAACACCCCAAAAATGTTGAGGAGCAGGTTCGAATCCCGCAGCTCGCACCATATATAAATTATCAAAAATAAACGTCTGTTAGGGTTTTCAGCAACCTGGAGACCCTCGACAAAAATCTTGCCAAAACCCATGCATGTGCGAGGTATGGACTTATCTCTTAGCTTTTCGAGTGCATCAGTCTGGACATGTCTTCATCGCAAGAAACATCCTCGCAGAACAAGGCGGTTGATACCTTTTAGGAGACTCTGGCCACTTCTGACCTACATCCTTGTCCAGCAGGACCTGTTCCAATCCAGTGGCCAGATCGAGCGTCTGCAACCGTTTTTTCTCAAACGCCTCTAACCATTAGATTGATACAATCTATCTCAAGGCACACTGTAAAACTTCAAGCCTGCGATTAAAAAGAATCCAGGGCGTCTAATCGATCGCACCAAAGGCAGTATGAATACCAAACTACATGCGGTCACGGATCAGAACGGGCGACCGCTGAGCTTCTTCATGACAGCCGGATAGGTTAATGATTACACCGCAGTCTCTGCTCTGCTGGACAGCCTGCTGATGACACAGTGGACACTGGCGGACCGAGGTTATTATGTTGACTGATACTGGGATACTCTAGCGGAAAAAGGGATCAGCTCCCGCATTCCGGGAAGAATATCCCGCGGAAAACCAGTAAAATACGACAAGCGAAACTATAAACACCACACCCGCATTGAGGTCATGTCTGATTACCTCAAGGACTGGCGGCGGTGTTAACATGCTATGATAGAAGCAGGACCGTCTTTTTATCAGCTATATATTTTCCTGCAACCGTCACCTTCTGACTATAAGTCATGAGCATTGTAATTATTCGCGTGCAAGGTTGAACGAGGCACAACTTTCAACAGAACCGTCATATGCGTTACGAGATTTTTGCAAGAAATCTTCCCAGACAGGTACATAAACTCCATAACCGGCAACATTCTGAAAAAACCAATGTCTCCATGTATGGAAAACGGGGTCGTGCTCCCGATAGTGATGATCGTTTAACAAATTTCGGCTCGCAGGAGCTTTGGGGCCGTGGAAATGCACGATTCTGGCATCTGCATTAGTTCCCCAGTACGGCTTCCAGTTAAATTTAGCGGATAGTGGACTCCATTGGCTGTTATAAAATATTCTCAAAAGCTCCTGATCATATCCAGAAATATGATTGAAATTATCGCAGAGAAATTCAACCATCGCCGGGAGATCATTGCGTATTCTTTCTAGGTTTAAAATCATAACCCCAGAATTCATATCTGTGTAATAGTCCTGCTGACCAAACTGGCCGCAGGCAGCAAATATTTCAGGTTTGCAAAATTCAAGGCTTGGATTTTTAAGAAACATAACATCGCAATCCGTATATAAAACGAATTTTTCATCATGTTCTAGTAAAGCTAGGTCCAGTCTCATAAACGCCCCAGCAGCTGTATCCATATAGTTCGGCCATTCTGGTTTTTGCTTTTCTTGGGCTAATTTTAATTTTTCGTAAAAATGAATTCTATGGAAAATAACCTTTACACCTTCCTTTCTCATTTCTTCAGTAAATTCACAAGGGTTTCCATCGAAGACCATATGAGGCACAAGGTTTGTGTTCTCGCGCGCAGAACGAACCGCAACTCGAATACAATCGATAAATCCATGATCTGGATCATTCGCTAAAGTCTTTTCTGTTATAGCAAAAAACCACTTCATAACGTTTCCTCGATATTTACCTAGCGTTTTATCCGTTTGAGCATAGTATGGTTTAACCGTTTATACAAATTGAGTGTGTGAAAACCCTATTGATTCTGATACATTTTTTTGTGCATCTATGCTTTACGTAGGTCACGTTGACGAAAGATCTACACGATCTGCGTGAGATCTGATTCACTATTGTCTTTAACGAAAGCGATAAGGTGGAGCGGGGATGGCCCGAGGAGATCTGACGGATCGGGAATGGGCGCTGATTGGTCCGCTTATGCCGACTGAACGTGGCCGTTGGGCACGACCATCCGGAGATAACCGTCTATTTCTCAACGGCATGCTGCACGTCCTGCGCACGGGTTGTTCGTGGCGGGACATACATGAGCGCTATGGCAAGTGGAACTCGGCCTATGTTCGGTTCCGGCGTTGGGCTGAACAGGGTGTCTGGGAGGCTCTTTTACAGACGCTGGTAGATCTGGGGCTGATCGATAACTGGCAACATATGGTCGACAGCACCGTAGGCCCCGCCCACTCACAGGCTACGGGCGCAAAAGGGGGGGGGGCTCATTCGGAGGGTTTTGGTCGATCACGCGGCGGCTTTACGAGCAAAATCCATGTCCGATGTAACAATCAGGGACGCCCTCTCGGCTTTATCCTGACCGGAGGTCAGGTCTCGGACTACAAAGCCATAAATGCCCTGATGAAGCTGCCGGTTCCAAACCTCAAAGTCATGCTGGCTAATCGGGGCTATGACAGTGCTTGTTTCCGCCAGGATCTGCTGCAGCGTGGTATTCTGCCGGTTATTCCATCACGCAAAGGCCGCAGTGCTCCACAGAGAACAGATTGGTGGCGTTACAGGGAGTGGAACCGCATCGAGCGGATGTTCAACCCCCTCAGGCAGATGCGCCGCATCTCAAGCCGCTATGACAAGACCGCTTTGTCATTCATGAGCTTTCTCCATATCGCAGCCGCAAAGCTCTGGATTAGATCTTTTATCAATGTCATCTAGGCTCAGGACTCATTCTTTGAGGTAGAAGATGACGCTTGCTGCGATGTGGATTGCGGACATGAATGTATGAGCGCAGCGGTCATATCGGGTCGCAACACGTCGCCAGTCTTTCAGCTTTGCGAACATGTTTTCGATCAGATGGCGCTCAGACAACAAAAATACCTCACTCACAGGCCTACCCTCCATCGGTAAGCCTGTGAATCACAACCTCTCGCTCAGTTCAATAAATTAATAGGTCCTGAGCCTAGGCTTCTAATAAAAAAATAAACCCAATCCTGTTCAAAAATCAATGCAAACCAGCACGAAATTGGTTTAGAAATTTCAGGATAAGTATTTCAGTGTAATTTACATATTCTATGCTTCGTATAGACGAAGGGTATAATTTTTCAACATTTTATATAAGATATTCACAAAGCCAAAGATATAATTAACACTTCAAAGAAATAGCATTACATATAAATTTAGAAAATTATAGATCCAATTGACAAATATATGTTTCCATTTACAGTAATTTTTTATGAAACACGTTCAGGATTATTTTTTCTACGCATTATCCAGATATCGGTCGGTATCAACTTTACCATGATAATAACTCACTTACGCGACAACAATTTTCATGACGTCGTCGAACTACGTTCGCTTTTATGCGAAGGGGAATTTATCTATTATAATACTGATCTCAAATAATTTTTATTTCTTAATATTTATAAGAAAAATATGCAGCAATTATGTATGAGCGCAGAAAATAATCGAAAAACATTTCATAAAATATCAATTAATATTATTATACCAATAGTATTTAACTGTTTTTACCGATAAATATACCCTGAGCAATGATTCATTCTGCCATATTGTTCTATTAATCATCCATTTTCGAATCATGCATCAATGAATGTTTCTTCGGTCTTATCAATTTGTTTGTATCATTTGGATGGAACTTTTAGGGTCGATTCAACGTTGGGTTGAAAAAGGAATATATTCATGACTATTGAAATGTCTGAGCATCATAATTCCCATTCAATAATTGGAGGGGTGTTAGCTACTCCCGAACTGCGTTCAGATCTCTGGATGTCCGTGCTTTATCAAGCTAGAAAATGGGAGAGGACACAGGAAGCATTTATAAAAGATAATCTAGCCAATGCGTTAAAAGAGCTTGGAGAAATAGATTTATATTTCGCCTACCCTGGATCTATTCTATTAAACCGTCTCGATTATTACTTAAGAGAAAACGATTCTAAAGGATTTTTGCGCCTTTCTCAATGTATCGCCAGCAATATTATTTCAAAAAAATTTCACCGTGATATCTCAGTTTGGGATATCGAAAATTATGAAGACGATCCTTTTAATAGGTTACCTCAAGCAATATCGCGCATAAAAACGAAACCATATTTTGAAGTTTTGAGCATTGTGCCGCATGCTCGTTCACGTTGGCAGCATATTAAAGAGGAAGCGCGAGGTGTTAGGCGCTCTGAAGACGAATTCGTTTATGAAACAGTAGTAGTTGGTAGTGCCGTAGATGCATTAAAATGTATTATATTAAATTCTGATATTGAATCGGTGGTTTTATATGATGGATTCGAAAACGGTTATGATGAAAAAGACTCTTTTCTAAAAATCTTTGAAGGGGTGATTGATTTTCAATCTTTAGATAAGAGCGATTATCTCTCTATTGGATTGGCACAGGCTATAAATAAAATAAGGCCTGAACTTGATATTTTTCTATTAAGTGACCAGAATATAGAAAGTTTTTCTGGAAAAAAAGAAAGCCTTATTTTTGACCGGATATTCTATCAAATGGAAGAACCTTTAGAAATTCATTTATCGATTATAGAATCGATAAATAATCGATATAAGACTCCATTTTTTGATAACTTAAAAAAATATGCCGAAAGGCCAATAGCAACCTTCCACGCACTTCCTATTGCGCGAGGGAAATCCATATTTACTTCCAATTGGATCAGTGATATGGGTGATTTCTATGGTCCAAATTTATTTCTTGCCGAAAGCTCTGCTACAACTGGCGGTTTAGATAGTCTGTTAGAACCTACAGGCAATATCAAAGATGCTCAGGACATGGCGGCAAAGGCCTTCGGAGCCGATCATGCATTTTTTGTAACGAATGGTACTTCAACAAGCAATAAAATGGTTCTTCAAGCTCTTTTGGTGCCTGGGGATATCGTCATACTAGACCGAAATTGTCACAAATCACACCATTATGGGTGTGTTTTAGCTGGTGCCCAACCCTACTACGTGGAGGCATTCCCTCTTGTAGAGTATTCTATGTACGGGGGCGTACCTATTAAAACAATAAAACAAAGCCTATTAAAACTGAAATCCCAAGGTGAAATAGATCGTGTTAAAATGGTCGATTTAACCAATTGTACATTTGATGGCCACGTCTATGACGTGCGACGCGTTATGGAAGAATGTTTGGCCATTAAGCCAGATTTGATTTTTCTATGGGATGAAGCTTGGTTTGGTTTCGCTCATTGGTCACCGCTGCTTCGTCAACGTACGGCTATGGGCGCGGCAGATGCCCTCAGCCAAGCATTAAGTCAGCCTGAGGCATTGATAGCCTGGGAAGAGCAACAAAAAACCCTTGGAGAAAATCCAAGTGATGAAGCTCTACTTGAAAATCGTCTGATACCTGATCCACGGCTTGTAAAGATTCGTGTATATCAAACTAATTCCATTCATAAATCTATGTCAGCCTTGCGCCAAGGATCGATTGTTTTGGTGAAGGATATTAAATTTGAACATGTTGAGTCACAGTTTCATGAGGCTATTTTTACTCACGCATCAACCAGTCCAAATCTACAGATTATAGCTTCTCTGGATGTTGCTAGACGCCAGATGCAGCTAGAAGGATATGGTCTCGTTGCCAACGCAATGAGAGTTTCTCTTGAAATCCGAAAGCAAATAAACAATCATCCCCTAATATCAAAGTATTTTAGGGTTTTAAATAATTCTGAAATGATCCCTGAAAAATTCAGGGAATCCGGAATTTCGGATTATAATGACCCCAGTGTGAGCTGGATTAAAGCTATAGACGCAATCAAAAATGATGAATTTATTATTGATCCTAGCCGTATGACGTTATCATGTGGACATGCGGGATTTGATGGTACTACATTCAAAAATATACTTGCTGATAAATTCAATATACAGCTTAATAAAACTTCAAGAAATAGTGTTCTTTTGCAATCAAATATAAATAATAATAGAAGTGATATTGCTCTTCTTTTAGGAGTTCTGAATGAAATTTCAATGGATTTGGATAATAAATCACAGAAATTTGGCAAAGAGTACCAAATCAATTTTCAAAAATCTGTGGATGAATTAATATTCGATTTACCGCATTTGCCGAATTTTAGTAAATTTGACGATTGTTATCGTAGCAACCCACAATCTGACACGCTCCATGGTGATATTCGTCGCGCATTTTATGACGCTTATAATGAGTTGAAATGTGAGTATATCGATCTGAATAGTACTGAAATTGAAACAAGACTGGAATCAGGCCCTGTTTTGGTTTCTGCTAATTTCGTTATTCCGTATCCTCCTGGCTTCCCGATCATGGTACCCGGGCAAGTCATTACCAAAGAAATTATCGAATTTATGAGAAAACTAGACGTGAAGGAAATTCATGGATTTAATAAAAACTTAGGTTTGAAGCTGCTGAAAACGGGATCTATTTAGTCTTCTATATTAAGAGAGCGGATTTGTGATTAAGGATATATTTTAATGATTTTTCATTGGATTGCGGAAACGCTACGCGCATCACCAGAGTTAGCAATATTTCTAGCTTTGGCGATTGGTTTTTGGATTGGTTCCCGAAAAATCGGTGGCTTTAGCCTTGGAGCTGTAACAGGAACGCTACTTGTAGGAGTTCTGATTGGACAATTAGGGATTATTATCTCGCCTCAAGTGAAATCAGTATTTTTCATTATGTTTCTTTTCGCTGTGGGCTTTGGTGTGGGTCCACAATTTGTTAGAGGAATTGCGAATAACGGTCTTCCGCAGGCATTATTCGCAGTTGTTATAGCCTCGCTATGTCTCGCTTGTGTTTATATCGCAGCAATTTTTTCTGGGTACGGACCTGGTATGGCAGAAGGTTTGCTCGCAGGCTCCCAAACAATTTCGGCATCAATAGGTCTCGCGACGGATGCGATTAATCGTAGCTCGCTCTCTCCTGAGCAGGTTCAAGAACAGTTAAATGCTATCCCTGTTGCATATGCTGTAACATACTTATTTGGAACTGTTGGTACAGGCTGGATACTGGCATTTTTAGGGCCCAAGCTCCTTAGAATCAATCTAGAAGAGGAATGCCAGAGATATGAACGTGAAATGAATATTAAACCTGTGAATGGTAATTCTGAAACAGGATGGCACGAGCATATTATTCGTGCATATCGCTTGAAAACATTAGGAAAATTTGCTGGTAAAAGTGTTTTTGATGCAGAAAAATCAACACAAGATAGAATGTTTTTGGAAAATATTCGACGTAATGGGAAAATAATTCCTTTTGATGAAAGTACTACATTGTCGGTAGGCGATTGCGTTGCGGTATCTGGAGCGCATGATGCTTTGGTATATTGGTCCAATCACGCTGAAGAGATTTCAGATCGCGAGTTAATAAATATTCCCATAGAAACAGTGAATGTTGTAATTACAAGTAAAAAAATCAATGGGCAACGTTTGGGGAATTTGGCCGAGTCCAATTCATCGCACGGTATTTACATAAATAATATTCATCGAGGATCTATGAACGTAGAGATTCCTTTGCTTTCAGAAACTGCTATATTTCGAGGGGATATTATAAATATCACCGGAAGCCGTAGAAATGTCGACAAATTAATCAGTGAGTTTGGATATGCGGATCGACCAACAGACGTAACCAGCATGGTTATGGTTGGAGGCGGGATATTTATTGGCGGGCTGATTGGATCTGTTGTGCTCCCGATGGCTGGTATTCCTATTACGGTTTCTGCTTCTGGAGGAGCCCTGATTGCAGGTCTTGTCTTAGGTTGGCTTCGTAGCGTCACGCCTAAAATTGGCAATATACCAAATGCTACTGTATGGTTTATGAATACTGTAAGCCTTAATATTTTTATTGCTGTAGTTGGGATTTCAGCTGGTCCTACCTTTATTAAAGGCCTGCAAGATGCAGGGTTAAGTGTGTTTTTGTGGGGAATTTTTTCTAGTGCGTTACCAATGATTCTTGCTCCATTAATAGGAAAATATATTTTCCGATTTGATCCAGCTATAAACCTCGGTTGTTGTGGAGGCGCTAGAACAAGTACTGCATCTGTGGCAATGGTTGCTGACGTTGCGAAGAGCAATGTCCCTATGTTAGGGTATACTGTTCCTTATGCTGTAAGCAATACGTTATTGACCATGTGGGGATTAGTTATTGTTCTTCTTCTTTCATAGTGCCACTTTCGCGTGAATATTTTTAATATTATTTATTCAATTGAGAATTTACTAAATGCGTTTGCACTCCCTACAATCATACATGTCTAAGGGCCACGCCTCACTAATCAGAGCTAAAAAATGAGGTAACAGCAAGTGCAATGGCTGAGAAGAAGGCTATCCAGCACCTGTCGTAGCGGGGCGCAAGTCTTTGATGCGTCCGAACATGCTCCCTATGCGGTTGCGCGATCTTTGGCAGCGCTTTGCGTATTTGGCAGCTTTGTTCCGGAATTTTGGCTGGGGATACAGGGTTTTCTGCCCTTATTTGTTCAAGTATCCCCGAACAAGTTGGCGTCATAACCCGGGCCACCGCGTAGACATTGGGTTTACGGCGACTCATTGAGCAGAACAAAAGCCCAAAAAACAGCCGTTTGCACCAGTATGTTGTGAAGTATGGCGTTCATGCTGCCTTTCGTGTGCCCAATCAGGTGTTTCCCTCCCCCTTCTTTTTTACCTGCAGACTGAAAGCCGTACTGCATCGCTTATGTCACCAATCACGACCTAGCGGCGTACCCACAAACACCGTCAGCAGCATTTTCGGGTAATCGGTCGCTTCAACTTTCTCGACCGTCCCTATCACGCAGTCCAACGCCACATGATATCCTGAATGCTTCGGCCAACCATCCCAGCCGTAAAAAATTCTGTACGATGCCCGCCATGATCAACGATGCATACAGCACGAAGAAAAAGGGGCTATAAAACAGTATTTTACACGTTTTTTACATAATCTAATTTTCCATTACACGTTATACAATCGCAACGTAGCTTTTCTCCAGCCGTCCCAATTCCCGCCCCTTCAGACCCGTGTGAGGGCAAGGATTGATCTCAATGTGTATCGTCCACCAGAACAAACTCGCGTTGCGCCACATGGCCCTGCTTTCGACAGTGCTAGCCGTTATTCCTTCATGCGGATGGACGGCGGAAAAACCACAACATGTCCGCAGAGGAAAGACACATCCACTTCATACGGTTTCTGCATCCCAGACACCTGCCGTACGCCACACCCTGAGCCGCCCTGCGCAAGCGGAGCTTATGCAGGTCCAAGGGCGACATGTCTCTCACGGTGCACAGACCGTTATTTCACAGCACGTTTTTACAAACGCCGTGGCCGGAACATCCGTTATGAAGGCGTTGCAGAATGTACCGGGCGTGCTGTTCCAATCTGACGATGCGCAAGGCGTCGATACGGGCGGCGTCAAACTCTACATCCACGGGTTCTCGCAAAACCAGATCGGCTTTTCACTGGACGGTATTCCGCTCGGTGAATCCGTCTATCGCAACTATAACGGTCTGAACGCCGTTGCCGCGCTGTCATCCGAGAATGTTGGTCATATGGAGATGTCACAGGGCGCGGGCGCCGTGGACATGCCCAGCACCAACGTGCTCGGCGGTGCGATCATAATTTCGTCCTCGGACCCCAAGGACAAGTTCGGCGGCACGCTGGCCGCGACCGGCGGAAGCAACGCCACCACACATGCCTTCATCCGTATCGACAGCGGCAAGCTGAACCCCACCGGGACCAAGTTCTATTTGTCCTACATGCGAAACGACACCAAACTGTGGAAAGGCTACGGTACCCAGTTCTTCCAGCAGGCCAATTTGAAGCTGGTGCAACCGATCCATAATGAAAGCAGCGTCTCGCTCCTGTTCGACTGGGCGGATGTCAAGCAGTTCAACTACCAGTCCGAAACGCTGGAGACAGTCCAAAAGCTGGGCTATGGCGTCTCCAACTATTACCCGAACTATCGTTTGGCCTATGAAGCCGCACAGGGAATTTATTCGCACGGTGAAGACAAAACCAGCGACCCGAAGGATGTCTCCTATTATGCGGGAACAACGACGTCACGCGATCTGCTGGGAGGGCTGAATTTCCATCTGAAACTGGCAGATCGCCTGCGCTGGGATTCTGTCGTGTACGGCCACAACCAGAAGGCCGATACACAATGGTCCGATCCGTGGATGGCTTCCGCAAACGGTGCCCCCCTCTCCGAAATCGTCAAACAGCCTGATATCCAGCGCTTTGGTCTGACGTCGAGCATGACATATGATATCGGCAAACACGAAATTCATGGCGGCATCTGGTACGAGAACAACAAATATATCTCGAACATGTTCGCCTATAACGACCCGCTTCTTGCTGAAGGACAGACCCTGACACCCAATCCCTTCCGCAAATGGTCCGACCCTTTCGCCAAGCTCTGGGGCCAGACCTACAACACCAACACGATGCAGACCTATATCGAGGACACCTGGCGCCCGATCAAAGACCTTTCGCTCCATGCAGGGTTCAAATCCATGCTGAGCACCACTCATGTCGGACAGACAGGGAATTACGAACCCTATACCGGCACCAATGCTCTTGCAGGTGGCGTGGGTCTGACGACATTCGGGGCGTTCCTGCCGCATTTCAGCGGAGACTGGCATTTCCTGACGCATCATGAGCTGTATTTCGATATCGCCAAGAACATGCGCGCCTATCCGCAAAGCGGCTATCACCTTTCGGCATCGCCGTTTGCCGTCTCGCAAGAGGCCTTCGACCTGTCACGCAGCTCCGTCAAACCCGAGACCAGCTGGGCCTATTCGGTCGGCTACCGCTTCACGCAGCGGCGTGTGGATTTCTCGGTCAGCGCCTATCGTGTGAACTTCTCAAACCGCCTGGGCGCACTGGTTCAGGGCAGTCAGACCAACCCTCAGACCACGGTTCTAAACCTCGGCGGTGTGACCATGAACGGCGTGGATGCCGGTCTGACCCTGCGCCCGTTGCGTGGTCTCTCGATTTTTAACTCGATCAGCTACAACCACTCGACATACGACAACAACATCACCCAGCAGGACACGACCTATGCCACCAAAGGCAAACATGTCGTGAACTATCCGGACCTGATGTACAAAGCGACGGCGGAGTACACCTACAGGAAGGCCAGTTTCAACATCGATGCCCTCTACACCAGCAGCCGTCCGTTCAGCTACACGAACGACACGTCGCTCCCGTCCTATTGGCTGGTCAATTTTGGAGCACGCTACAATTTCGGCCGCATAGGACGCCTGGAAAATCTGACGGCATCGTTTAACGTCACCAACCTGACAGGATCGCGCTACCTGATCATGACCGGTGATGACGGCGGAAACCCACTTTCAGGTGACTACCAGTCGCTGGTCGTGGGCGCACCCCGCCAGTTCTTCGGTGGCGTAAAAGCAGACTTCTGACAAAACCTTGTCCGGATCGGACATTCCCCCAAAACTGCCTTTCCGGGATAAAAGAAAGACAGCCACGACACTAACCGGATAGCGGCATGAACGGCACGACGAACAACCAGCGCCCTGCCCTGTGGGAGCGGATGAGCTTCGGCTTCGGCGATCTGGCTGGTAATGCCCTGTTCGGTATTACCGGAACCTATCTCATCTATTACTACACCAATGTTTACGGTATTTCCGCGTCTGCTGTCGCTCTGCTGATGCTTCTGGCGCGTGTGATCGACAGTGTGGTGGACCCGGTCATCGGATATCTGATCGACCATCGCATCCTGTTCGGGGGGCGCGTCCGGCCCTACCTGAAATGGTTTTCCCTACCGCTCGGCTTCCTGACCTTCTGCTGCTTCCTGCCACTCCCGCTGGAACCGGGCGGACGCCTCGCTTGGGCTTACGCCACCTATCTCGCAATGGGCGTCCTCTTTTCGCTCGTCATCGTGCCTTACGGTCTTCTGCCGAATGTCATGACGCGCAACCGGGAAGACCGCCTGTCCCTGTCCACCTTTCGCATGATGGGCGCAACGCTTGCGACCTTTCTGGTCGGGTCGTCCATTCTGCCCATGGTGCATGTCTTCGGTGGCGGTAACGAGAAACTTGGATACCCGCTGGCGATGGCCGTCGCAGGCGCTGTGGGCAGCGGACTGGCGCTCATTCCCTTCTTTGCCTGTCAGGAACGTTATGATCTCGAAGCAAATGACAACCCCGTCCGGGTTCTGCTCGGGTCCCTGTTTCGCAACCGGGCCTGGGTGATCGTTACGATCGTGCTGAGCCTGTTCTACATCAATCTGACAGCGTTCTACGGCCTGTCGCTCTACTACGCGACGGAAGTCCTGCATCGCCCGCAGTATTTCGGGGGGGCGCTCATCTCGATGATGGGGGCCAGCAAGGTTCTGGGAGTAATGGGCTCGCCCTGGCTTGCACGCTGCGTGGGACAGAAGCTGACGATTGTTCTGCCCTATATCCTGTCCGCCGTGGGTCTGGCGCTGTTTGCCTATGGCCCGAACAATGCCGTCTATCTGGTCGCCGCCTTTGGCGTAATCTGCTTTTTTCAAGGCATGACCCTGCCGGTATTCTACGCCATGATCGCGGATTCCATTGACTACGGTACGGCTGTGACAGGCATTCGGGCATCCGGCATGGCCTATTCGATCAACAGCTTTGCGGGAAAGGTCGCATGGGCCATCGGCGGCTCACTATCCGCCGCAATCCTGGACTGGGGTGGCTATGTTCCCCATGCCGCCACCCAGACACAGACCGCCCTTGCCTTCATTACATTCGGCTTTCTGGGCGTTCCCGCCTGCATCGCCCTGCTCTCGGTGCTGATCATTCTGCTTTACCCATCGGAAGCCGAGATGACACGCACTCTCCAGCCGGAAGCCCCGGTCGAGCCACAGAGCCTCTGACATGACAAACGCTTTCCGGACAGAAGCAACCGTAGTCGTTGCGCAGATGACGCTTACGGAGAAGCTTGATCTCATCTGCGGAAATGGCCTGTGGCGCACGACCGGCGTACCCCGGCTGGGGCTCCCTTCCCTGCTGATGGTCGATGGCTCCAACGGCCTGCACGTCGTGCCGGACCAGATCTCCACAGACACACAAAATACCGATCTCGGAGCTTTCCTTGATGCCGTAGAGACTACGGATGATCCAGAAAACCGGGATGACAACGTCCTTCTCGGCAAGAGCATCCCGGCGACATGCTTTCCCGTCCTCTCAGTTCTGGCCAATAGCTGGGACATCACATTAGCTCATGAGGTCGGAACCGCACTGGCAATCGAATGCCGGGCTGCGGGCGCACAGATCCTGCTTGGACCGGGGATCAACCTGCGCCGCTCCCCACTGGCCGGTCGGGGATTTGAATATTTCAGCGAAGACCCGATCCTGACGGGAGAAATGGCTGCAGGAGTCATTCAGGGACTGCAGGACAAGGGCGTGGGAGCCTCGCTCAAGCATTTTGCGTGCAACAACTCCGAAACCGAGCGCATCAGCATGGATTCCGTCGTCGAGCCCCGCGCGTTGCATGAACTGTATCTGCTGGGGTTCGAGCGGGCGATCGCCCGGAGTAACCCGTGGACAGTCATGACGTCCTACAACCGGCTCAACGGGGTGCAGACATCACAGAACCCGTGGCTCCTGCGCGATATCCTGCGTGGTCGGTGGCACTATGACGGTATGATCATGTCCGACTGGCACGGGATTCAGGATCTCCCCGCCGCAGTAAAAGCTGGAAACGATCTGGACATGCCGTTCAATGTCGCCCGCAGACGGCGTCTTGAAAACGCCGTCTCAGGCGGGAACGTGCCGGTCGCGGTGCTGGACGAGGCCTGCATCCATATCGCGGCCCTGACGCTCCGTAGCGCAGACGCCCAGCGCAGACTGCCGGTTTCGCACCCGGATTTCGCCGCCCATCACGATCTGGCGCGCAAAGCTACTTCCCGCGCCTGCGTCCTGCTCAGAAACCAGAACAATCTCCTCCCCCTCACGCCGAAACCGGGCAATCGCCTGCTGGTCATCGGCACAGGCGCGGTCTCCCCCGAAATTCAGGGCGCGGGCAGCACCGCCGTCCGGCCCATCCGATGCGACATTCCGTTGGAATGCCTGCAAGCGACTGCCCCTGAAGGCGTATCCATTCATTGGGAACCCGGCTGGAGCGTGAATGGCACGCATGACCCACACCGTCAGGATGCAGCCCTTGCCGCCGCACGCAGCGCTGAAACCGTCATCGTTTTCGCTTCCACCCCGCCCAGCGTCAGTGGCGAAAATGCCGACCGGCCCAATCTGGATCTCTGTCAGGCGCATAACACCCTGATCGCTGAACTGGCGAAGCTCCATAACAGGATTGTAGTGGTTCTCACGCATCCGGATGCTGTCGTTCTGCCATGGGCCGACAACGTGCAGGCCATCCTCTCAGCGGGCTATGCGGGGGCAGGATTTGGACAGGCCGTAGCCGATATCCTGTTCGGACATACCAACCCTTCCGGCAAGACATCCATTACATGGCCGGTACGACCGGAAGACTGCCCAGCATTTCTGGGGTACCCCGGCGAGCAGGGGAAACACCTGTATCGGGAAGGCATTTTCGTCGGATACCGGTTTTTCGATATCCGCCGGATAGAGCCGCTTTTCCCGTTCGGCCACGGGTTGTCCTACACATCCTTCACTTACGCCGCCCTGAAACTAGCAAATAACGCAGAAGGCGTCGCAATTCAGTTTACGCTGTCCAACACCGGCACCCGGACAGGCCGGGAAATCTGCCAGCTTTATCTCGGACGGAACCCAACCGCAGCCAACAGGGCCTTGCCCCATCATCCTCTCCGGGCCCTGAAAGGATTTACGACCGTTTCACTGGAACCGGGAGAAAGCCGCGTCGTGACCATGACGCTGGACCGCCGAGATCTCGCCTATTTCGATACCGTACGCGAAGACTGGACCGTCCCCGCCGGAACAATCAGCATAGACATCGGATCATCCTCCCGCGATATCCGTCTGTCAGACTCACTGTATATCGTAGGCGACGCAACACCAGCACGATGGCTGGACCTGCACACCCCACCCGGCCAAGCGCTGGAGATCCCCGGCGTGCAGAAAGAACTGGTCGCATGGCTTGCTGATGTGACCGGCCAAAGCATCATCGAAACCAAAAACCGGCTTGCCCCATGTAGTCGCTCCTTTCTCGGAATTTACGACACACTCTGCTGGTCATTCGGCCTTGAACTGGACGAAACACGACTGGCACATATCCTTGACGACGCCAACCGACGCAGTGGCGCAAAGAAACCCGGACATCGCCCCGACAATTGCAGCAAACTGGATCCGTCATGATTGTTGAGAGCACAATGCCCCCTCCCCGCGCGTGGAACACCTGGTCCGACCGCCCGGCGGCAATGACGTTCCTGCCGCTCGGCGTTCATGTCACGCCCCTGCTCTATTCCACCAGCCAGCGCAGCACGACCCTTCTCCCACCGGGCATGGATCTGCTGTTCGGTCGGCATGACATGGACGGAAGACTGGTGGAGTTCGAAACCCGGCATGGCGGGACGGAAATCGCATTCCGTTATGAGAAAGATGATCCCTATTGCCTGCTGGGGACATGGGAGGGGAAAGTTCTGGCGGAATGGGGCCTGCGTTACTGGGTAAACCTCTGCCTCTCTGCCGAATGCGGCGCCACCGTGACCTATAACGGCGAGGCTGCTGTTATCCAGTTAGGTTATCGGTACGTTGCCCTGATGAGCGACACGGCCCCCATTCAGGTCACGGCTCATGAAACGCTGGAGGCCGCAGCACAAGATTTCAACGATCACGGCTATTTCCAGACATCCAGCAGGGGAACATCTGCCCCCGTCATCACATTGCGCTTCAATCTGGAAATGATGCGCAAAGGACGCTTCGCCGCAGCCGTGGCGGATAGCGAGGAACTGGCAATCGCGAAAGCCCGCGCCACGCTTGAATGCGCTCCCGAGAAAGAGTCTGCACTTCCCACCCAGACCGGTCGGCACGCCGGAGCCTTGGATGCCGTTCGGGATGTCATGAGCTGGAACACCCTGTATGACGGCATCAATCGTCGCCCCTATACCACTTTCAGCCGGATCTGGAATCTGGGGACATTCGCGGTCTGGTACAACGATCAAACCTATTCCGCGCTGATGGCCGCCCTCCTTGATGGGCAGACTGCGCGCGAAAACATGGCGGTGGCCACGGCAAGCGCAACACCGCAGGGTAATTTCGCCTGTCTCGCCACATCGAACGACACATGGGTGGATCGTACTCAGGCTCCGAATGGCGCCTTCATGACGTGGATGATTTATTTGCGCCATCGCGAAAAATCATTTCTCGAATGCCATTATGAGGCTTTATCCCGCAACCACACCTGGTGGCGCCGCGAGCGCGACCCGGATGGAATAGGGCTTGTCTCATGCGGAACATCCGATGTCGGAGAAGCCTTGTACAAAGGCACTCATTTCGGAGCCCGCAATGAGACGGGGATGGACAATTCCCCAACCCATGATGAAGCACTCTACAGCCCCGAAACACGCACGCTGTCATTGCTCGATGTCGGACTCAACTGCTCTCTGGCGCTTGATGCGGAGTGTCTGGCGCATATTGCGCGGGAACTGGGGCGCACTGAAGACGCACAGACTTTCAATGCACTGGCGAACGACACGCGTAGCAAAATCCGGGAACATCTATGGGATCATGAACGCAGCATTTTCGCCAATCGCCAACGTCATGGTGGGTTCGTCCACAGTGTCGGACCCACAAGCTTCTTCCCGCTGATCTGCGGTGCCGCCACGCCGGAACAGGCACAGTCCCTGATCGGACATTTCTCTGATCCGACCCGCTTCGATGGACCCTACATGATCCCGAATGTCAGCCGGGATGATCCTGCTTTTGCAGATAACGTCTACTGGCGGGGCCGTATCTGGCCAAATGTGAATTATTTTGTGTGGCATGGTTTGCGGCGCTACGGTTTTGTCGCCGAAGCATCCCTGCTCGCCGAGCGCAGCATGGCGCTGTTCAACCAGTCATGGACGGACCGCAGAATCGCCGCAGAAAACTACTCGGCCACAACCGGCGAGGCCAACGACCAACCGGATACGGACCTGTTCTATTCCTGGGGCGCAATGCTGCCCATGCTGGGTGTTGCAGACGTTATGGACATCAACCCCTGGGCGGGCTGGGAACTGCATAATACAGGCGCAGACGTCACACTTGGCCCGATCCACACCCCAATCGGAAAGGTCATCCTGACTGTTACGAATGGCCGCTTGACGCTATCCCGTGGGCAGGAAGAAATCCTCTCCTGGACAGGAACAGGCCGCCTTACAGAACTCAAAATCAGCGAAGGGCTCATGAGTTGCTGCATCCATGCTCATGGAGGCCGACAGGGAATTCTGACACCCGGCCCAACCTACGCCGCGCGGATTATAGAAAGTCGTCTGGATGGCAAACCTTTTCCCGCCGCTCCAAACCAAGACATAGACCTGTCCAATAGTTATTCCGGGCAACGTCTCGATCTTTATCTCGCCCCATTACCCGCGGCGTGACCATTCAGGCATTGCCCGACTGGCAGACGAGGTTGATCAGATCTTCCATCCACATAAGTCTGCCTGATGCGCCGGGCCTGATGGATGAAATAAAGCTTGGCGCCCGTCATGCGAACAGAACGAAAAACCAGATAAAGCGGTGCCGTCAGGGCCGTGCGGGATGACAGTGGAATATAGACCACCTGCTCGGCATGATGTTGCTGCATGGACTGCGGGACGAGGGAAATCCCAAGTCCTCCAGCCACCAGATTCAAAGCTGCCAAAAGCTGCGGACCTTTCTGATGGACCCGTGGTGTAAAACCCGCTCCCAGACAGGCATCCACGATCGTTTTGTACAGGCCGTTATTGTATTGGCTCTGGTACAGAATGAAGTCCTCATTCTCGAGGTCTGTCAGTTTTAGACCTGAAGCCGGAGCGTCTTTCGCCAGACGGTGCGTTCGAGGAACCGCCACCACCATAGGTTCTTCCACGATCAATTCGACCACAACATCCGACACATCGGGAATGGACGTCCGCACAAAAGCAACATCCACCGTATCCTCCCGCAAGCCTCCCAGAAGCTGGCTGGAATTGCCCTCCGTCAGCGTCAGGCCAACGTCCGGCCAGGTTTCGCGGAACTGTCCCAGCATATCCGGCAGGCTGGGATGACACAGGGCGGAGTTGGTAAACCCGATCGACAGTTCTCCCGTCTCCCCCCGCACGATCCGACGGACATCTTCGACGGTCTCATCCATACGCGCGATGACATCATACGCCCCTTTGAGCATGCTCCGTCCTGCGGACGTTAGCCGCATGCCCTTTGCATGACGCTCGAAGAGTTGCACCCCCAGTTCCTGCTCCACGCCTTTAAGGAGCCGGGTTAATGGGGGTTGCTGAATGCCCAGCCTTTCGGCAGCCCGGGTGAGGTTGCGCTCCTCGGCAATGGCGATGACGGCATGGAGATGTCTGAGTTCAATCATTCCATACCTTTAAAGTATGATGAAACCCCTCCGCAAACATTGGTTCAGACACGGAACTTCTTTAAGGTCCGCCGCGTCACAGACACACATCCCTTGATCGGACAGGAACGCGCCATGACCAAGACCATTCCCGCCACACTCATCGCCGGTGACGGAATTGGCCCGGAAATCATGCAGTCGGTCACGACCGTCATGGACACCCTCGACGCCCCCTTCCTCTGGGACCACCAAAGCGCAGGCGTCGGCGCGTTCGAGCAGCACGGAACCGCCCTTCCCGAAGCTACACTCGACAGCATCCGCCGTACTGGACTTGTGTTAAAAGGTCCGCTGACCACCCCCGTCGGCAAGGGCTTCCGCTCCATCAACGTCACGCTGCGGCAGGCGTTCGACCTGTACGCCAATGTCCGCCCAACCCAGACGATCGTGCCCGGCGGACGGTATGAAAACGTCGATCTGGTCGTGATCCGCGAGAACATTGAAGGCCTGTATGCCGCGATGGAGCATTACATGGCCGTGGACGGAGACCCAGAAGCCGTAGCTTATGGCGCCGGGTTCAATACCCGTGCCGAATGCAACCGGATCGTCCGCTTCGCCTTTGAATACGCCATCAAAAACAACCGCAAGAAAGTCACGCTCGTCCACAAGGCGAACATCCTGAAAATCCTGAGCGGCCTGTTCCTGCATGAGGGCCGCAAGATTGCCGCGGAATATGAAGGCCGCGTGGCACTGGAAGAACGCATCGTCGACGCCTGCGCGATGGAGCTTGTCATCCGTCCGGAAAATTACGACGTCATCGTCACGACCAATCTGTTCGGCGACATCCTGTCCGATCTGACGGCGGGTCTCGTAGGCGGCTTGGGCATGGCACCGGGTGCGAATATCGGCGAAAAAATGGGTATCTTCGAAGCCGTGCATGGCTCCGCGCCCGATATCGCCGGACAGGGCATCGCCAATCCGCTGGCGCTGATGATGGCGGGCAGCATGATGCTCGCCCATGTCGGACGGCTGGACCTCTCTGAACGGCTTGACGGTGCGATGAAGCAGATCCTTCAGGTCGAAGGCCTCCGCACCCGCGATCTCGGCGGCAACGCCACCACACAGGACGTCACGCAGGCCCTTCTGCGCGCCATCAACTAATTCCCTGACAGCCCTCCAAGGACCATTCCCATCATGAAACAGGTTGGACACGACCTTCTGGACTGCCAGCGCGACCTCTCGATTGAGGGGCGCTCCTATCGCTATTTTTCTCTGCCCGTCGCCGCTGAAAAACTCGGCGATATTTCGCGCCTGCCCGTCAGCCTGAAGGTTCTGCTCGAAAACGTCCTGCGCTTTACGGATGGCACGACCTATCGCGTTGAAGATGCACAGGCGATTGTCGACTGGACGAAAGCTGCACACTCCACCGCGGAAGTCCCGTTCAAGCCCGCGCGCATATTGATGCAGGATTTCACCGGCGTTCCGGCCGTGGTCGATCTGGCCGCCATGCGCGACGGCATCGTCTCGCTCGGCGGTGATCCGCAGAAGGTCAATCCGCTCGTCCCCGTCGATCTGGTCATTGACCACTCCGTCATGGTGGACGTGGCCGGACGCAAGGATGCGCTTCAGCAGAACGTTTCGCTGGAATTCGAGCGCAATGGCGAACGTTATGCGTTCCTGCGCTGGGGTCAGGAAGCGTTCGACCAGTTCCGCGTCGTCCCGCCGGGAGCGGGCATCTGCCATCAGGTCAATCTGGAATATCTGTCGCAGGTGGTCTGGACGGGAACGGTTGGCGACGTCACCTACGCCTATCCCGACACGCTGTATGGCACGGATTCCCACACGACCATGGTCAACGGGCTTGGCGTTCTGGGCTGGGGCGTTGGCGGGATCGAAGCCGAAGCCGCCATGCTCGGCCAGCCGATTTCCATGCTCATTCCCGATGTCGTGGGCTTTCGGATGGACGGACGTCTGCCGGAAGGCACGACCGCGACCGATCTGGTGCTGACGGTCACGCAGATGCTGCGCGCCAAGGGCGTGGTCGGCAAGTTCGTGGAGTTCTTTGGCCCGGCGCTTGACCATCTGCCGGTCGCGGACCGTGCGACCATCGCAAACATGGCGCCGGAATATGGCGCGACCTGCGGCTTCTTCCCGGTCGATGCGCTGGCGCTCGACTATCTGCGCCAGACCGGCCGTGACGAGCATCGCATTGCCCTGACAGAAGCATGGCTGCGCGCGCAGGGCATGTTCCGCGATGCCTCCACGCCGGAGCCAGTCTTTTCGGACGTTCTGACGCTGGATCTGGGCACAGTCACGCCCTGCATTTCCGGCCCCAAGCGCCCGCAGGACCGGATCGAACTTTCCGCTGCCACCCCGGCTTTCGAAAAAGCCCTAACGGAAGCGCTCGGTGTCAAACCTGCCGACACTCACAAGACTGCCCCCGTTGCTGGAACAGATTATGCGATCGGGCACGGCTCCATCGTCATTGCCGCCATCACGTCCTGCACCAACACGTCCAACCCCGCCGTTCTGGTCGCGGCCGGATTGGTGGCCCGCAAGGCCCGCGCACTCGGCCTGATGCCGAAACCCTGGGTCAAAACGTCTCTCGCCCCGGGCTCGCAGGTCGTGACAGACTATCTGGATCGCGCCAATCTGAGCGCCGATCTGGACGCGCTGGGTTTTGAGACGGTCGGATATGGTTGCACGACCTGCATCGGCAATTCCGGCCCGCTGGCGAAAGAACTGGTAGACGCGATCGAAGGCAATCGTCTGGTCGCAACTTCCGTCCTGTCCGGCAACCGGAACTTCGAGGGCCGGATTTCGCCGAACGTGCGCGCCAATTATCTCGCAAGCCCGCCGCTTGTCGTCGCCTATGCGCTGCTGGGAACGATGCGCGAGGACATCACGACGGCTGTTCTGGGACACGCGCCCGACGGCACGCCAGTCCATCTGCGCGATATCTGGCCGACCAACCACGAAATCGCAGAACTCGTCGGCTCTGCCGTCACGCGCGAAGCGTTTGTCGAGCGGTACAGCCGCATCACGGAAGGCACCAAGGAATGGCAGGCTCTGGCCTCTGCCGGAACCTCAGCCACCTATGACTGGCAGCCCGGCTCGACCTATGTGCAGAACCCGCCCTATTTCGACGGTCTGACCGCCGAACCCGCGCCCACGAAAGACATTTCCGGCGCGCGGATTCTGGCACTGCTGGGCGACAACATCACGACCGACCACATCTCGCCGGCCGGTGCGATTGCGACCTCTTCTCCTGCGGGCGTGTATCTTCAGGAGCATCAGGTTGCGGTGAAGGACTTCAATTCCTACGGCTCCCGTCGCGGCAATGACCGCGTCATGGTCCGGGGAACCTTCGCCAATATCCGCATCCGCAACGAGATGGCACCGGGAACCGAAGGTGGCGTCACGCTGCATCAGCCGGATGGCGCGCAGATGTCCATCTATGATGCCGCCAGCCGCTACGCGCAGGATAACGTGCCGCTCGTGGTGTTCGGGGGCAAGGAATACGGGATGGGCTCGTCGCGGGACTGGGCTGCGAAAGGTACGCGCCTGCTGGGCATCAAGGCCGTCATTGCCGAGAGCTTCGAACGCATCCACCGTTCCAATCTCGTGGGTATGGGCGTCCTACCCCTGACCTTCGAGCCGGGCACGACGCGCAAAACGCTGGGTCTGGATGGAACGGAGACGATCGCCATTCACGGCATCGAAACCCTGACGCCGCGCCAGACCCTGACCATGACGATCACCCGTCAGGATGGCAGCACGCAGGATGTCCCGTTGCTGTGCCGTGTCGATACGGTCGATGAGGCGGACTATTACCGCAACGGGGGCATCCTGCCTTACGTTCTGCGGGGAATGGCTTCAGCCTAAAAAAAATGGCGGGGCTTCGGCCCCGCCATCTCAGTGATGGGCAATACCGTAAGACACGACGGCAAAGGTTGCTCCCACGACGAAGCAGATCATGAAAAGATAGGTCTTGGTCATCGATCAGGCTCTGCGACTCAGCGCCAGTTTGAGGCTAAACGCCAGAAAAATACTGCCCGTCAGCCGGTCCATGCGGCGCACGACCGTCGCACTCGACAAAAACCGTCCGAGAGGCACCGTCAGCACAACGAGCAGCGCCAACCACGCAAACGACAGCAGCGCCTGAATGGCCGTCAGAAGGAGCGAAAACTCCTTTACGTTCACATGCGGCGGAATGAACTGCGGCATGAACGTCATGTAGAAAATGCCGACTTTGGGATTGAGCAGATTCGTCAGCAGACCGCGCCGGAAGGCCGCCCGGGCATCGGCCTGTACCGGCACTGCCTCCGCTGTTCCAAGGGACGTCCGGGGATGCAGGATCAGCCCGATCCCAAGCCACGCCAGATACAGCGCACCGGCCCATTTGACGACCGTAAACGCCGTTTCTGACGCGGCCAGCAGGGCCGTCAGGCCAAATGCTGCCGCAAGCCCCCAGATCCCAAGTCCAAGACAGATCCCCACGACTGCGGCCAGACCGGCCTTCCAACCCGAGGTTGTAGCGGTTCGCAGCGTCATGGCGGTATCGAGGCCCGGCGTAATCGTGAAAACGGCAGCCGCAGCCGCGAAAGTGAGAAGGGGGATCAGGTAAGGATGCATAATCAAAATCTACACCCCGCCCTGAAAATCCCCAATCCCCAATCCCCTTTTCCTTATCCGGCTTTTGCAGCCACAGGCAGACGGATCAGGTAATCAAATGCGGACAAGGACGCCTTGGCTCCCTCACCCATGGCAATGACGATCTGCTTGTACGGCACCGTCGTCACATCTCCTGCCGCGAACACGCCGGGGACGGAGGTCGCGCAGTGGTCGTTGATAACGATCTCGCCATACGGGCTGAGTTTCAGTGCGCCCTTCAGCCACTCGGAGTTGGGCAGCAGGCCGATCTGAATGAACACGCCATCCGTCTTGACGTGATGCAGACCGCCATCGCCGTCGCTATAGGTCAGACTGGTAACTTCCTTACCGTCACCTTCGATCTTGGTGGTCAGGGCATTGGTCAGGACTGTGACATTCGACAGGCTCAGCAGCTTGTCCTGCAACACCTTATCGGCTTTCAGATGCGCGCCGCGCTGCAAGAGCGTGACATGCGAGACAATGCCCGCAAGGTCAATTGCCGCTTCCACACCGCTATTGCCGCCACCAGCTACCACAACCGGACGTCCCTTGTAGAACGGACCATCGCAATGCGGGCAATAGGCCACGCCCTTCGTGCGATACTCGTCCTCGCCAGGCACACCCAGATGCCGCCAGCGCGCACCGGTCGCAATGATGATCGTCTTCGAACGGAGCGTCGCGCCGCTTTCCAGAACGATCTGGTGCAGACCGCCGACGTCCTCAGCCGGAATCAACTTGGCTGCAAGCTGCGAAGCAATGATCTGGACGTCATACTGACGCACATGGGCTTCAAGTGCTGCCGAGAGTTTCGGACCTTCCGTTTCCTGCACGGAAATGAAGTTCTCGATCCCGGCCGTATCCATGACCTGACCGCCAAAGCGTTCCGCCACAAGGCCGGTCCGCAGGCCTTTACGAGCGGAATAGATCGCCGCCGCATCACCAGCAGGCCCGGCGCCAAGCACCAGCACATCGAACGGCGCCATGTCGTTCAGCTTTTCCGCCGAACGGGCGACCGAAGCCGTATCCAGCTTGGCCAGAATATCCGCTACTTCCATCCGGCCAGACGCAAAAGGCTCGCCGTTCAGATAAACCTGCGGGACCGAGCGGATGCCGAGGCGCTCCACTTCTTCCTGAAAATCCGCGCCATCAATAGCAGTATGATGGATCTTCGGATTCAGCACGCTCATGGCATTGAGCGCCTGCACCACGTCCGGGCAGTTCTGGCAGGACTGGGAGAAATACGTCTCGAAATGGAACTCCCCGTCCAGCGCGCGGATCTGTTCGACCACATCCGCCTCGATCTTCGGCGGATGGCCGCTGACCTGAAGCAGCGCCAGAACCAGAGACGTAAACTCATGCCCCATCGGCAGACCCGCAAAGCAGACCTGAATATCCGTATCCGGACGGCGGATGACGAATGACGGCGTACGGGAACCCTGCCCCTTGTCCGAAAACGTCACCTTGGGGGACAGGCTGGCAATATCTTCCAGCAGGCCACGCACTTCTGCCGAACGGGCATCCGCGCCGAGGGTCGCCTCAAGCACGACCGCATCACGCAGGTACTCCATATAGGCGCGCATCTGGGTTTTCAGGTCGTCCTGAAGCATCTTTTTTCTCCGGATTACGGGACTGAATATTTGGAACCGAAAGACTGTCCGGCGCAGCCGCCTCCCTCAGGAGACGGAAGCGGGTGGAGCCCGAAAGCCCCACCCTGATCAGATCCGGGAAGGATCAGATCTTGCCGACGAGGTCGAGAGACGGCTTCAGCGTTTCGCCGCCTTCCTTCCACTTGGCCGGGCAGACTTCGCCCGGATGGCTGGCGACATACTGCGCAGCCTGAATCTTCTCCAGCAGTTCGGTCGCGCTACGGCCGACGCCACCAGCAGTGATCTCGATGTACTGGATCTTGCCTTCCGGATCGATCAGGAACGTGCCGCGATCGGCCATTCCGACTTCTTCGATCAGCACATCAAAGTTGCGTGCAATCGCGCCCGTCGGGTCGCCCAGCATCGTGTACTTGATCTTGCCGATGGCCGGGGACGTGTCGTGCCAGGCCTTGTGCGTGAAATGCTTGTCCGTGGAGACGGAGAAGATTTCCACGCCCAGCTTGTCGAAAGCGGCCTGGTTGTCGGCGAGGTCTTCGAGTTCCGTCGGGCAGACGAACGTGAAGTCGGCCGGATAGAAGAAGAAAACGGACCACTTGCCGCGAACGTCGGAGTCCGTGACCGTGAGGAACTCACCGTTGCGGAAAGCATCGGTAGAGAAGGGCTTCAGCGGGGAGTTGATGCGTACCATCAGACTGTCTCCTGACCTTGGGTTGGTGTTGTGTTGCGGACTCTGTGTCACATAGAAAGAGAGGGACAGGAAACAGTTCCTGTCAATATGACTGATCGCTAAAACCGAACTTATGAGATGAAGATATCAAGACTCCCGATCATGATATGAACCCTGCCCGCAGGAAACAGCCTCTTCCGACGTTATTTTTCTTTAACAGGCAGAACCGCACTTCCCCATAACGTTATTCGGTCCTATTTATGGGACATGAGCTATGTTCCCCTTTCCGGCCTGTCCCTGCGCGATATCGAATATGTGGTGGCGGTCGATGACCTGCGCAACTTCTCCCGCGCGGCCGAACGCTGCGGCGTCAGTCAGGCCGGACTGTCCGAACAGGTCCGCAAACTCGAACAGCTTCTGGACGTCACACTTTTCGAGCGTTCCCGGCGTCATGTGGCGCCGACTCCTGATGGCGAGCGTCTGCTCGCTTTAGGGCGGGAGGTTCTCGCGGCGGCGCGTAACCTGCTCGAAGTCGCCCGCGCCCAGACTGGCCCGATGGAAGGCGCACTCCGGCTCGGCGTCATTCCCACGCTCGGACCGTATTACATTCCGGGCCTTCTACCCCGTCTGCGCGAGCATTATCCAGCACTCAGCCTGCGCCTGCGCGAAAGCATGACGGACACTCTGGTCCATGCCCTGCGCAACAGCGAACTGGACGTCGCCCTGATGGCCCTGCCCGCGCCCTCAGAGGCTCTGGAAAGTGCACCGATCTTTGAGGAATCTTTTCTTGCCGTGTTTCCGAGCACGCATGAACTGGCGCAGAAACCGAAACTTTCCCTCAGTCAGCTTGGCCGCCCGGACCTGCTGCTTCTGGAGGACGGACACTGCCTGCGCGATCAGGCCCTGTCCATCTGCCCGACCATTCCGCGCGAGGGCGAGCAGCGTCTGGCCACCAGCCTTGAAATGCTGTGGTACATGATCGGAGCGGGCGAAGGGTTCTCCCTCATCCCCCAGCTCGCACTGCGCAACCGGGTGGACTTGGAAGATCTCATCACCGTTCGCCCCCTTCCCGAACCCGAAGCGCGCCGCACGATCGGTCTGACATGGCGCGCATCGGACCCGCGAGCCCCCGTTTTCCGTGACTTTGCGACTTATCTTCGCAGCATCACGCCAGAACACTGCCACGTCTGTCGCTGACTCCCTCATGACGCCTCCCCGATCATCAGCCTTGCGCTCCGCTGAACCCACCATCATGGGGACAGCCTATGGCGTCGTCCTGTGCGTGATGCTCCTTGTCATCGCCTTACAGACCGCCATACTCCCGGCTTCTGTCTGGCAGGGAGACGAATACGATTATTTTGCCAATATCCGGGAGCATGGTCTGGCATCCCTGTCAGACAGACTGCTCCACTGGAGCCCGCGTCCGTTTTCCGAAATTATCATCTTTGTCTACGGAACAGTCGCCAATGCCGCACAGAAGCCGCTGGCCTGGATCTTTCTGGCCCTGACATGGCTGTTTTGCGCTGCGGTCGCATTCGTACCCTTCCTGCGCCAAAGTCATGCCCCTGTCTCGGCGCGACTGCTGATTGTAGTATCCGTTGCCGCCATTTTCATGCTCGGTCATCCGTCCGCAGATTTTTTCTACTGGCCGATGGGCACCGTCGCCCATCTTCCCGTCCTTGCCGCCGCCTGCGGACTGACCCTTCTGAAGATCAGTCAGATCCTTTCTGCTCGGGCGGAAGCCCTGCTGCTGTCTCTTGCACTGACATCAAGCGAAGCGGGAGTATTTTTCGGAATGCTCTGGTTGGGAATGCGTGGGTTTGGGCTTCTACATAATCGCCGTACCGCCGCATTTGGCCGCGCCAGATGGCTGCTTTTGCCCACAGCGGTTGGACTTTGCGTTTCTGCCGAGATGCTTCTCAACCACAGAATGGGCGGGGGTGGATTTCCATTCACGCCCACACACGGACATATCAAAGCCAGTCTTGCCGCAGCCTTTGGTCCGTTCCTGAAGACTCTGATCGCCCTTCAGCCGAACGAAATGAGTTCAGGGGGTGGGTTTACAAAACAGGCCATGGCCAGCGGACTGGTACTGAAAATCATCCTGACCGGCGCCTTTACAACACTCTTCATGACCTGCGGCATCCGCCCTGCTTTACGGACCCTCATAGCGCCTGCCATTGCACTTGCAGGCACGATGTATCTGACGATCGCCGCCGCCTTCTACGCGTTTGGTTTTCTATGCTGCCAGCGCCATGAAGCGTTCCGGCTGGACCTTTCAGTCCTTCTGGTTTTGCTGCTTTCCGCAGGTCTGAGCACGATTTTATCGGAGAAGCTCAAGAGATTTTCCGACGCCCCAAAGAGAGAAACACGCCTCCAGATCTGTGCCCTGACGGGACTTCTGCTGTTTGCGGGATGGACAATGCGCTGGCGCCTGCCCGACCTGTCGCTCGCCCTTGCAGGTCTTCCGCTGGAAGAAACCGCTCACAATCGTGTCTGGGCATCCGGACTGTCAGCCGGAACCGATATGACCTATGCGCAAGGCACGGCCTCACCCGCATTCTATTACTGGCACTGGGAGCCAGGCACCTATCATGCGGGTGGCACCGGGTGGGAAGTTCAGTCCGCCATGCGGTATTTCGGCAAGACGACGCTTCATGTCTTGCCGCCCATCAGCCTGCTCGCCCTCCCCGCCAACCCTTAAGCGGGAAGGGACCGATTACTGACACTCAGACTTTATTCGGCCGCGTTGCAACGATGGGTGGAGCCGGGGAAATCCGAGCATTCGCCCTTCACGGAATCCCAGCGGAAATCCATTTCATCACCCGCCATGCCATTTTTCTGGAACTCGGTCGTCACCGCGCTCACATTCGTCACATGGCCTTTGGTGTAAACCAGTTCCACATAACCGTTATAGAAACCCGGGATCTTGCCCACACCTTCGAAATAGGTCGGTTTGCCGTCTTTCCCCGGCACTGCGAACAGCTTGACGACCTGAGCCGGGGTTGCATGTTCCAGCTTGCGCAGGAACTCTGGTGACAGGGTCTGACAGCTGATTTCCGGGCGTGGGTCTTCGCCCACATTCGACTGCCAGCAGGCCGTCTGACCCGGCAGCGGCGTCGCGGACGCCAGATGCGGCGCAAGGAGCGCCGCCCCAAAAGCTGCGGCCATCGTGACATGCTTCAAACGTATCATCTGTAAAATGCTCCAGCAGAATTCTCTGTTTTCCGAACCTATCACAGCCCTCTTTCGGAACCCACAGACCCTGCCGAACACCTTTTACGGAAATACCCACCCCCATCAGGCCGGAGGCACTTCAACTGCGGAAGGCTTCTCGGGATAAAGCCAGCGCGCCACCCGCCCCATGCTCAAGCCCTGAACGATGATCGTGAACACCACGACCCCGTAGCACACGGGCAGAAGCGTATCGCGCAGTTCCCCCGCCGGTAGCCCCAGCGCAAGCGCAACAGAAATACCGCCCCGCAGCCCGCCCCATGTCAGGAGGCCCAGCGCACGCCCCCGCTCTCCGGGTTGGAGCTGCACGGGGATGGTGCACAGGAAAACGCTCGCCCCGCGAACCAAAACCGAGAGCGGAATGGCCACCACCATCATCAGGAACGGCGCCAGATGGGGCCTGATTTCCAGCAATTCAAAGCCGATCAGAAGGAACAGCAGAGCGTTCAGGATCTCGTCGATCAGGTTCCAGAACCCTACCATTTCCGCGCGGGATTGCGGAGTAATAGCGCGATGCCCCGCCTTACTGGCCAGACTCATGCCGGCCACCACAACCGCGATCGGCCCGGACATATGCAGCCCGTTCGCAAGACTGTAAGTACCTGCTGCCAGCGCCAGAGAGCCCAGAAGATCAATCTGTGCATCCTCCACGCCGCGAAGCAGCAACAGCGCCAGCCAGCCGGTGAATGCGCCGAACAATCCGCCTCCCACGGCTTCAACCAGAAAACGCACGATGAAATCACTGGCCGAGACGGACGCGATATCTCCCGTGGCCATCCCGATCATCGTTCCGTAAATGACAACCCCTACGCCGTCATTGAACAGGCTTTCGCCCGCGAATGTCGCCTGAAGCGAAGGCGGCAGCCCCAGACGCCGCAACATGCCCACAACCGAGACCGGGTCGGTCGGCGCCAGCATCGCTCCCAGCAGAACGCACCAGCTGAAGGGGACGGCAAGCCCGAATACGGGAAAAATGAACCACACTGGAACGGCCATTAGCGCTACGGCCAGCGACGTTCCTACGATCGCCAGCGCCGCGACCGCCTTACCGCGAGAGACGATCATTCCCAGATCGACCTGCATCGCGCCGGCAAACAGCAGGAAAGACAGAGCCCCATCCAACAATGTCCGGGGCAGGTTGATCGTGCCCAGAAGACTCTGAGGAACCTGCTGGAGGTCATAACCCGGAAATAGCGGGTTCAGGAGCATGACGACCAAAGAAATCAGCATCGAAAACAGCAGGATTCCGATGGCTAGTGGAAGTTTCAGGGTCCGGTAATTGATGATTCCCAGCAGCGTTGCCACGGCCAGCAGCAGAGCAAACAGCCCCAGAGAATTCATGACCGCATTGCCCCTTCCCGATCTCTGATCCCGCAACCACTTACGTCATGACAGACCAGCAGCGGACAGATCCATCCTGCTTAACTACGCGGAGCACCCGGAAGTTTCTTTTGAAAGACGGCACGCTTACGCTTCCTTACCGTTCCTGACATGACAGACGTTACGGCAGCACGCATTCTTTGGCGGAACAGCAACCGGAGGAAACGGATTTCGTGAAAAAGGTCTGCACCGTAACCGTTTTCATTCTGCTCGCAGCCTGCGCCTCACACGCACCGGCCGACATGGCATCAGCCGCCAATGACGACGATGACCCCGGTTACACAGTCAAAAGTGATCGCGGGCACGGCGGTGGTGGCATGGGCGGTAACGGCAGCGTCTGGGGAGAGGTTTTCAGAACCGCCCTCCAGACCGGCATGGGCTTCGTCCACCACTAAGCCTCAGTAAAGCAGCCGCCACTCCGCCGGTTCGGCCTCCGCCAGCGCGTACCATTCCCGCATCAGCGGCTGATCAAGCATCGTCCGCACCCAGATCTTCACGATCGGATCAACTGCCAGTTCAAACGTGTGAATCCGAATGGCGATCGGCGCATACATGCAGTCCGCCACCGTCATCCGGTCCCCGAACAGGAACGTCGTCGGCTGCCCCGAGCGCAGAAGTGCGTCTTTAAGTGTGCGGCTCAGCAGCGCAACATCGGCCGCCAGTTCCTCGCTGATTTCCGGCAGAGGTGCGGGAACACGCTCGACATCCATGGAGCAGTTCTGGCGGATCGGACGGAAACCGGCATGCATCTGCGCGCTGATACTGCGGGCATGAGCCCGCACAATCCGGGCTTCCGGCCACAAGGCCGGTGCGATTTCCGCACAGTATTCGCAGATCGCCAGACTTTCCCAGACATCTGCCCCGTCATGCTGAAGATACGGCACCATCCGGTTGGGCGAGCGGACATGAATCTCGGTCGTCCGGCCACCGCCCTTGAGCGCGATCACTTCTTCCGTCACGTCCAGCCCCGCCAGTCGCACCGCCAGCCAGCCCCGCAGGGACCACGACGAATACCGACGCGATCCCAGAAGCAGCATTCCCGCCATCAGGCTTCTCCCGCAGTAATGAAGCCGCCGCCCAGCACGCGGCTTCCATCATACAGCACACAGGCCTGACCGGGCGCGGGCATCGCGGCCTCGTTCAGTTCCACCAGTGCACCACCATTCTCCAAAGGCTTTACGACAGCCTCGCGCAGCTTCTCCCGCGCACGGATCTGCACCCCGCAGCGCACACCCTCAACAGGCGCGTCGATCAGCCAGTTCATGTCCCGCAGACGCACCGTCCGGCGGCTGTCAGCTTCCGAAAGCTGCACGCGCGGCCCGACCACGATGCGCCGCTTGGGCACATCAATGCGCGTCACCATCTGGCGCTCGCCGGTTGCGGTATGGATGTCGCCCAGACGCTTGCTCTGCCCGACCGTATAGCGCGCCACGCCTTCGTGACGACCCAGAACCCTGCCGTCCTCGTCCACGATCTCGCCCTCGCCTCGCACTTCCGGGCGCAGCTTCTCGACCAGTTCGGCATAAGACCCGGTTGGGACGAAGCAGATGTCCTGACTGTCGGGCTTGGCCGCAATCGACAGGCCCAGCTCCTCGGCCAGCGCACGCACATGCGCCTTGTCCGGCATTTCGCCCAGCGGAAAGCGCAGATAGTCAAGCTGGTCTTTGGTCGTGGCGAACAGGAACCAGGTCTGGTCCCGCTCGGCATCGACGGGACGGTGCATTTCCGCCCCGTCCGGCCCGTCGACACGGCGGACGTAATGCCCGGTCGCCATGGCCTCGCAGCCCAGGTCCCGCGCCATGCCCAGAAGATCCGTGAACTTCACGCCCTGATTGCAGGCCACGCAGGGAACAGGCGTCTCGCCACGCGCATAGGCATCCGCGAAGCTCTCGACCACACTGTCACGAAAGCGCGTTTCCGCATCAATGACATAGTGCGGAAAGCCCAGACGGTCCGCCACGGCGCGCGCATCCATGATGTCACGCCCCGCACAGCACGCACCCGGCTTGGCAGCCTGTCCGTGGTCATAGAGCTGAAGCGTCGCGCCAATCACCTCGTGGCCCTGCCGTTTGAGCAGCGCGGCCACTACGGAACTGTCCACGCCTCCCGACATGGCAACGAGGATCCGCATGGTGCTCAGCCCGCCTTCGGAAGGCGGACGGTCAGGCCATCCAGCGCATCCGTCATGACGATCTGACAGCCCAGACGGGATGTCTTTTCCAGACCGAACGCCAGATCGAGCATGTCTTCCTCGTCATCGGTCGGCTGGCTCAGCTTGGCAGCCCAGTCCGGATCGACGACCACATGGCACGTCGCGCAAGCCAGCGATCCTTCGCAGGCGCCTTCAAGATCGATGTCATGCTTGTGCGCGATTTCCAGCACCGACAGTCCGACAGGCGCGTCCACGTCACGACGGGTTCCATCACGCTCGATAAAGGTCATCTTGGGCATAGGTCGTCCGTTTTTCCGGTTTCAGTTGGGTTGGCACGTCCGTGCGGCTGCGATCAGAAGTTCGGCCGCACGGTCAATATCGGCCTTGGAGGTAGAGCGTCCGACCGACAGGCGCAAGCATTGCGACGCCTTCTGCGCAGAAAGTCCCATCGCCGTCAGCACATAGGAAGGCGCAATCTCCGCTGCCGTACAGGCCGATCCGGTCGAAGCGGCGACATCCGGACAGGCTTCCAATACGTCGAGCGCCCGGAGTCCCTCAGGCAGACAGATATTCAGCGCCCCCGCCAAACGCGGCACGGTGCGCCCGTTCAGGACAATCCCCGGCAGGCCGCCCTGAAGCTGCGCCCACAGATCATCCCGCAGCACCGCCTGCCGCACAGCTTCTTCAGCCATGCTCGCCGCAGCCAGCTCTACAGCCGCTCCAAACCCGACAACCAGCGGTGTCGGCAGCGTTCCGGAGCGGAACCCGCGCTCCTGCCCGCCCCCGGAAAAAAGCGGCTCCAGCCGGACACGCGGACGACGCCGGACATACAGAGCCCCGATCCCTTTCGGTCCGTACATCTTGTGCGCGGACACGGACGCCAGATCCACATCGCGCAACGACACCGGCATTTTCCCGGCCATCTGCGCCAGATCGACATGCATCAGCGCGCCCGCCGCCTTCACCAGCGCCGCAAGCTGCGGAATATCCTGCAACACGCCGGTCTCGTTGTTCGCGGCCATGATGCTCACGAGCAGTGTCGGCACCTTCAGCGCCTCTCGCAGAGCCTCAGGATCAACCCGCCCGTCGGAATCCACGCCGAGCACAACCGCCTCAAAGCCTTCAGCCGCCAGCGCCCGCACCGATTCCAGAACGCATTTATGCTCCGTTGCGACCGTGATGATCCGCCGTCGCGGATCGCCCAGCCGCATCAGATGCCGCGCCGCCCCCTTTATGGCGAGGTTGTTCGATTCCGTCGCACCGGACGTAAACACGATCTCCCGCGCTTCCGCGCCCAAAAGCCGCGCCACGCTCTCCCGCGCCCGCTCCACGACCTCCGCCGCCTTCCGCCCGGGCCCATGCACACTGTGCGGGTTGCCGAAATCTTCCCCGAACCACGGCAGCATGGCCTTCACAACCGCCGAATCGCATGGCGTTGTCGAAAGATAATCGAGATAGATCATGCCCGTTTCCCGATCATTTCCTTAAACGGCGCGCCATCGCCTCATACGCCTCACAAAACGCCTCAACCTGAGCTTCCTGCACATTCCAGGGAAGTGAAACACGGATGGCCTGCGACGCACCTTCCGCCTCCCCCATCGCCCGCAACACGTGCGAAGACGACACTTTCCCCGACGAGCAGGCCGACCCCGCAGAGACGCAGAATCCTGCCAGATCCAGCGTCATAAGCTGCACCTGCGCCGCCACACCGTCCAGAATCAGACAGCTCGTATTCGGCAGCCGCGCCACCGCTTCCCCGGCAACCCGCGCGCCAACAGTTTTCGCCACAGCTTCGACCCTGTCCCGAAGACGCTGCACCGAACCCCAGTCCTGCGCACGCGCCGCATCAAACGCCGCCGCCATACCCAGAATGGCCGGAAGCGCCTGCGTTCCGCCCCGGCGACCGCGCTCCTGACCGCCGCCCGCCACAAGCGCATCCATGGGCTCATCTTCCGCAAGCAGCAACGCGCCCGCCCCTTTCGGGCCACCCATCTTGTGCCCCGAAACCGCAACACTGCACCCACCCAGCGCGAACGGCACCCGTCCCGCGCTCTGCACAGCATCCACATGCAGATGCGCACCCGAGTCGCGACACACCGCCAGCACATCCTCCAGCGGCGAGAGCACCCCCGTCTCGTTATTGGTGGACATCACACAGACCAGTGCCGGACCACTCTCCCGCAGCCGTGCGCGAAGGTGTTCCACATCCAAAATTCCATCCTTGTTTACGGGCAGAATCTCAGCGTCCGGCGCAGCCTTGAGAACAGCATCATGTTCCGTAGCCCCAACAAAAATCCGACACCCCTGCCCGAAAGCGTGAACCGCCATCGCATCGGCTTCCGTCGCGCCGGACGTGAACACGCAAGCGCCGGAAATCCGCCCGAAACCCGCTGCCATCCGGCTGCGGGCGTCTTCAAGAAAGCGGCGGGCCTCGCGCCCTTCAGCATGAACCGAAGACGGGTTTCCAGACAGCATCATCCCCTCCAGCGCAGCGTCCCGCGCACAAGGGCGGAGCGGCTCGGTGGCATTGGCGTCCAGATAGGTCGTCGCGGGAACGGTTTTCAGCGCAGTCATCATGTTTTCCAGATTGGGCAAACAGGCGGAAATCGCAATGGCATGTCGATTTTGGTGGAAATCGGCTTTTGCGAATCGGTATACACAGCACCACCGGACGGCAGAGTTCCAATCCTGCCTGACACAGCGCGAGAGTATTATGCCTGAAGTGATGTTCGCCGGCCCAGACGGCCGGCTTGAGGGTCGTTACCACCACTCCAGCGAACCCAACGCTCCGCTCGCCCTGGTGCTGCACCCCCATCCGCTCCACGGCGGCACCATGAACAACCGCATCACCTACACGATGTATCGCAGCTTCGAGAAAATGGGCTTCTCGGTCATGCGCTACAATTCGCGTGGTGTCGGCCGCTCCCAGGGCCGTTATGACGGCGGTATTGGCGAAATTTCCGATGCGGCCGCAGCCCTTGACTGGATGCAGATGGTCAATCCGAACTCCAGCGAATTATGGATTTCGGGCTATTCCTTCGGCGCGTTCGTCGGCATGCAGCTTCTGATGCGTCGCCCTGAAATCAGCGGCTGGATCAGCGTGGCCCCCCCGGCCAACGACTACGATTTCGGCTTTCTGGCCCCCTGCCCGTGCGGCGGCCTCATGATCGCTGGCGGCAAGGACGAAATGGCTCCCGAGCCTGGCATCCGCAAGCTGGTAGACAAGCTGAACACCCAGAAGAATGTGACCGTCGACTACCGTATCTTCGACGACGCCGACCACATCTTTGCCAAACAGGCCGACCGCGTCGGCGAGGCTCTGGAAGACCACGTCAATACGATGCGTGGCCGCAAGGCACTGGCTCTGGCCGCAGACTGATCCGGGACAAACATCCCGACAGACACCTTCAAAAAGGCTCTCCTTCGCGGAGAGCCTTTTTGATTCCGGCTCCACAAATCCCTGTCAAACGCCGAAATTTCCGCTCCCGCGCCGGTCATGCTAGGGTCCGTGTCCCTTCTTTTCAGTAGCAGCGTAGCAAGATCGACCCATGCCAAAGAGTCCGTTCCTCCTCGAAGCCCAGGCCCGCGGCCTGATCTTCCAGTGCACCGACCTCGACGCCCTCGACGAGGCCCTGCTGGCCGGACCGATCACCGCCTATGTGGGTTTCGATCCGACAGCAGACTCTCTGCATGTCGGCAATGCGCTCTCCATCATGGCGCTGCGCCTGCTCCAGAAACACGGCCATCGCCCGATCGCCCTGATGGGTGGCGGTACGGCCAAAATCGGCGATCCGTCTTTCCGTGACGAGGCCCGGTCTCTGATTACGAACGAAACGATCGCGCACAACATCGCCGGGATCGAGAAATCCCTGCGCCAGTTCATCACCTTCAGCGATGAAGACCCGTCCAGCGGCGCCATTCTCGCGAACAACGCGGACTGGCTGGACAAGCTCTCCTACATCGATTTGCTACAGGATGTCGGCGCGCATTTCTCCATCAGCCGCATGCTCGCTTTCGACAGCGTGAAGCAACGTCTGGAGCGGGAACAAGGCCTGACATTCCTGGAGTTCAACTACTCCATCCTTCAATCCTACGATTTCCGCGAGCTGAACCGCCGCCACGGCGCCGTTCTCCAGATGGGCGGTTCGGACCAGTGGGGCAACATCGTCTCCGGCATTGATCTGGCCCGCCGGACGGACGGGAAACAGATCTTCGGTCTGACCACGCCGCTCGTCACCACGTCCTCGGGTGCGAAGATGGGCAAGTCCGCCAACGGCGCGACATGGGTCCGGGCCGAGCGTCTGCCCGCATTCGAATACTGGCAGTTCTGGCGCAACACGGAAGACGCCGATGTCGGTCGTTTCCTCAAGCTCTTCACGGATCTTCCCGTCGAGGAATGCGAACGTCTGGGCGCGCTCGAAGGCGCGGACATCAACGAGGCCAAGAAGATCCTCGCCACCGAAGCCACCGCCATCTGCCACGGTCGCGCCGCTGCCGAAGACGCCGCCGAAACGGCACGCCGCGTGTTCGAACAGGGTTCCACACAAGCTGCCCTGCCGGAAATCGACCTGCCCGCCACCCTGATCGCCGAAGGTCTGCCCGCATTCCGCGTCTTTCAGGAGGCCGGACTGGCCGCAAGTGGCGGAGAAGCCCGCCGCCTGATCCGCGGCGGTGGCGGTCGCGTCAACGACGTGGTAGTTTCGGACGAGAACCAGACCTTCACGCTCGACGACCTGCGCGACGGTGTTCTGAAAGTGTCGTCCGGCAAGAAGAAGCACATCCTGCTCCGTCCGGTCTGACATCCGTCATGACCGATGTCATCCGCGACTCCTGACACTGCACCCTGTTTTTTCTTCGCCGGAACGGGCATCCTCGCCGCAGGTTGCCCCCAACGGAGACGCAGCGCGGATGATGACGGAACGCAAAAACTGGCGTGGCCTGCTGACTGACTGCGCAGGTCTGGCCTTCGCCGCCGTCTGGGCCACACGCGGCGCACAGGCGGGCAAACTGCCCACAGCCTTGACCGTCGCACTCATCGCCATTCCGACCGTCCTTCTTATTCTTGGGTTCGCCCGCCGCGACCTCATCCTCCGACGCCCCGAAATCTCCGTTGACCCGAAACTGACGCGCCGTATCAAAATCTTACGTTTCGTAGGGATTTTTGCCGCCGCATCATGGACCCATTCCCATCACCGGCTGGACCTGTTCTATCCGATGCTCGGAGCCATCATCGGCCTGTCCTACGTCCCGCTGGGCCGCGCCCTGCAAGAACCGGTGCATGTGTTCATGGGCGGCGCCATCGTCCTGATTTCGGGCCTTTCCATGCTTCTGCCCGAACCGCACCATCTGGAAGTCGCAGGTTTCGGCACGGCCCTCGCCATATGGGTTGGCAGCGCGGTACGACTGTGGCGGTCCGGCCTGTTCCTGCCTGCCGAACCGGCCTCCATTACCCTCACCTGATGGCCGCAGATTCCCTCTCCCGCCATCTGGCGGATCGCAAAACGCCTTGGCCGCACTTCAACCACTATCTGGTGGCCTATCTGAGCTACCTGCTGTTTTATCCAGTTCCTTGGCTGCTGGGCTATCACCGCCCCACGCTGCCGGGCGTTCTGTTTTCGGCAGCGGCCATGCTGCTGTTCCTGCTGGTCTATTTCGCGCCCTACCGCAAAGACCGCTATTACGGCTATGGCGAAATCATCCTTACCGATCTGATCGGCCATGCCTGCGCATGGACGCACGGCGACTGGGAAGTCTACTGTATTTTCGCCGCCGGAATGTGCGCGCGCCTGCCCGAAAGGCGACAGTCCATCACGATGGTCATCCTGTTGCAGGTCGTGCTCATCATTTCCGGCCATTTCCGGCACAAAACCACGCTTGAAGTCATTCCCGGCGCCTTTTTCAGCATCATCACCTATATGGGCACGCTCGTGCAGTGGCAGCTCGGCATCCGTAATTTCGAACTGCGCGAAGCCCAGAACGAAATCCGTGCGCTCGCCACAACCGCCGAGCGCGAACGCATCGCCCGTGACCTGCATGATCTTCTGGGCCATTCCCTGACCGTCATTTCGGTCAAGGCCGAACTCTCCGAGCGTCTGTTCACGGCCGATCCGCACCGCGCTCGGCAGGAAATCAACGAAATCAGCCAGATCGCCCGCACGTCCCTGCGCGAAGTCCGCGAGGCTGTGTCCGGCATGAACGGGGCGTCTCTCCTGCGCGAACTGGAACGGGCCCGCAAAGCCCTGCACACGACAGGCATCACGCTCGTTCTCGAAGGCCGCGAGCCTCCTGCCGACGCCCCACCAAACAGTGTGCTCGCCCTCGCCCTGCGCGAAGCCGTTACGAACGTCATCCGCCACTCTGACGCCCGAACCTGCACCCTGACTTTCCTGTACGACGCCAGCGGACATATCCACACCTTCACCCTCGAAGACGACGGTCCGCTTCAAGCCGCGCAACCCGCCCGGACCATCATCGAAGGCAACGGTCTGCGCGGCATGCGCGCCAGATTGGCCGCCTCGGGCGGCACCCTGACCATCTCTCCCCGCCCCCGGGGTTTCACACTGACTGCGACGACCCTGCCATGATCCGCCTCATCCTTGCCGAAGACCAGACCATGCTCCTCGATGCCTTCGAGGCCCTGCTGCATCTTGAAGACGATATCCAGATCGTCGGACGCGCTACGGACGGACGCGAGGCGCTCGACCTGATCCGCGAGCACCGCCCGGACGTGGTCCTGACCGACATCGAAATGCCCCATGTCACGGGCATCGAACTTGCCGAGAAAATCCTTCAGGAAAATCTCCCCAGCCGCGTCATGATCGTGACGACCTTTGGACGCTCCGGCTATCTGCGCCGCGCGCTTCAGGCGGGAGTGCGCGGTTACATGCTCAAGGACGCCCCCATCACGCAGCTTGCCGCCGCCATCCGCAAAGTTGCCGCAGGGGGGCGGGCGATCGCACCCGATCTGGCCGAAGCCGTCTGGGACGCCCTGCCCGATCCGCTTTCCGAACGCGAACGCACCATGCTTCGGCTGGCCGAAGCCGGACGCACGAACCGTGAAATTGCGGAAGAACTGTCCCTGTCCTCAGGAACAGTCCGCAATTATTTCTCGGAAATCGTCCAGAAGCTGGACGCCCGGAACCGCATAGAAGCCGGCCGCATCGCCCGCGCGAACGGCTGGCTGTAAGCAGCCCGCCGTTTTATCAGGGCTGAAGCAGAACGCTCAGAGACCGCACGCCCTGGGCACCATGCACCAGCACACCCTCGATATCCGCCGTCGCTGACGGGCCGCTCTGGAACACGGCATAATGGGCTTGCAACCATTCCGGACGCTGATAGGCATTGTGCAGATTGTAAACGATCTGGGCGGGGTCCAGCAGGACGATCAGATGCTGCGGCAGAAAGCCCGTCGTGTTCACATGAAGCTGCTTTTCCGTAAAACACAGCGACCCGGTCTCCGCCACGCCAAACGCAGCGCGCAGAACAGCATATTCGACCGGCGCGATATCCGTGGGCTTGGTCTGGGGCGTGATTTTCATATCCCCCTCAAACTCCGGCACACAGGACACGACAGGCCCCGGCTTGACGATGGCCTGCCGCACGGGCGCCATCGGGTCAGCCGCATCGGTGATCAGCATTTTCCCGCCCATGCGCTCCAGAGACTTCTGGAACAGAGCCTTCAGATCGGCTGGGGCTGCCTGATCGAACAGCGGCACGACAGGCCGGGGACGTTCGCCCTGAATATGATTGTTCCGGATTGCGCCCAGAATGGCGTCGCGTGAGCCGCTCATGAGTTTTCTCCCTCGCCCTGCGACTTCCGGTTTCGGCGGTACCATTCATTGAACGTCTGTTTGGGCGTTTCGGGAATGTCGCGCTTGCGGCCCCAGGTATTGAGCTTGTTGTAGAGCATGAAATGCGGCAGGTGCCGCAACGCACTCCGCCCCAGAGGCAGGCTCGCGCGATAGACCACAGGCGATGCCAGAACCTCGCCCGCCGCCTTCATCATGACCTTCTTGACCGGAGAGATTTCCCCCTCGCCCGCCAGCGTCTTGCGCCAGTCCGCAATCTGTTCGTGAATATTGATCTTCACCGGACAGACATTGGTGCAGCTCCCGTTCATCGTCGAGGAGTATGGCAGGTTGCGGTATTTATGAACGTTGAAGGTCGGATCGATAATCAGTCCGATCGGCCCGGCATAGGTCGCGCCATAGCTCAGACCACCGCTGCGCCGGAAAACCGGGCAGGTGTTCATGCAGGCACCGCAGCGAATGCATTTCAGCCCCGGCCAGAACTTCTCCATCCCCAGCCGCTCGGAACGCCCGTTATCCACGAGCACGACGTGCATTTCGCCACCCTCACGCGGCCCGCGAAAATGCGACGTATACTGCGTAATTGGGGACCCCAGAGCGCTCCGCGACAGCAGCCGGATAAAGACCGGCAACTCGTTCAGGCCGGGAATGAGCTTCTCGATCCCGATGGACGCGATATGCAGCGGCGGCGTATTGGCGGACAGATCCGCGTTGCCCTCATTGGTGCAGACAACGAACGTTCCCGTTTCCGCCACCACGAAATTACCGCCCGTCATCCCTGCCTGCGCCGAGAGGATCAGCGGGCGCGTGGCCTCGCGCTGACATTCCGTCAGGTAGTGTGCATCGGCATTGTCAGGGTCGGAGCCGATCGTTTTGGCAAAAACACTGGCGACATCGGTGCGCAGCTTGTGCACGGCCGGAACGACGACATGGCTGGGCGCTTCATCATCCAACTGCTGGATGCGTTCGCCCAGATCCGTCTCGATAACCTCGACGTTATTGTGGGCCATGAACTCCCGGAAGCCACATTCTTCCGTTAGCATGGACTTGCTCTTGATCAGCCGTTCGACGCCCCTGCTCCGCAGGATTTCCAGAACAATGGCGTTATGCTCGGCCCCGTCCTTCGCCCAGTGAACCTTGATCCCGTTGGCCGTCGCGTTTTTCTCGAACAGTTCGAGATAGTAATCGAGCTTTGAAAGCGTGTGTTCCTTGATGCCAGAGGCGAGGTTACGGAGCTCTTCCCATTCCTCAATCCCATGCATTTCCTTGTCGCGTTTCTGGCGCAGATCCCACAGACGCGCGTCATGCATGGCCTCATGTTCGGTCGCGGCCATGAAGCGGTTCGCGGCTTCGGACTGGTCAACGGGCCGGTTGCCACGGATTTTCGCACCCCGCGGCTGGGGTTCCGAAATCCGGGACTTCAGAGGCCGGGACGAAGCGGCGCCGTGATCAAGCTGCTCGCCATGCGGGTCCGTCAGCTCTTCATGCAGTTCGGCGGTCATGCGCGTGCTCCGTTCAGGATCTGGGCGATGTGGATATATTTGAGGTTGGCACCCATCCGCCGCGCGCAGCCTTCCTGATGCATCATGCAGGAGCTATCAGACGACGTGACATATTCCGCCCCGGATTTGAGCTGGTCCGTGACCTTGTCCTGCCCCATTTTGGCCGACACACCTTCCTCGAACACCGAGAACGTCCCGCCAAAACCGCAGCATTCGTCAGGGCGCGTCAGATCGGCGAATTCAATGCCCTTGACCATTCCCAGCAGCGCCTTCGGCTTGGAAAAGGGCTCTTCCCGCCGCTCGCTCATGCTGGCGATCCGCAGGTTCCGCAGCGTGTTGCAGTTGTTGTGCAGGGCAACACGATGCGGAAACTCGGCCCAGGGGAATGCATCGACCTTGAGAACGTCGTGCAGGAACTCAACCAGTTCATAGGTGCGACTGCGGACATGTTTGACGGCATCGGTCTGTTCGATGGCCGTCATGTTGTTGCGCACCTGATTGGTGCAGCTTCCAGACGGCGTGACGATATAGTCGTATTTCCCGAAATTGCGGACGAACAGTTCTTCCGTCTTGGCGGCCTCGCGCTCACAGCCGGTATTGGTCATGGGCTGCCCACAGCATGTCTGATCGACAGGATATTCAACGGACAGTCCGAAACGCTCCAGCAGTTCCAGAGTCGCAATTCCTGTTTCGGGATGAAACATGTCCACATAACAGGGAACAAATAGACCGACCTTCATGGGAATACCTTTGCCTTCAATCAACGCGTGTGATCACAGTCTCATGAAAACAACATAAAAACAAAAGACAAGTTTACGGGAGAATCGAAGTCATCATAACCGGAGTATTTTAGTACTGATAGTAATACCAATATCTGATCGTGATTTGAAAAGATGATTTTCAAGTATTCATCGAAGAGAATTAGGAAAACAAAATAGTCTCAGGCTCTCTGACCGTCCAGAGTATGCCCGGACGCCGTCTGTTCCATCAGGGCCACGACATGCCGGAGAATACGACGCTCGTCATAAGTCTCCAGCGCCAGCCGTCTTGCGGCATTACCCATGGACTCTCTCAACGCCGCGTCCTGCACCAGAAGACGCAGGGCGCGGGCAAGCGGAGCAGAAAGACCCGGTTGCACCAGAAATCCGGTTGCCCCATCCACGATCTGCTCTCTCGGCCCGCGAACATCCGTCGCCACGACCGGCAGCCCCGTCAGCATCGCTTCGATGACCGACATGGGCAGACCTTCAAAATGGCTGGGCAACGCGAAAATATCCGCTGCCATCAGAAGCTCGGCCACATCCTCCCGATATCCAAGCATCCGCAGACGCGGCCCCAGACGCTCCCCTGCACGTTCGAACGGTGCCGTCAGATCCGCCCCGTGATCCGAAGGCAGGCGCTCGCCAACGACCCAGAGTTCGGCATCGGGAACATCTTCCATCGCCCGCAGCAACTCGGGATGCCCCTTGTGCCGCACCAGACGCGACACCACGATAACCACCGGTCGATCCTGCGGAACCCTAAGTTCCTCGCGTATCTTGGCCCGGACGGCCGGATCGGGATGAAAGCGTTCCGGGTCCCGGCCGTTGCCGATGGCAATAGGGTTGCGGTTCAGATGCAGCCGACGCGCATCCCGCGCTTCCTCGCGCGAAACGGTCATATACAGATCCGTCATGCGACCCGCTGCCCATTCCAGTATCAGGGACAGCATCCGACGGCGCCATGATCCCGGCTGGTTGAACAGAAAGCCGTGGCAGGTATAGGCCACGATCCGTACTCCACAGAGTCGGCCGGCAAACCGTGCCAGAATACCGCTAATGGGCATATGGCCATGCACCAGATCCGGCTTTTCACGCCGGATCAGGCGCAATAACGCAAGAAAAGCGCGATACTGGGCAACCGGCGACAGCGATCGCGCCATCGGAACGCCATGCACCGTAAAGCCCTCGGCCCGCACGGCCTTGAGATGGGCACCTTCGGCGCAGGCTCCCTGAACATCATGCCCGGCCTCGCGCAGTTCTCGCATCAGCGGCAGCAGAAACTGCCTGAGTGCAAAATCCACATTCGTGATTTCGAGGATCTTCACGTCGGCATCCTGAACACGAGACGGCTTATTCCGGAATACGTTCGAGCAGCCATGTCACGCTCTGATGGGTCCGTTTGACGGGCTTCTGCGCTGCGGGCTTTTCAGGCTCGGGGGCACTTTCGCCCTCAGACAGGGCAGCGACCTCGGCAACCGGCTGCGGCGTGATGATGATCTGGCGGCAGATTTCGCGTTTTCCACGCCCCAGATACACGTCGTTTTCCAGACGCACGACGCCATCACGCTGCCTGAAACGCCAGATCGTCCCGCCGACCTGAAGAATGATGTCCTCGTCATCCTGCGTCACCGTCACATCCGGGTGGATATGAAAACGGATGGCGAAATCAATGTTGCGTTCGCCGTCGATCAGTTCCTGCCCGCGCAGATCCTCGCCATCAGCACCGAAATACAGACGCCGCGTCCATTTCGCCCCCAGAGGCGCGTGATAACCGTCATGCGACAGGTCCAGCCAGTGCGCGTTTCCATCTGTCTGATGGTCGCAGGAGACAGTGACCGGACGGCGCGTCATGCCGCCATCAGGTCCGAAATCCGCCGACGACAGACCATCCGCGACGAGAACCGTATGGGCCGCACTGCTCCGCATGGCTTCACGCCACGCCCCGATCACGGCACTGCCGCAATTGACGAACAGACGGTGCCGCTGATGCGAGAATTCAAAAGACAGCGTTCCAGCGTGAGCGGTTGTATCGAACCCTGCCTGGGCGGGCGGTCCGCTATCGACAATCAGCAGCGATTTCCCGAGCGCCAGCCGCGTGAAGCGACCCTGCGGCATGGCAGGCGCGATCAGCTTCTGGCGCGATCCCTGCGCGAGAACATCCTCCACCGCCGCGCTGTGCCGTTCGTTCGCCCCATTAAAGACCGCAAGCCCTCCATCCCCGTGCCGCATGGCCCGCAGAACAGGACAGACCTTGTCCAAGGCACGGTCGATGAACGGCGGCACACTCGCATGGGCCGTGCGAAACATGACGGACATTTCCGCCAACTCACGCGCCACCAGAAACTGCGCCTCAGGACTACGCTCAATCACGGTCCCATCCGCGAGAACAAGGCGCTCCAACTCCGCCGGAAGATAGCGCAGAAAGCGCGACATGAATCCGGTCTGCTCCGGCATTGCCATCGCAGCAGCCAAAAGCCCACGGAAGGCCATCAACCCCCGCGCACCCTGCGGCGGCAGCGGCAGAAGGGCCGCAATGGTGCGCCCCTCCACCAGCATCCGCTCCATCAGACGCTGCTGAAGTCGCGGATCAGCGGATGCCAGACAGAACTCATGGTTCGACAGCCACGACGCCAGACGCGATCCCGTCACACAGGCATCACGGACCAGAGGATCTGTCGGCGGGTGCGCCAGCCAGTCACTAACGAGTCCGCGCGCAGTCAGGCGTGCCCTGTCGCTCCCGAGCGTCCTCAGGTCCCGCAGCCAGCCGAACCCATGCAGCCATTCCCGCGCTGGTTCGGGCCAGGGGCCCCGCTCCCAGTTGCCGCTGGGCAGGACATAATCGTGCCGGTCGAAACGGAACTTCCCGCCAATCAGGCGCGCCCCCTGCTCCGCATCCCCTTTCCAGGGATCACGGAACACATGCACCGGCCCTTCGGGGGCAGGCGCGCCAAACGGCAGACGGGCAAGAGAGAGACGCAGACCGCGAAGCCAGGGACTGCCTGTCATCCGGGCGTCTGTTCCACGAACGGTCCTTCAAGCGCCCGGATCGCCGCGTCCCGGTCTTCTTTTCCAAAAATCGCCGATCCTGCGACGAGCATGGTCGCACCGGCTTCGACAACGCGCGGCGCCGTCTGCGGGTCGATGCCGCCATCCACGGCAAGAATGATCTCACGACCGCTCTTGCGGATCATCTCCGCCAGCGTTCTGATTTTGGCAAGCTGGCTATCGAGGAAGCTCTGTCCGCCAAAACCCGGATTGACGGTCATGACGAGGATAATGTCCACCAGATCCATAACTTCCGACAACGCCACGGCAGGCGTCGCCGGACAGATCGCCACACCCGGACGACAGCCTAACGCGCGGATGGTCTGAAGCGAGCGGTGCAGATGGGGCGCGTTCTCGACATGGACCGTAATATGGTCGGCACCGGCTTTTGCCGTCGCTTCCAGATATGGATCGACCGGATCAATCATCAGATGCACGTCGAATTTCGCATCCGTATGCTTGCGCAATGCCGCAATCACCGGAGGGCCGAACGAGATGTTCGGCACGAAATGCCCGTCCATCACATCGAGATGGAGCCACGGCGCACGCGCAATGGAGGCAATCTCTTCCCCGAGGCGGGAAAAGTCAGCAGCCAGAAGGCTGGGGGCGACAATGATCGAAGAACGCTCAGTCATACACTCATGTATCGGCAAAGCCATCGCGCGACGCAAGCCACATCCGCATCGATGCGCATCTTCGTGAGGTTCATGTCTGCGTGTTCGCCACTTTGGAACCCCGGCCCGTCTGAAACGTCCTGATGCCCAAATCCGCCGATCTGCCCGGAGTGCCCCATGACCGATCGCCTTTCGCCTACCCTGCTCAGCCGCGACAGCTGGATCCGCCGCCCCTCGCACCGGGCCTGGCTGGAAATGCAGGGCCGTCGCCTTCTGGACTTCAGCAAAGGTGGATGCGTGGACGGAGGCTTCGCGGGACTGGATCTGGAAGGCACCCTCCCCGAAAATGCCAAACCCGAAGCCACCCTGACCGCACGCTGCGTCCATGCCTATGCCCTGGCCGAACTTCAGGGCCTGCCCGGAAGCGCACCGCTGGTCACACACGGCATTCACGCCCTGCGCACGCATTTCCGCGATGACGCCCATGGCGGCTGGCAGCATTTCGCGGACAAGGACAATGACCGCAAACAGGCTTACCTCCATGCGTTCGTTGCCCTTGCCGCCTCTTCCGCCGTCCTGATCGGGGCGGAAGGCGCAGGCGAACTGCTCAAAGACGCCACCCATCAGATCGACACCCATTTCTGGAGCGAAAGCGAAGGCGTCATGCTCGAGAGCTTCGCGCCGAACTGGTCGGATGAAGAAAACTATCGAGGCGCAAACAGCAACATGCACTCCACCGAAGCCTTCATGGCCTTGGCGGACGTCACCGGAGATGTGAAATGGCTGCACCGCGCCCGGCGCATCGTCACCCGCTTCGTGCACGAACTGGCCGCCGGGCAGGGTTTCGCCATGCCGGAGCATTTCGATCGCGACTGGACCCTCATGCGCGATTATCACAGCAACAAACCCAATGACGACCTGCGCCCCTATGGCATGACGCCGGGGCATTTCGTGGAATGGGCGCATCTGACCTTAAAGCTCGAAGCCGCCCTGCTCCGTCATGGACTGAAGGCCCCGGAATGGATGCTGCATGACGCGCAGGCGCTGTTCGAAACGGGCATGAAAACCGGCTGGAACGCCGATGGACGACCAGGAATGCTCTACACAATCAACTGGGAGCACGCTCCCCACAACCGCAGTCGCATCCACTGGGCTCAGGCCGAAGCGCTGACAGCCGCCGTCAACCTCTACAAGCGGACCGGAAACCCCCATTACGAGCACTGGTACCGCACGATCTGGGACTATATCGACACAACCCTGATCGACCGGGATTTCGGAAGCTGGTTCAACGAAGTCAGCCCCGAAGGCGAACCCACCGAAACGATCTACAAGGGCAAGGGCGACCTGTATCACGCTTATCAGTCCACACTGGCCCCCATGATGCCTCTGGCACCTTCTCTCGCCACAGCCATCGAACAGATCGGCGTTCCCTACTGAGTCAGCCGGGCGGCGCTTTCGTCAGCACATAAACCGGAAGCGCCACGGAATCCCGAAACAGATACCAAAGCTCCGCCAGCCGGAACCGTGACGGGGCTGCCCCCGACACCGGCGACACGCCTGCCCGGCCCAGCGCCCATTCTGCCCGCAGAATGTGAAACCACTGCGTGACCACGACCGCCCTCTGTGGATGCAGGCGCGCGACATGCAGGGCCGTCAGCCAGGTATTGTTCCCGTGCGAATCCACAATGATGGCGGCTTCCGGCACACCCCGCACCATCAACCAGTCCGCCATGATCCGGGCTTCGTCGCGACGATTGCCGCTCTCGATCGCACCACTCACCATGACAGTCCGCACAAGCCCAGCACGCCAGAGCCGCAGTCCTTCCTGCAACCGTTCCTGCAACGCTGGGCGGGGCTTGCCTTTCGCAGTCACCGCCGTCCCGAAAATAACCGCCATTTCAGACTGCTTCGGCACGGCTGAAAGCCCCCGAAACGCCACGAAGCCCATCCAGAGCAGAAACAGACCCGGGAGAACCGCACCAAACGTCAACCCGCTTACAACCCAGCGCCTCATCAGGACACCGTTTCCTTATCCGTCTGCGTACGGTGCAGATAAAGCAGCGCCACCCCTGCCGCCAGAATCCCCGACAAAGACCCCACACCCAGCGCCCAGCGCGGCCCCAGCGAATTGGCCACCATCCCCACCAGCGGCGCGCCCAGCGGTGAGGAGCCCGCAAAGACTGCAAAACGGATCGACACCACGCGTCCGCGCATGCCCGGATCGGTCGCAAGCTGCATGTAGCTGTTACTCACCGCCGTAAATGTCAGAGTCGACATCCCCGCCATGACCAGCGTGACCGCAAACGCCCAGTATCCCGGCGCAAGCGCCCCCAGCAGACAGGCCAGACTGAACACAATCGCCCCCTGCGGCAGCGCCGAGAACTTCATGGTTTTACGGCTGGCAGCGAACAGCGCGCCCGTAATCGTCCCCACCGCCATGGCTGAATTAAGCACCCCGTAACCATGCGCCCCGACGTGAAAGACACTGACAGCCATGGTCGAAATATAAATCGGGAAATTCAGTCCGAAGGCACCGAGCAGAAACAGCATGAACAGGATGGTCCGCAAATCATCGCGCTTCCAGACATACCGCACCCCCGACAGCAGATCCTGCTTTTCCTGATGCGCGCTTTCCGGCTTTCGGGCCGAAAGACGGTGCAGATCCTGCGTCCGCAGAGACAGGAGCGACATCAGCACGCCATAGAACGAAAACCCGTTCAGGATGAAGGACCATCCCGAACCGAGTTCCGCAATACAGAATCCGGCGACCGCAGGTCCGATCATGCGGCCTGCATTGTAAGACACGGAATTGAGCGCCACCGCATTCGGCAAGTCTTCCTCGCCCACGAGTTCACCGGCAAAAATCTGCCGGACCGGACTGTCAAACGCCGCCACACAACCGCTCAGAAAGGCGAACAGATCCACCTCCCACAACCGGACCATCCCCGTCACCACCAAAGCCCCGAGCGCGATGGCCAGTGTACCGAGAGCAGCCTGTGTCAGAAGCAGGAAGCGATGTTTCTCCACCCTGTCGGCGATTTTTCCGGTCCAGAAAATCAGCAGAAGGGGCGGCGCAAGCTGAAGCGCCGTGACAATCCCGACTGCCGTTGCGTCATGCCGTGTCAGTTCCGTCAGGACCAGCCAGTCCTGCGTCGTCATCTGCATCCAGGTTCCGATATTCGAAACCAGTGCCCCCATGGCCCAGACGCGGTAATTCCGCCGCCCCAGAGATCGGAAGGCCCCGCCCATCATGGGCAGGCCCCGTCATTCAGCGCAGAAAGAAAGAGCGGACTGACAACCATGGGCGTCAGTGTCGGGAATATCGGCTCCGATGTCGAGACATGTCAGGAAAATGCGTCTTTCACTTTCCTGAAAAGCCTCAGAAACCCGCCGGAGCCAGTTCACGGGGTATGGACCCCGGTCTCCTGCTTGCAGATTGTGACGGGCTGAAACGGAATTTGGACAGTTCGGCGAAAAGATCCTTCGCCTCGTTGCTTAGATTCCGGCAGGCCACATTGACCTCTTCCACCATCGCGGCATTGCGCTGGGTCATCTGGTCCATTTCGTTGATGGCCTTGTTGATCGTCTCAAGACTCTCGGCCTCACCCGTCGTGGAGCGGGAAATGTCTTCAAGCAGCAACGTGATGCCGTCCACATGCTCACTGATAACCTTCATCGAGCGGTCCGCATCCCCGACAAGCTGGACACCCTCTTCCACCTGTCGGCCCGAAGACGTGATGATGTTGCGGATATCCTGCGCCGATTTGGCCGAGCGCTGCGCAAGCGCCCGGATTTCCTTGGCCACAACGTCAAAACCCTGACCGGCCTCTCCCGCGCGGGCTGCTTCGATCCCGGCATTCAGCGACAGAAGATTGGTCTGGAACGCGATTTCCTCAATCAGGCCCAGAATGCTCTCGACCTGTCGTGACGACGTCCGGATTTCGCCCATAGCCCGGTTGGCCGAATGCATGATCTCCGAAACCACGACGGTCTGCCCCCGCGTTTCAAGAGCCGTTTCACGCGCCCTCACCGCAGAACGCGCCGTTTTGCCGACCGTCTGGGTAATGCTGTTAATGGAGGCGGCAGACTGAGCCAGGGTAATGGCCTGACGTTCCGTCCGTCCACTCAGTTCTGTTGAAGCGGAGGCTATTTCGACGGTTCCGTTAGCGATGACGGAAGTCGCATCGGAAATCTTGGCGATCGCCGTCCGATAGATCTGGATGAGCGTGTTGAAATTCTGCCGGAATTCCTCGAACCGGTCCTGAAAACTGTCGCCGAACATGAAGGTCAGATCACCTTCCTTCACAATCTCCAGCCCGGCACAAATGGTTCCGATCGTCTCATCCTGCACACGGCGAATCCGCTCGCTGCGGCCGGACAGTTCCTTCTGGATCTGCGCCGCATCGCGCGCTTCTTCCGCCGAATTTTCCTGAAGGGCCAACTGCTTCTGACTGTTCTCCCGGAACAACTGGAGAGAGCGTGCCAGCCGCCCCGCACAGTCATGGTGATGAAGGCACGGAATGGTGATGTTGAGAGCACCAGCCGCGACCTTCTCCGTTGCCGCCGTAATCTGCTCGAACGGTACGGCAATCACATGAATGGCGAACCGGGCGATCAGAAGTGTCAGTGCGACCTGAAACAGCAGCCCCATGCACTGCGACAGCATCTGTTCATGCTGGTAATGAACAAACAGACGATCGCAAAGCTGTTCGGCAGCAAAATGTACTACGGCGATCAGAACAAGAAGCGCAAACAGCACCTTGATTTTCTGCCGGACATAGGCCGTTTTTTCAATCCAGTTGAGCATGATCGCCTTTATTGACCTCAGGTCTCACGCCCCGTTCAGGCACTGGCGTGATGTTTTTTGAAAACTATACATGTCGTTATTAATAAAGAATGAAGAATACTCTCGAAATTGTTTGCAACACTTCCCCTGCACGGCCCTGACAGAATCTGCTCATATTGACAATTTTCCGTCCCCGGAGGATTGCTGACGTTTCACCGTGGGGAGCCCCGACAAGGGGCTGAGATTCTGCTGGCATGACGCTTGTCCGTCATAGGGCGCAGTGACCCATTGAACCTGATCCAGTTCACACTGGCGGAGGGATGGTGGTCGCTGCCTGCCGGACGCATTTTCACGAACCCGCCAGCCAGCAGCTTGAACCCTTCCTGCCAGCGCTGAACTTCCATTGCTTGCAGGCGAGGCGTTTTCCATCATGGCCCACGGACACCCCGGAGACTCTGCTACGTCTCGCCTGCGGTATCATCGCATCCTGCCCGCCCTGATCGGCACCACGGTCTGCCTGTCCGTCGCCCACGCGGCCGATACGAGCAAACCGCCAACGCATCACACAGCACCCGCCCCTTCAGCCGCGACTGCACCGCGCCCGGCACCAGCCGAACATATTGTCGTTCACCGGCTTGCGGACAGCGCCCCCGGAAACCAGCCGGGAGGCGGCCTGATCCATCTGCAGGACGGCGTGAAATCCGTCAGTACGGTCAGTCAGGATTTCATTTCCAAACAGGCCCCGATGGCCACGGCCTTTCAGCTCGCATCCATGCTGCCCGGCGCCAATGTGTCATCGTCCGACCCGATGGGATTTTCTCCCAATACCGACATCACTGTACGCGGACTCGATAACAGCGCCATCGGTTATGTGCTCGAAGGCATGCCGCTGAACGACGTCGCCGCCTATTCCGGCACGCCTAGCCAGTTCGCAGACAGTGAGAACTATCAGGAAATCGCCCTGTCGCAGGGCTCGGCCGATCTGGACAGCCCGGTCCTGAACGCCGCCGGGGGCCTGATGAACCTGACCTTCCGCGACCCCGCCAAAAAAGCAGGTGGAGACGCCAGCGTGTCTTACGGATCCTACAACACCAACCGCGAATTCATCCGCCTCGACACCGGCGACATCGCCCATACCGGCATCCGTGGCTTCGTCTCCTACTCCCACGGCGCGACCGACAACTGGCGCGGACCGGGACGCGACGAAAAGCAGCATGTCGATTTCAAATTTCTCAAGGAATGGGGACAAGGCAACCGCGCCAGCCTTATCGGCACTTTCAACACAACCATCACAAGCTGGTATCCCGAACCCACGATGGACACATGGAAATCGGACGGGATCAAAGGCCAGAACAACCTGCTGGCCCATTATGACAGCAGCAATCCGGAAAACGGCGCGAATTACTGGCGCCTGTGGCGGGACGGAGAGCGCACGCTTTACGGCGGCGCGCCGGTTCATCTGACCCTGACCGATCATCTGACGCTGGACGTCACACCCTACGCGCAGCTTGCCTATGGCAACTGGCCGGGCGGAAGCACCCTGTCCGAAACAGGACTTTATCAGGGCACACAGGCCCTGTCGGACACGCTGAACCTTCCCGGCGCACAGGACGGCGTGGGCGTAGTCCGCGCAGATTACACCCAGCGCAGCTACCGCTCGGGCTTTACCAGCGCGCTGCACTACAAAACCGGCTGGAACGATTTCGTCCTCGGATACTGGTACGATTACGGTGACGACAACGAGCAACAGCCCTTCACGGCCGTTCAGACCAATGGCTATGCCCCGGACATCTGGGCGCAAAACGGCCGCGACGTGATCCGCCTGTCCAACGGCGAACGCCTTCTGGGCGGCAGCTTTCACACCATTTCCCAGACCAACGCGCTGTTCATCGGCGACCACATGTCTCTGCTGCATGACCATCTGGCCATAGACCTCGGGTTCAAGGCCGTCATGATGAGCCGCGATGGCACGAACAGCATGCCAGGCCCGCAATACCATGTCGGCTCCAACAGCATGGAGCCCCTGCCCCGCCTCGGCGTGCGCTGGCGCATTGACGCGGAAAACCAGATCTTCTTCAACGCCACGACCAATTTCCGCGCCCCGGACCAGAGCGCGCTGTACAACACCTATGACCCCTCTTCGGGCGAAATGTACGGAACCGGATCGGCCGATGTCCGCAACGAATATTCCATTTCCGAAGAGCTGGGATACCGCCGCACGGGACGCTGGATCATCGGCAGCCTGACGCTGTTCAACTACAACTTCACCAACCGCCAGATCTCCACACAGGCTGTCCAGAACGGCTCCGTCGTCAGTACGACGATGAATGCGGGTGGCCAGACATCACGCGGCGTGGACGTGGAAATCGGTCTGCGCCCCTGGCATCATTTCAGCCCCTATGTCTCGGGCGAGTACCTGCATGCCACGATCGACAACGACCTAATGTCGGGCGGCGACCTGCTGCGCACTCGTGGCCGCATCGCCGTGCGCAGCCCGACGCTTCAGGCCGCGGCCGGGCTGAGCTACGATGACGGGCATATCTTCGGTGTCGCCACCGTGCATTACACCGGCCACCAGTACGCAACCTTCATGAATGACGAGCGCGTCTCGGATCACACGACCGGCGATCTCGCCATCGGCTACCGCTTTTCGGACCATATCCATCTGCATCAACCGACCCTGCGGATGAACTTCATCAACATCACGAACGAACACTATCTTTCCGGCGTGGCAAGCCCGACCATGAATGCGAAAGACACGACCGGCGTGTATGGTACCACCATTGCCGGAAGTGCCCCGAGCTACTTCATCGGTGGCGGGTTTGCGGCCCTGTTCACCGCTTCGACGGGGTTCTGAGCATGGCGGAGGCTTCCGGACAGTTCGGCGTCAATGGTCCCGAAAGCAGACGGGACTGGCCCGCCCTGTCGGACGCCGAAGCCCGCGATGTCCTGTCCCGTTTTCCGCTTCCTTCACCCGCAAGACAGGTCATTTGGCACGGACGACGCCCCTTTTCCTCCACCGGCGTTGTTTTGCTGGAGGATGGAAGCCGCGTTTTCCTCAAACGCCACGACCATTGCCTGCGCGATGCAACAGCCCTTGCGGAAGAACACCGCTTCATCACACATCTGGCTGAACAGGGCGTGCCGGTCGGCCAGACATGGCGCACCAAAAGCGGGGATGCCGCACTCGATCTCAACGGATCGGCCTACGAAGTCTTTTCCATTATGCCCGGCCATGATCTGTACGAGACCGTGCAATCCTGGGAACCGTTCCACAACGCCCGACACGCCTTTTCCGGCGGGCAGCGTCTGGGCCAGCTTCACGCGGCTTCCAGAAGCTTCGACGCCCCTGCGCGCCCTTCCCGCCGCCCGCTTCTCTCCACCTTCGAGGTCATCACATCCCCCGACCTCATGACCGGGCTGGACCGCTGGCTCCCCCATCAGGCCGGGCTTGCCGAAGCCCTGACACACCACCGCTGGCGCGACGATCTCCCGCAGGCCCTCCTGCCCTTTCATGAAAAGCTGAAACCGCATCTCGGCACAATCCAGCCCCGCTGGGGTCATGGCGACTGGCACCCCTCAAACCTGTTTTGGACCGGCACCGGACCGGAAGCGCAGGTCTGCGGCATTCTTGATTTTGGCATGTCGGACCGCACCTGTGCCGCCTACGATCTCGCTGTCGCCATCGAGCGTACCGCCATCGCGTGGCTCGATCCCGAAAACAACTGTCCTGTCAGTCCCGACTGCCTCGAAGCCTTCCTGTCAGGCTATCGGACACGCTACGCCCTTTCGGCAGAAGAGCGCCGCCTGGTGCCGCTTTTCCTGCCGCTCGTTCACGTCGAATATGCCCTGTCCGAAGTCGCGTATTACGAAACACTCGTTCACGACAGAGCCGGGGTAAAAGCCGCCTATACGGACTATCTTCTGGGCCACGCCCACTGGTTCTCGTCCCCCACAGGCCAGCAGTTCCTGTACAAGCTGACGCATCTTCTCCAGACGGCGCCATGTCCCTGATCGAAATTCTGGGCGCCGTCCTCAGCGCGCTGGCCGTCTGGCTGACATCGCAGCGCAGCATGATCTGCTGGCCCGTGTCTCTGGCCGCGGCAGGGCTGTATTCCTGGATTTTCCTTCACGCTAGGCTGTACGCCGATGCCGGGCTTCAGATCGCATTCTGTCTGTATGTCGTCTACGGCTGGCAGCACTGGCGCCAGATGGCGAAACCGGATGGCCGCATCCACGTCCGCCGCCCGACACGCCCCACGCTTCTGAAAGGGCTACTCTGCGGTGCGGCGGGAAGTGCTGTCTGGGCGTTCGTCCTTGCCCGCTTCACCAACGATCCCACGCCCATCATGGACGCCACCCTCACAGCCTACAGCATTCTCGCCCAGTACTGGGACACCATGCGCTATCGTGAAACCTGGCTGTTATGGATCGTGGTAGACAGCGCCTATGTCGCCCTGTTCATCAGCCGCGGCCTTTATCCGACAGCCCTGCTCTATGCCGGTTTTGTCGTGCTGGCAGCAAACGGGTACCGACTCTGGAAACCCGAAATTTCTGCCGGGGCGGCATCCGGTCCGCACTCCTGAATGAAAAAAAGCCGCCCTGAATTTTCAGAGCGGCTCTTATCAAGACAGCATTCAGTCGACCGGTTCATCCTCCGGCAGAGGCTGGATCTGACGCAGCTTGCCGTAGCGGTCGTAATAAAAGACCGACGTTCCCCGCCGTTCGGCATAACCGTCCGGCTGACCGTCCTTCGTCTGGAACAGCAGCCGGAAGGCATCCGGCTGCTCGATCACCTTGTCCCCCGGCGGGCGATACCGATACCGGCTGAAATCGGCATGGCTCTTGGGCAGCGACGAGTTGTGATACAGGTCGTGCATGCTCGGCTTTTTAGGACCGTCATCCGCATCCTGCGCCACGGCCGTACCAAGGGCCACGCCTGACACGGCAAGAACGGCCAGTACTGGGACAATCAACCTGCGCATGATGCTCTCCGGTCAGTGCGTTTGTGCGGGCACCTTAGGCGAAACCGTCTTCTGGCTCCACCCACCACCGAGCGCGCGATACAATGTCACAATATTCTGGAACCGCGCGGCCTTGACCATGATGTCGTTCTGCTGCGCCTGATAAAGGGTGCGCTGCTGCGTCAGGGTGGTCAGATAGCTGTCGATACCGGCCTTGTAGCGCATGTTGGCCAGATCGAATGCCTGCTGCGACTGCGCCACCAGCTCGTCCATGTGGCGCTGCTGGGTCGTATAGGTTTCCCGTGCCGTCAACGCATCCGAAACTTCCCGGAACGCCGACTGTACGGTTTTTTCATACTGCGCTGCATTCTGACGGGACTGCGCCTTGGCCATCATCAGGTTCCCTTCGCTCTGCCCCCATGTCAGCAGCGGAATGCTGATGGACGGGGAGATGCTCCAGGTTTCGGCACCCGGCGTGAACAGCTTGCGGAACTGAAGCGAACTGGTGCCTTCCGAAGCCGTCAGCGTAAAGCGGGGGAAGAACGCCGCGCGCGCTGCACCCACATTGGCATTGGCCCCCAGCAGGGTATGCTCTGCCGCACGGACGTCCGGCCGCTGCTCCAGCAGATCCGAAGGCAGGCCCTCCGGCAGATCCGTGATCATGGTCTGCGATCCGAAAGGCGCCGGTTCCGGCAAGGTCGAGGGCAGCGGCGAGCCGACGAGAAGCTGAAGCGCATGCTCGTCATCCGCCAGAGCGCGCGTATATTGCGCCTCGTAGGCGGAAGCCTGCTCGACCTGTGTCTTGACCTGCGCCAGCGTCAGCGCATCCGTTTCGCCATTGTCATAGGAAAGCTGTGTCAGCCGCAGCGTATCGCGCTCGGACGCCAGCGTGGCACGCGTTACCCGAAGCTGCTCGCGATCAGCCAACCACTGGATGTAGGTCGTCCCGATCTGCGAGACCGTCGTGATGAGAACGTTCCGCGCGTTCTCGACGTTGTTCAGCACCGTTTCCTTCTGCTGACGCGTCAGGTTGCGGATGCGACCCCAAAGATCGATTTCATAAGACGAGAACCCGATCGACGTCTGATACAGACGCAGGGTCGAGATATGCTCGCCAACGCCAGGCGCAAACGAGAAACCTGCCGTGTCAGATGGCGCCATGAACATCCCCTGCCCGCCGGCCGAGATGATCGGAAACAGCGAGGCATTCTGGATCTCGTACTGGCCGCGCGCAACGCCCACAGCATCAAGCTGCGCTGCGATGTCACGGTTGTTTTTCAACGCCAGCGCCACGAGCGCCTTCAACCGCGGGTCGGTGAAGAAATCCTCCCACCCGAGATTGGAGGCAGCCTGAGCCGCAGGTGTGTTCTTCGATGCCGTATCCGCGGGATAACTGTTCTGGATGGCCTGCGTGGGCCGGTGGTAAACCGGCGCCATGTTACAGGCCGAGAGCATCAGCATCCCGGCAAATCCGGAAGTCAGTCCGAGACGGGCCTTCATGCGCCGTGCTCCCCTTCGGCGACAGGTGCCGCCTTGTTGTCCAGATGGGCGTACGGGTCTTTCCGGTCCTTGATCCGGCTGACCCGGAACAGACGCAGCACCACCACGAAGAAGACCGGGACGAAATAGACCGCCAGCAGCGTTGCCGAGAGCATGCCACCCACGACACAGGTGCCGATCGCCACACGCGCCGCCGATCCGGCCCCGGTCGCGATCGCCAGCGGAAACACACCGCAGACAAAGGCGATGGACGTCATGAGGATCGGACGCAGACGCTCGCGTCCGGCTTCCAAAACCGAATCTTCCAGACTTTCGCCACTTTCAAAGAAGGCTTTGGCGAATTCCACAATCAGGATCGCGTTCTTCACCGACAGACCCACCGTCGTGAGCAGCCCGACCTGGAAATAGACGTCGTTGGCCAACCCGCGTCCCAGCGTTGCCGCAATGGCACCCAGCACGCCGAGCGGAAGCACGAGCAGCACCGCGAACGGAATGGCCCAGCTCTCATAAAGCGCCGCCAGACAGAACATGATGACCACAACGGCCAGAGCATAAAGCGGCCCGGTCGATCCACCCGAAGCAAGCTGCTCGAACGACAGACCCGTCCACTCATAACCGATGCCGCGCGGCAGTTTGGCCAGAAGTTTCTCCATTTCCGTCATCGCCTGACCCGAGCTTGCGCCCACGGCCGGCTGTCCCTGGATTTCGTAGGAGTTCAGACCGTTATAGTCCTCGACCTTCTGCGGACCGTTAACCCAGACCCCCGAAGCAAAGGCATTGAACGGCACCATCGTTCCCGTCGCATTGCGGACATACCAGCGGTTCAGATCCTCCGGCGTCATGCGCGCCCAGGGCTCGCCCTGAATATAGACCTGCTTGACGCGGTCATTGCGCATGAACTGGTTGACGTAGATGGAGCCAAACGCCCCTTCAATCGTCGTGTTGATATCCGCATTCGTCAGGCCGAAAGCGTTGGCGCGCTCACGGTCGATATCAAGCTTGAACTGCGGCGCATCCTCCATACCCAGCGGGCGAACAGCCATCAGAAGCGGATTTTTCGCTGCTTCGCTCAGGATCTGGTTTCGCGCGGCCAGCAGCGCTTCATGACCCAGATGCCCGGTGTCTTCCAGCTCCAGATCAAAACCGGTCGCATTGCCCAGTTCCATCACAGCAGGCGGATTGACGGCAAAGATCTGCGCTTCCGGATCCATCCAGAAATGCATCATGATCTCGCGCGACACGGTCATGGTGGTGTGCGCAGTGCCCGGACGCTGGTCCCAGGGTTTCATACGGATGAAGAACGCACCCGCACTCTGCCCCTGCCCCGCGAAGCTGAAGCCCGTCATGGTGAAGACGGATTCAACATACGGACCGTAGGTCTTGAGAACGTAGTCGGTAATCTTGCGGTTGACGGCCGCCGTCTGTGCTTCGGTCGCCCCGTTGCGCATTGTGACCTGCCCGAAGATGATTCCCTGATCCTCGTCCGGCAGGAACCCGCCCGGCACGCGCATGAACAGGAACCCGACGAGCGCCGTCAGAAGAACGAACCCGATCATACTGACCACCGGCACGCGGATCAGCCATTTCACGCCGCCGATATAACCGTTCGTCATGCGATCGAACGTCCGGTTGAACCAGGCTGCGGGCCCACGATCATGCCCTTTGTGGGTCGGCTTGAGCATGGACGCACAGAGGGCCGGCGTCATGACCATTGCCACCAGAACCGACAGCCACATGGCCGCGACGATCGTGATGGAGAACTGACGATAGATCACACCCGTGGAACCGCCAAAGGCCGCCATCGGAAGGAACACCGCCGTCAGCACCAGCACGATGCCCACAAGCGCGCCCGAAATCTCGTCCATGGAGACACGGGCCGCTTCCTTCGGTGACAGCCCCTTGTCCGTCATCACACGTTCGACGTTCTCGACCACCACGATCGCGTCATCGACCAGCAGACCGACCGCCAGCACCATGGCCAGCATGGTCAGCGTGTTGATGCTGTAGCCCACGATGGACATCAGCCCGAACGTTCCCAGAAGAACGACCGGCACGGCAATCGTCGGGATCAGCGTGGCGCGGAAGTTCTGCAGGAAGATCAGCATCACGATGAACACGAGGACAATCGCCTCGATCAGCGTCTCGACCACTTCATGGATAGAGAGCGTGATGAACGGCTCGGTATCCAGCGGATAGACGAGCTTCAGACCCTGCGGGAAATAACGGCTCAGTTCACCCAGACGTGCCCGAACGGCAGCCTCAGTCTTGAGCTGGTTCGCCCCTGGCGCAAGCTTGAGTGCCATCGCGGCGGCCGGATGGTTGTTGTAAGACGATCCCAGAGCATAGCTCTGCGCCCCAAGCTCGACCCGCGCCACGTCCTTCAGACGCACCTGACTGCCATCCTGCTGCACCTTGAGCAGGATTTCCTTGAATTGGTCAGGCGTGCTCAGACGGGTCGGACCAATGATCGTGGCATCGAATCCGATGCCCTTCTTGGCCGGAAGACCGCCAAGTTCACCCGAAGAAACCTGGATGTTCTGCGCCTGAATGGCGGACTGGACATCGCCGACCGTCAGGCCGAAATTGTAGAGCTTCGACGGGTCCAGCCAGACGCGCATCGCATATTCGGAACCAAACAGCGTATGATCGCCCACCCCCGAAACACGCGACAGCGGATCGGAAATATTGGACGCGACATAATCCGAGATGTCCTGCCCGGACATGCTGCCATCTTCGGAAATGAAGGCCACGACCATCATGAAGTTCTTGGTCGCCTTCGTGATGCTCAGACCCTGTGCCGTCACTTCCGCCGGCAGACGCGGCTGGGCCAGCTGAAGCTTGTTCTGGACCTGAACCTGCGCGATGTCAGGGTTCGTCCCCTGCTCGAACGTCAGGTCAATCTCCATCTGTCCGCTCGCATAAGACGAGGCCGACAGGTATTCGAGATGATCCAGACCATACATCTGCTGAAGGATCGGGCGGACAACCGTGTTGTTCACCGTCTCGGCAGATGCACCCGGATACATGACCGAAATGGCAATCTGGGGGGGGGCAATGTTCGGATACTGCGCAATCGGCATGCGCGTGATCGCGACACCACCGACGAGCATGATGATCAGACCGATTACCCACGCAAAGATGGGCCGGTCAATGAAGAAGCGGGACAATGACATGCGGGGTTACTCCGCCTTTCCCGCAGGCGGTGCAGAAGGCGCTTCATGCGGTGCCACCTTTGCACCCGGCTGCACTTTCTGCAGGCCGCTCACAATCACCTTCTCGCCTGCCTTCAGACCGTCCGAAACGAGCCAGGACTCGCCGACCGTCCGCAGGACCTGAATGGAACGCTGGCTGACCTTGTTCTCGCCGTCCACGACCATGACATAAGGATTGCCCTTGGCATCCCGTGCCACCGCAACCTGCGGCACCAGCATACCGTGCGGATCAATGCCTTCCTGAATATGGGCATTCACGAACATGCCCGGCAGAAGCAGATGATCGGGGTTCGGGAAAACGGCACGCATGACGAGCGTTCCAGTCGCCGGATCCACCGTGACTTCGGAAAGCTGGAGCTTTCCACGCACTGGATATTCGGTGTTGTCTTCCAGCCGCAGACCGACCGCCGCATCCGTGCCATTCCGCTCCAGCTGCCCATCCGCCAGTTCACGCTTCAGGCGCAACATGTCGGTGGCGGCCAGATTGACGTCCACGTAAATCGGATCGAGCCGTGTCACAACCGCAACCGGCTGGGTCTGCCCGGCCGTCAGAAGCGCACCCGCCGTATAAAGCGTACGACCAATACGCCCACTGATGGGCGCACGAACATGGGTGTAATTCAGGTTGACGGCTGCTGCTTCCAGCGCTGCTTTCGCCTGTGCCACCTGTGCTTCGGCCTCACGCGCCGTTGCCAGCGTATTATCATAGTCCTGCGAACTCACGGCATGAGCCGCCACCAGCGGACGATAGCGCTTGAGCTGCCCGTCTGCCCGCGCCGACACGGCCTGTGCGTTCAGCAGCTGCGCCTTTGCCTGATCGTAAGCGGCCTGATACGGCGCGATATAGATCTGGAAAAGCTGCTGCCCGGCCTTGACGTCCGCACCCTGCTCGAAATCACGCGAGACAATGACACCATTCACCTGCGGACGGATCTGCGCCTGTTCGTAAGCATCCGTCCGTCCCGGCAGGGACGTCTCAAGCGTAACCGGCTGGGTCTTGAGCGTGACCACATCGACAGGCTGGGGCGGCATCTGGGGAGGAGGCGTTTTTTTCTGACACCCTGCCACCAGCAGCGGGAGCGCCAGAAGCGGCACCAGAAAACTGCCCCTCCCACCCCACGAACCGACCGGAGACAGGGCAGCAGAACAATTCAAAGACATTTTCTGAAAAGAAGGCATGATACGGCCGCTATCCTGTGATACAGAAACCCGCTAGTTTCCCGCGAGGACGGAAACTAGCGGGTTTCTTTGACAGACGTCAATTCGGTCTGTGAAATAATATCGGAGTTCATCTTGCCCAGTCAGTCGAGCAGCCAGTCCGAAGACCGGAAACAGTCCTGCTGTGGCCGCCCAGCGCAGCTCGACGAAGCGGAAAGACGCAACCGGATTCTCGACGCCGCCAGTTCGGTCCTGATCACCCATGGCTATCACGCCACGTCGATGGACAGCATCGCGTCCTGCTCGGGAATGTCCAAAAAAACTCTCTACCAGTTTTTCGACTCCAAACAGGTCCTGTTCGAAACGCTGATCCTCGAGCGGCTGTTCGCTCCCATAAACTACACACCCGTTCCAACGGACTCCATGGAAAAACAGCTTCTGGGCCTCATGACCAGTATTGCTGCCTGCATGTTCTGTGATGAGCGTCTGAGCCTGCTGCGCTCCGTCATTACGGAAACGAGCCGTAATCCCGCTGTCCGGCAACTGGTCGCAGATCTGTTTCAGCTCTCGGGGCGCGTTCTTCCCATTCAGAACTGGATGACCATTCAGTCCGAAGCAGGCAGACTGGACATTCCCGACATCACGGAAGCCTCGGACCTCCTTTTCGGCATGACACTCGGCGGCCCGACACTGGGACGCCTCACACATTGCAAACCAAGCCGTTCAAAAGAAAAGCTCGAGGAATTCATGGCTTACGGCATCAGAGTTTTTCTCGAAGGACATCGTCCTGTCAGCCCTCCCTCGAAAGGGCATTAACCACCAGCCGAGACGGGTGGCGGCGCGGCGCCATCCTTGCTCCCCGTCAACAGACTGAAAACACCTTCAGAGGCTGTCCCTTTCATCGACGGACCAAACCGGGTCTGAAGATTTCTGAGCGTCTGCTGATCCTGCGCTCTGGACGCATCGCCGCCAATCCGAAGAATGAGAGCCTGCTGGTCAGGAGAAAGCGGCACCTTCGCCGCCTCGCCAGCTCCCGGCAGCGCGTCCAGCATAGGCGTCAGGGCCTCCACCGCCCGGGGCCACTCCCCCGCTTTTTCAGCCATCTGGGCCCGCAGCGTCCAGGCCCGCGGATCCCGAATGGTGGCAAGCTCGCCCGCTGCTTCATCCGAACGATGATCGGCCAGCGCAATCTGCGCACGCAAAAGCGCAACCTCCACGGACTGACTGCTGCTCCCTCCCGGCAGAGCCAGCGCCGCATCAGGAGAGCCTTCGGCAAACGCCGAGAGATCCTGCCGCGCTGCCTTGGCATCTCCCATATCCAGCTCCAGCTTGGCTAGCCGGATCCGGACGGCCATGCCCTGCGCCCCACTTTGGAGATCCGCAAGCTTCCTCAGAGCATCCCGTTCCTGATCCGGCAGCCCCATGGCCTCATAACGACGCGCCAAACCATCGAGAATATCCCGCAGTAAGGGAACGTTCTCTGAAGCTCCGTTCAGCGCATCCTTCAGAAAAACGACTTCATCCATATTCTGCCTCCCGCCTGAAGGGGCAGCCTGCGCCATACGGCGGATGATATCCGTCTTCTGGAGCTCCACTTCAGCCATATCGTCAGGATAGAGGCGGTCCCATTCCTGAATCGCTGCCGCAGCACCTGCGAGATTGCCACCGTTCATCAGAGCCTCAATCTGCAAAAGCCGGGCATTCTTTTCCCGACCCGCGATCCGAAGTGCCGGCAGAATGCCATCAACCTGATCGGCCACAGCCTGCGACGGCAGGGTTTTTCTGTCTAATGCCTGTCGAAGCAGCGCTTCTCGCGCCACCGGCCAGACCAGCGGCGACGTTTCATGTGACAGCGCCTTCAGCCTCTCTTCTGCATCCGGTGCATTCCGGCGAGCCGCCAGAAGCGCTTTCGCGAGAGCCACCTGCGGATCATCTGGAAACTGCTCAAGAATTTTCGTCGCGTTTTCATTGCCATATCGCGCCACCCACTGGGCGGCAGACGGCATGAGACGGTCTCGCAAAGGGGCCGCATATGCCTGAAGAACAGGCAAGCCAGTCGCAATCAGGTCTGCCGTATGGCTATGGTCGCTTTCCAGCGTCCCTGATGCAGTCTGCCCAGCCCGACTGGTAGGCGGCATAAGCATGCGCATCATCCCGCGCCAGAGCTGATCCTCAGGAGTACTCCCTCCATCTTCAGTCAGATAGGATGAAACTTCGCGCTGGTTAAGCACGGCCGAAATCTGTTGCAACCGGCGCGCCTCAGGTTTTTCCGCGCCTTCAGGCCAGTCCTGTAATGCCACCTGCATGACTTCACCCAGAAGCGGTCCATTCCCCGCGCGCGCTGCCGCCTGAGCAACCCGCATACGAGCCTCAAACCGGTCAGCCGACGAAGCCAGAGCGGCAGCATTCACACTCCTTCTAAGCGCCTCGCGCAGTTCTTCTGGTGCTCCGGATCCCAGACTGACGCCACTCAGGGAGGAGCCATAGGGTTGAAGCCGGTTGGACGCCATCAAAGGAAAACTGCCCGGCCCCATCGTATCCAGAACCAGCTTTCCTGCCGCCTGACGCAATTCGATCTCGTCAGAATCAGCCGCAACCACCACACCCATCAGACTGCTTCGAACTGCAAAGCCGCTTCCCTGACGGCGCATGGGCTGTTCGATACGTCCCGATCGCGTCATTCCCAGCAGCAGCCTCCGACCCGAAGCCGGATCATCCAGTGCCACGACCTGTGGCAACCCATCCTGAACAGGCGATGTGAACGTCAATGCGTTTCCGTCCTGCCCCAGCAGCATATCAGCCTGAGGCTTTACGTCAGAAGCGATCGAAACCGTCCACCCCGCCCCCACAGGACGCAAAACCGGATCACGATCATCAGACACTCCGATGGTGATAACCGTTACATCAGGGAGAAGTCTGCTGGAGACGGACGTGAAAGGCCCGACGCCAGACAGGCCTGCCGTATCAAGAGCATGCCGTCCGGCCGCCACAAGGACGATATTCTGGCCGTTCCGAAAGGCTGCGACAGGCGTCAGTTCTCCAAGCGGCAGCCAGAGCCCGGTCGCGTCGGGAATCTGCATGGACGCTACGGGAGGCGCATTCACAACTTGAGGCCGAGGTTCGGATAGCGGAGCAGAATCGGCCGAAATCCGTTTCTCCTGCATCGCTTTTTCCGGGTGCGGGAAAAGCGGTGCAGGATCGTTCAGAAACGACCATCCAGCAGGCAACAGCTTCTCATCTGTTGCAGGACTGACATGGCCTTTCTCTGGTCCGGATTTTACACTGGACGTTCTGGTCTGCGCGGCGACTTCTCCTCCAAAGGAAGAAAAACCCAGAACTGCGGCCAAGATCGCCCTTTTCATCCGTTGCCACCCATCCGGGAGACAGGTCGTGCGTGGGAATTTGCCAAGAGCTGCGTCGCCAGAATGGCGCGCTGAGGCGACATTGCTTCCATGATGGCTGAAGCCTTGCGAGGGTTCATCCTGTTGAGGAGCGCCACACCAACGCGTAAATCAAGAATGTTGAAGATCGCAGCAGCATCTTCCGGCCTCATCGTCTGATAGATTTTGACGAGCCGATCCGCGTCATCGTTCCGCAACTGGTCCGTATGTTGCTCGCTGCTTTCAAGCGCAGTTCGGGAATTTTCCAGCGCAGTCATGCGGCGCTGGAGTTCTTCCTCAGCAGCATCAACAAGACGTTGACGGTCATTCAGAGCCGCATCCCTGCGATCCAGTTCTTTCTCCCGTGAAGCAAGTTGCTCAGCAAGAGCAGGATCAGCTGGCTGGACCAAAGAAGGCACATCTGCGGGTGCAGGCCCCTTGCATCCCCCTTTGGCACACAGATCATCGGTTTTCGGAGAAGCCACAGTGGCAGAAGGAACGGTTTCAGCAGGCTTGGGAGGCTGAACCTGAGGAGGCGTCCCTACAGGCACAACAGGTTGAGGTTGAGCCATGGCGACAGTGGCCAGGGCGGACGACGGGGTGTCTGTATCGCCCATCAGATCGCCCGCAATCGCGTAAACCTTAACCCCGAGAAGAACAATCATCAGGCCGCAGGCGAGATGCAGAATACGGAAAAACATGCCCTGGTTATCCCTGCTTCTGACGCAGAGCGCGCAGAAGCTCACGCTCGGCCGCACTCTTGCTGCCACTGGGCTTCATCGTCCGCACCTCCTCCGGCTTCAGACGGAGCGCTGAACGAAACGACGTTTCCTCAGGCATTTCTTCAACACGAGGCGCGGCTTTAGCTGCGACACGCCCGGCGGGCAGCAGGGATTCCAACTGCTGGGCAAGAGTTTCCGAGCGGTCACAGAGCATAGCCAGGTCCCGTTTCAGGCTCTTGCCGGACTCAACCGTCTTGCCCAGAGCACGACCTACGAGTTCCGTGGTCTGGCGCAGATGATCAATGCCGGACTGAGCCTGAGCACTGCTGGACTGAAGGCTGGAAATCAGGGCGTCGAGCTGGCCCCGGTCACGCCGCAGCACGGACAGGGCCCGCCCCAGATAAAGGCTGTAAAAAATAGTCACCAGAAGCAGCACTGAAAGGGCAATTTCGATCCCAAGCTGAAATCTGTCCATGAAATATGCTCCGATCAGCTATAGGATGCGGCACGATCAGTACCGGGTTTCTGGTTAAGGACTTCTTCAATCTTGACAGCCACCTGTCCCTGCTTTCGCCCGACACGCCCCTTAAAAAGAACATGTTCGCCACACCGCAGAGTGACGGGAGCGTCAGGTTTTCGGCGGAGAACCAGTTGATCTCCCGGGGCGAGCTTCATGATTTCTTTCAGACCCACGGTTTGCTCCTCCAGAACGGCATCAAGGGTCAGATCCGTTTGCCAGAGCTCCTGCGCCAGATGGCTCTCCCACATCCCGTCATGGCCGAATTTCTCCCCCATGAACTGCTGAAGCAGAATGTCCCGAACCGGCTCGAGTGTGGCGTGCGGCAGAACAACGTCCACGTCCCCGCCGCGCCCTTCCATATCAATGCCGAACCGTGCGGTAATCACACCGTTCCCGGCCCGGCAGATCATTGCGAAACGTGAGTTCATTTCGAGACGCTCGAAATGAAAATTGACCGCACAGAGCGGGCTGAAACTTGTTTCCAGATCATCAAGAATAATTCTGACCATAGGCTCGATCAGGGCGCGTTCAATGGCTGTGTGATGTCGGCCCGTCTGTCGGGCGATCGCCGGACCATCGTTTCGGACATGGCCGCCGAGCAGTGCATCGACAATGCTGTAGATCAGAGAAGAGCTCAGTACGATGATACCGTAGTTGTCCCATTCTTCTGCCTTGAAGACTGCGAACATGGCCTGCCCCGGAACATTTTCGAGATAGTCTCCAAAACGTTGGGAACCCAGCCGGTCCATGGACGCTTCAACATTGTCGCTTGTGAAATTCCGCAGGCTGGTGGTCAGGATCCGCGTGAAACGGTCAAAAACAACTTCGAGCATGGGCAGGCGCTCGGACGATATGCCAGACGTACTGACAACACGTTCGATTCCGCTGCTGTGCGAAGGGCCGCTGACTGCCGAATCCTTGTCAAAAAAGCTGTCGATTTCGGCTTGGCTGAGAACCTGATCGTTGCCTTGTTCAAAAGCAGAAAATCCGTTTCCGGCAAGCGGGAAAGCCGCAGCGGGTATCCCGGCATCCTGATCTGCAAACGTGGTGTCCGCCTGTCGGTCGTCGTTCACTGAACCAGCACCTCTACGAAAAAGAGATCTCTGACCCGAAGAGGCGCCACGATATTGGTGATCTGGGCCAGCATAGTTTCCCGCAGGCGGTAAATGCCGCTTCCGGAAAGCTCCGAGGGCTGCATCCCATGCAGGCAGGTCTGGAAAGCATCCTGAATCTGAGGCATCAGGGCGGCGACATTTTCGGCATTCTTCCCGTCTTCAACCTCCAGCCGCGCGCCGATCCGGACATATCGTGTCCGATCAGATCCGGAGTCGAGATTGGAGAGAATGGTCGGGATGGTAATGGTCGTCCATTTCACAGGCTGGGCAGCAGTCTTGGCGGCCGGGGTTGCCGCGTGATGAAAATGCTTCCATGCAAAGGCTCCACCACCCGTCAGAAGCAGGCATGCGAGCACTGCAAGGATGATGATCTTGCGCTTACCCCCCTTCTTGACCGGGGTTTCGTTTTCCGGAGTCTCCGTCGTCACCGTTTGCCTGCCTTCTCTTTCGGACAGTGCTCATCATCTGCGTAAAAGATTAACAGTGGGTTTATGATGCTCAGGAAAAGGCAAGTCTTCCTTCAGACGGGAACCATGATCCTGAGCCTCACGGCCCTTGCAGGCTGCGCGTCCCAGCGTTCTCCTTATAACCGCTATTATTCTTCAAGCGGGGCCTACCGCGCACCGGGACCGGCCGGAGATCCCTGGCGGCCTTACATCCTACAGGCCGCCAGCCGCTTCTCGATTCCGCAGGACTGGATCCGGGCCGTCATCCATCAGGAATCGGGAGGCCACCAGTTTCTGGACGGACGGCCCATCACCTCCCATTCCGGGGCCATGGGACTGATGCAGCTCATGCCTCAGACCTACGCCGACATGCGCTCGCGCTATGGTTTGAGGTCGGACCCTTACGAACCCCATGACAACATCATGGCCGGCACCGGCTATATCAGCATTCTCGCCCGAAAATACGGAGCCCCGGCCTTTCTTGCGGCCTACAATGCAGGGCCGCAGCGACTTGAGGAGTACCTTTCCGAGGGACGCCAGTTGCCTAACGAAACCGTCAATTACGTTGCAAACATCACACCTCATCTGGGTACGCAGATTGCCATGACAGGCCCCTTGGCCGCCTATGCCAGCGCCGATCAGTTGAACGCCTCCCAGTCCGGAGCCTCCTATGCCGGACTGCCAGCGGTCCGGAGCACTCCTGCGCCTGTCATGACGGCCTCGCGCAGTGTCGAGCAGGTCTGGGCAAGCCGACATGTCACGAGCGCTGCGGCCCAGACACCGATTGCAGAACCGATCGCCGCTCCCAGTGCCGTGCCCTGCAATCCGGACGACGCCTACGATCCGAACGTCCCCTGTGCCATCCAGCCTGTTGGGGCCTCTCAGCTCCCTCCGCCCTCTGCCACGGTCGCGTCCCGTCCTCTCCCTGCGCCTCCCGTCATGCAGACGCCGCATACGCTTCCGGTTCAACCTACGGAATCGACCACAGTGGTCGTGGGCTATCACCGGCCAGGAAGCTATGGGTCCTGGGCCGTTCAGGTAGGGGCCTTTGGCAGTATCGGACAGGCGAAATTCGCCGCGACCATGGCACGGCAGGCAGCTTTCACACCGCTTCAGTCTGCTCGAATCGAAGTCCACCCTACACCAAGTCATGGCACCACTATCTGGCGCGCGCGCCTGACAGGGATCAGCCGCATTGGAGCCGCCGAAGCCTGCTCAACTCTTTCCGGACAGGGAATGGCCTGCATGGCCGTTCCGCCGGGGCATTGAAGGCACAGTCAGCAGCCCAGTTTCACCCATACAATCAATCCGCGTTGGCAATGTGGCGACTTTCGCCTATGTTTCCATGCATGAGACACATAGCTGCCGCGCATGAAGCGTAGGCCCACCCGGCCTCCGCCTCTCGTCACGCCCTTTCAGCTTCACCGAACACCCTTCCAGACGACTTCTCAGGACGCGCAGATGACGACAAGCCCGGCTCCCGATCACACCCCGACCCATCACACAGGGGCCATCAGCGAGGAAGGCTATCACAAGGATCTCGGACGCCGTCATGTCCAGATGATCGCTATCGGGGGTGCCATTGGTACAGGGCTGTTCCTTGGAGCAGGCTCACGCCTTCAGATGGCTGGCCCCTCTCTTGCCATCATCTACGCAGTCTGCGGCGTTTTTTCGTTCCTGATCCTGCGCGCACTGGGCGAGCTGGTCATGTATCGGCCGACCAGCGGCAGCTTCGTGACCTATGCGCGCGAATTCCTCGGTGAGCGCGCGGCCTATATGGCGGGCTGGCTATCCTTCCTGAACTGGGCGATGACCGGCATCGTCGATATCACGGCCGTTGCCCTCTATATGCATTACTGGGCGGTTTTCCTGCCGATTCCGCAATGGGTTTTCGCTCTTGTAGCACTGACGATCGTCGGCACCATGAACATGATCGGTGTGCGCTACTTCGGCGAGATGGAGTTCTGGTTCTCCCTCATCAAAGTCGTAGCACTAACGCTTTTCCTGATTGCAGGCGCCCTCATTCTCGGCACGCGCATGCCTGTGGCCGGCCACACGACAGGCTTTCACCTGATTACCGAAAACGGCGGTATCTTCCCGCATGGACTGTTTTCGGCCCTCATGCTGCTTCAGGGAGTGGTGTTCGCCTATTCCGGCATCGAACTGCTGGGCACCGCCGCAGGCGAATGCGAGGATGCCCGTGAAATCCTTCCGCGCGCCGTCAACAGTGTGATCTGGCGCATTGCCCTGTTCTATGTCGGCTCGGTCATTCTGCTAGTCTGCCTGCTGCCCTGGACCGAATATCATGCTGGCACCAGCCCGTTCGTGACGTTCTTTCAGGCGCTTGGCATTCCGGGCATCGGCACCATCATGAACATCGTGGTGCTAACGGCCGCGCTTTCCAGCCTCAATTCCGGCCTGTACTCCACGGGACGGGTGCTGCGCGCCCTGTCTCTCGGTGGCTCCGGCCCCCGTGCCCTGAGCAAGCTGAACAAAAGCTCCGTGCCCTATGTCGGCATTCTCACCACACTGGCCGTATATCTGGTGGGTGTGATACTGAACTACCTCATCCCGTCCCGCGTCTTTGAAATCGTCCTGAACTTCTCGGCGCTGGGCATCATCAGCACATGGGGCTTTATCCTACTGTGCCAGCTTCGTCTGCGGGCCGCGATCAATCGCGGGGATATCATGCCAACGGGCTTCAACATGCCCGGCGCTCCTTATACGACATGGGCGACGCTGGGTTTTCTGGGCTTCGTCTTGGTCATGATGGCCTTCGACTACCCGGACGGTACGATCACGATCGGCGCCATCCCGCTGATCGGCGCCGTGCTGATCGGGGGCTGGTGCCTGCTGGATCGCAGCCGCCGCCACGGCTGATTCCGTTCCTCCGGCTTTTGGCATTAAAAAAGGGCGCTCTGTTGAGCGCCCTTTTTTATGTCCGCATGATGCGAAGCCTTATTTCGCCTGCCCCAGTTCGGACCACAGATACGCATAGCTGAGTGCCTGCGTCTGGGCGATTTCCTTCTGGCTGGCCCCGAAACCATGACCACCCGCAACCTGCTCCCAGTAATAATAGGGCAGTTTGAGTTCGCTCATCCGCCAGGCGAAACGCCGTGCATGAACCGGGCCGACGCGATCATCCTTGGTCGTCGTCTCAATGAACGGTACGGGATATTTCACATCGGGCCTGAGGTTCTGAAGCGGCGAAATTCCGCGCAGGAACGCCTTCTGTTCGGGGATGGAGACCGTTCCATATTCCCCGACCCACGACGCCCCAGCGGACATGTGTTCGTAGTTCATCATATCCAGCAGCGGCACTTCAATATCGACGGCCTTCCAAAAATCCGGATGCTGCGTGAACTCCACGCCCATCAGCAGACCGCCATTGGAACCGCCCTGAATCGCCAGATGCTGCGGCGACGTCACTTTGCGGTCCATCAGGTCCTTCGCCACGGCAGCAAAGTCGTCATAAATCCGCTGGCGATTGGTCTTCAGACCCGCATCGTGCCAGGCCGGTCCAAATTCTCCACCGCCGCGGATATTCGCCAGAACATAAACCCCGCCGCGCGCCAGCCAGTTATTACCGATCCCGGCTGAATAGAACGGGAAAAGCGGCACTTCAAACCCGCCATAAGCATAAAGCAGTGTCGGGTTGGTTCCATCCAGCGCCATGTCCCGGGGATGGACGATGAAATACGGGATGCTGGTGCCGTCTTTCGAGCGAACCTCCTGCTGCTCCACTGCCATCTTCGAGGCGTCGAACTGCGCTGGCAGCGTATGGAGTTTCTGGACCGATGCCGTATCGCTGTTGATCTCCCACAGCGTGGTCGGGCTCAGGAAACCGCTCGAAACCGCATAAGCCACCGGACTGTCTTCATCGACGCTGGCCAGATCGACCGACATATTCTCCGGCAGAGGCAGATCCCGGTGCGTGAAGGCCGCGCCTGTGGGCGTATAGATCGAAATCTTGCCCCGCACATTGTCATAGAGCGTGACGATCAGATGACCATGACTCGTGGACGCCCCCTCGATCATCTGACGACCCGTCGGTGCCACCAGAAGCTGGGGCGCGACCGTTGCCGCAGCCGGATCGACCAGCACCACGCTGCCCTGCGGGAAGGACTGCGCCCCAACCTTCCAGTCTTCCTTGAGCTGAACCACCAGACGACCATTGAACAGCCCGGCAACATCCGCCTTCAGGGGAATGGCGACCTGCGTCACCTGACCGCCCCGATACAGGAACAGCTTCGACGAAAACGCATCCAGCCCTTCGCGGATCAGCGTGACCTGGTGTCCTGCGCCGTCATGCAGCACTTCCGGCCCGACTTCGACGTCCTTCCGGCTGCCGGTGAAGACCGTCTGCGCCTGATCGAGAGACTGGCCGCGCTTGAGAAGCTTCACGATGTACGGGTAGGACGATTCCGTCACATCTGCAGACGTCCAGGGATAGCTGACCAGAAGCGTGTCACGGTCCAGCCAGCTCGAATCCTGCTTGGCATGCGGAAGATTGAAGCCGCCCTCGACGAATTTTCCAGTCCGCAAATCGAATTCCCGCACGGTCTTGGCATCCTCGCCACCGTCGGAAAGATGAAGCAGGCAGAGATTCTGCTGGCTGTGCAGGCAGTCCACCCCGCCATAGACCCAGTTACGCTTTTCCTTCGCCGCCAGCGCATCCAGATCCAGCGCGACAGTCCATTCCGGATGATCGGTCGCATAGGAATCCGGCGTCGTCCGGCGCAGGACACCCCGCAGATGTCGGTCATCCCGCCAGAAATTATAGATCATCCCGTCGATCTGGATGGGAGAGGCGAGACGGTCATGCGTCTGAAGCAGTTTCAGGGACGTCGCATACAGGCTCTGGTAAAGCGGACCATGCCCCAGAAGGCGCAGGGTACGATCGTTCTGATCCTTCACCCAGGCCATCGCCTGCGCGCCATTGATGTCGCTCAGCCAGGCGGGAATAGTGTCGGGAACATCCGCCGCATGAAGCGGCGTGAACATGCTGCCCGTCAGCAGAGCGGCCAGACCGGCCCGGCGAAAACTGCGGAAAACTGTCACAGTCACAATACCTTCTGATTGTTTCAGAAAGAAACTGTCATTCCACCAGCGAAACCGCAAGTGTCGCCCCCGCAGCGGGCAGCCAGACCAGACAGGTCGTACCCTTGCCCGGCGCGCTCGCAATCCGCAGACGCCCACCATGCCGGTCCAGAATATGCCGCACGATGGACAGACCCAGGCCCGTCCCCTGCCCGGCTCCATCGGTGGGCGCACCGACACGATAAAAACGCTCGGTCAGGCGCGGCAGATGATGGGCCTCCATCCCACAGCCATTGTCCTCGATCCCGAGAATGACGCCCCCATCCGCAGGCCACCGATCATCGGGAATGACAGCACGCCGGGCCGACAATGTGATGGTCAGGGGCTCGTCTTCCTTTGCACCATAGCGCAGGGCATTTTCGATCAGGTTGAGCAGCACCTGGACCATTTCGTCCTCGTCGGCCCGCACCATGAGGTCGTCTTCGATTTCGAGAGTCAGCGTGCGTCCTTCCCGCTCGAAACGCGGCGCGACCTCCCCGAGCACAACCGCCATCAGATCCGCCACATCCACCAGATCGCGCGGGCGCTGATGCTCGTGCGCCTGAACGCGCGACAGATACAGAAGGCGGTCGATCAGCCGCTTCAACCGCTCGGATTGCTGACGCATGATATCGAGAAACTGCTGTCGCATGACCGGATTTTCCCCGGCCGCGCCCTGCAATGCGTCGATGAATCCGCTCAGCGACGCCAGCGGCGTACGCAGTTCGTGGCTGGCATGCGCCACAAAGTCCGTCCGCATCCGGTCCGCAGCCCGCGCCTCACTATGATCGTTCAGCACGACCAGAACTCGCTTGTCCTGCCCCTTGCCGCCCGGCAGACGGCGCAGCATCAGATGAAGCGTTCGCGGAACCGGGACATCAAGCGTGAAGGTCGTCGAGCAGACAGGCGGCAGGTCACTCCGGCTGCTACTCTCCCCTATCCCGGATGGTGCCGGAACGCGCAGCGCCGCAGACAGGGCCGAACGAGCCGCCGGATGACGCAGGATCGCGCCCACCGTTTCCCCGAACTGGGACGCCGCCTCTTCATTGACCTGCACGATCGCCCCCAGCCCATCCAGAACCACGGCACACGCGGGCAACGGATCGACCGGCAGATCGGCCGGAGAGACAGGTTTCAGATAATCGTCAGGAGGCGACGTCGGAACGCGCGGCTGCCGCAGCAGGAGCCAGACCGCCAGCACCCATCCCGCGAGCGCCACACAGACGAGAACCATGCCCACCTGCAAAGGCAGCGTGTCCGCTACAGGCGGAAGTCCCCCTCCCGGCAGCGCTCCGGAAAGTGCTCCCGACGACACTCGTCAGGCGCCGTCCGTCGTCGGGCCGTCATCCAGCGCATAACCAGCCGCACGCACGGTCCGCACCAGATCCATCTCGCCCGGCCCGTTGATGGCCTTGCGCAGACGCCGGATATGAACGTCGATCGTCCGGATCTCGACATGAATGTTCTGCCCCCAGATCCGGCGCAGCAGATCCTCGCGGGAGAACACCTTGCGCGGATTGCGGATCAGCAGGTCCAGCAGGCGATATTCCGTCGGCCCCAGAGACAGCATCCGCCCGCCACGCTCCACGCGGTGCGTTTCGGGGTCGAGCGTGATATCGGCGAAGGACAGACGGTCATAAGAAGACTGGTGCCGCCGCAGCAGAGCGCGCAGACGCGCATCAAGCGTATCGACACTGCACGGCTTCATTAGATAATCGTCCGCACCCGTGTCCAGCCCACGGATCGCATCCTGCTCGGCCGAACGCGCCGTCAGTAGCAGCACCGGCACGTCCCGCAGCGCAGGATTGGCCCGGATGCGACGGCACACATCCAGTCCGGACAGGCCCGGAAGCATCCAGTCCAGAACAACCGCGTCAGGGCGGGACGTCTCAAGTGCCAGAAGCGCCGCTTCTCCGTCTTCCGCCGTCTCGACGCGATAGCCGCGCTGTTCGAGATTGTAGCAGGTCATCAGCAGCAGGGCAGGATCGTCCTCGACGAGAAGAACGAGCCCCTTGGCACGTGCGGGGGATGGGCTCTTCACCGAACGTCCGGCTCCTGCATCGTTTCCGTCACCGTCAGGGCGGAAGCCGGGCCACCGCGCGGGCGCAGGGACGGCAGATTATCGCCCGTCACGGCGTAGAAAACGCGTTCGGCGATATTGGTCGCATGATCGCCGATCCGCTCAAGGTTCTTGGCGATGAACAGCAGTTCCGTGCAGGCGCGGATATTGCGCGCATCTTCCATCATGTAGGTCACGAGCTCACGGAACAGGGCTGTGTAATATTCATCCACCGCACGGTCCGAGTGCCAGACTTCCATGGCCCGGTTGGAATCCTGCTGCGTGATCGCATCAATCGAACGGCGCAGGTTTTCCTGTACGAGGCGTCCCATGCTGCGCAGCCCCGAGAGCGAAATCTGGTTTTCCGGCATCCGGATCCGCAGCGAACGGCGCGCGATGGAAGACGCATAATCGCCAATCCGCTCCAGATCGCCCGTAATTTTCAGAGCCGCCACGATCTCACGAAGATCGCCCGCCATCGGGCTTCGCAGCGCAAGAAGACGGATGGAAAGACCTTCGACCTCACGTTCGAGCTGGTCCACTTCCGGGTCCTGACGCGCCGCCGCATCGGCGGCTTCCTCGTTACGGTCCGCAATGGCGGACAGCGCGAGAGCAACCTGATTTTCCACGATGCCGCCCATCTGCGCCATCATGGAGCGGAGCTGACCCAGCTCCTGTTCGTAGCTTTTGACGATGTGGGATCTGTCAGCCATGACGCGTTATCCAAACCTGCCGGTGATGTAGTCCTGGGTCTGCTGCTGCTTCGGATTGGTGAACATCCGGTCCGCGCTGTCCACTTCGATCAGACGCCCCATGTAGAAGAACGCCACCTGATCCGCACAGCGTGCAGCCTGCTGCATGTTGTGGGTCACGATCGCAATCGTGAATTCTTCCTTAAGCTCGTCAAGCAGTTCTTCGATACGCGCTGTGGAAATCGGGTCGAGCGCCGAAGTCGGTTCGTCAAGCAGCAGGACTTCAGGCCGCGTCGCAATGGAACGCGCAATGCACAGACGCTGCTGCTGACCGCCGGAAAGACCGGAAGCAGGAGCGTTCAGACGGTCCCGGACTTCGTTCCACAGCGCCACACGCGTCAGGACGTCCTGAACGCGCGCATCCATGTCCGCCTTATTCAGCTTTTCATGCAGACGCACGCCGAATGCGATATTGTCATAGATCGACATCGGAAACGGCGTCGGCTTCTGGAACACCATGCCCACGCGCGCGCGCAGGATATTCAGGTCCAGATCGTGATCCAGAATATTGCGCCCGTCGAACATTACTTCGCCGGTCGCGCGCTGGCCGGGATACAGGTCATACATGCGGTTGAAAATCCGCAACAGAGTGGATTTACCACAGCCGCTCGGCCCGATCATGGCCGTTACCCGACGGGCCTGAAAATCCACCGAAATGTCATGCAGGGCGTGGTTTTCGCCGTAATAGAAATTCAGGTTGCGGACAGCCAGCGCCACTTCAGGGCTCTTCGCCGCCTGCGGATCAGTCTTGGTCATCATGGAATCCTGTGTCATCCCCCGCAGTGTTCCCGGGGTCATCCGCGTCGCGCCGATACGCGGACGGCAATATTGATGGCCAGCACACCCATCGTCACCAGAAGCGCACCGGCCCAGGCAAGCTGCACCCAGTCTTCATAGGACGCACCGGCATACTGGTAGATCGTCACCGGCAGGCTCGCCATCGGACGGGTGAGGCTGAAAGACCAGTTCTGGTTGCCCAGCGACGTAAACAGCAGCGGGGCTGTCTCACCGCTTACGCGGGCCAACGCCAGAAGAATACCCGTCAGCACACCCGTCTTGGCGGAACGCAGGCATAGCGAGAGCGTGACCCTCCAGCGCGTTGCCCCCAGAGCCGCACCCGCCTCGCGCATGGCGGTCGGAACAAGGCGCAGCATATCCTCGGTCGTGCGAACAATGATCGGAACAGCCAGAATGGCCAGAGCAACGGAACCGGCCAGCGCAGAGAAATGTCCGAACGGGGCAACCATGACCTGATAGACGAACAGACCAACCAGAATGGACGGCACCGACATCAGCACGTCTGAGACGAACCGGACGCAGGATGCGAATTTATTGGTGTCCGTCCCATATTCCGAAAGATAGATCCCGCATCCGAGCCCGAGCGGCGTCGCGAGCAGCAGGGCCAGAAACGTCTGGATCAGACTGCCCACGATGGCATTCGCCAGACCGGAAGACGAGCCCGGCGGCCCCATCGGTTTCATGATCGCGGCGGCAGACAGTCCGGCAAGACCACGGGACAGAAGGGTCCACAGAATGGACGCCAGCACCAGCACAAGGATGCCCGCCATGACCATCCCGAAAGCGGTCGCCACATGATCGGCGCTCCGACGACGGGCCGCACGAGGGTTGGGCTTCCAGCCGTTTGTGGAGACGACGGTATCGCTCATTTCGTATTCCCCCGCAGCATCCGCGCCAGCGCCAGACTGGCGAATGACAGCAGCATCAGGATGAAGCCCAGCGCCAGAAGCGCCGAAAGCCGAAGAGATCCAGCCGGACTTTCCGGGAACTGAAGGGCGATCAGGGACGCGACCGTGCTACGCGGCGCAAACAGCGACCAGCCTACAGCCGTCACGTTTCCAATTACGAAGGTTACAGCCATGGTCTCGCCCAGCGCGCGCCCCATGCCCAGCACGATCGCACCGATCATACCAGAGCGGGACCATGGCACCACAACCTTCCACATCACGTCCCAGCGCGTGGCCCCAAGGCCATAGGCGCTTTCACGCAACATGTTGGGCATCGCGGCAAAAACATCGCGCATCACTGCCGTCATGAAAGGCGCAATCATGACAGCCAGAACCAGACCGGCCGTCATCAGGCCCGTTCCGAACGGCGCACCATGAATGATGAATCTGATGCCCGGAACATGCTTGAAATGATGGGTCAGGAAAGGCTGGACCGTCCGCGCCATGAAGGGGACGATCGTGAAAAAGCCCCACATACCAAAAATGATCGACGGCACGGCAGCCAGAAGCTGAACCGCAGTCCCCACGATGGCGGCAATCCGGGGCGGCGCCATCGCCGTCAGCCAGAATGCCGTGCCAAAGGCCAGCGGCAGTGCAATCGCCACACCGATCAGCGTACTGACAATCGTTCCGAACAACGGTGCCCAGGCACCATAGAGATCCGCAACCGGATTCCAGACATCACTGAAGGCAAAGCCCAGACCAAACGTCCGAAACGCCTGACTTCCCCCAATGCCCATGAGGACCACAAGGCCGCCCAGCACCACGAGAACCAGCAGCGCCGATGCCGCCACCAGAAAATGGAAGGCGGTATCAGGACCGCTGCGGCGGCTTCCACTTCTGGAAGCACCGGCCGTGTCGCGGGCCTCTTCGGACGGCGTGGCTGTGGCAAGGGTCATGCGTGAGAAGCTCTGACTTGAAAAACGGGCATTATCCGGCGACCGAAGCCACCACATCAGTGCATTAGCCCTCCTGTCAGGGAAGAACAACCGGAACAGGAACGACACCGGATGAAAGATTTATGTCATCACCGCACCAGATGCCTGAAACAGGCCTTGGCAAACCTTGGAAAAAGCCGGGGATGAGGGCCTGTTCCAAAACAGAAAACCATCAGGTCAGAAATGGGAACACCTTCAACGGAACCTCCCTAAGGATAACACGTTTGGGACACTGACAGCCCCGCATCAAGCGGAGTGCCAAGACATCTCAGCGGCTCTGACGGCCCCCTGAAACGGGCCGTGAGCCAATGCTCAGGAGTATTCTCATGGTTTCCAGAACAGACCGTCACGTGACGCAGAACAACACTGCAGACAACACCAAGAATGTTTCCATCGAAACGCTGAACGCCCGCCTGTCGGACCTGATCGATCTGGCGCTGATCACCAAGCAGGCTCACTGGAACCTCAAGGGCCCGCAGTTTATCGGCGTCCATGAAATGCTTGATGGCTTCCGCACAAGCATTGACGGTTATTCCGACACCGTTGCAGAACGTGCCGTACAGCTTGGTGGAACAGCACTCGGAACCGTGCAGGACGTTTCCAAAAACAGTGCCTGCACGCCTTATCCGAACAACATCTATCGCGTTGCGGACCACCTCGCAGCGCTGATCGATCGCTATGCGACCGTGGCGAACAACGTGCGTGAGTCCATCAAGACGACGGACGAAGCAGGCGATGACGACACGGCCGATATCTTCACGGAAGTGTCCCGCGGCCTCGACAAGCATCTGTGGTTCCTTGAGGCCCATGTTCAGGAGCCGACAGGCCAGATGCGTGATGGCGACCACAAGGGCAGCCGCGGCTGATCCGAACGGTTTCGCCGAAAAATGAAGAACGCCCTGCAGGCTTCCTGCAGGGCGTTCTGACGTTCAGAGGCAGCGTCCGAGATGCTCCCGAGCAAAGACGAGTTTTTCGTCTTCATGACACGATTGCGCATCTGAACATGCCGGGGCAATCAGAGTCGCAAGATATTCGAAGTCGTGGTTCTGCAACGGCTCCGGAATAGCGTCCGGTTCTTGCTGCACAATCCAGCCTTTCGTTAACTCCCGCAGATTTCCCCATTCCCGTACGCCCTCCGGACATGGCGGAGGCACCATGCCTGCTTTTGTCGCCACGGCCAGGTCGTGAATATCCGGCTCCGTCAGCAGAGCAGGTTTAGACAAGGCGTCTTTTTTGCAAACCCAGCTCCGCAGAGCAGTTTTCAAAACTGAAACGACTTCATTGTCCATCATCCCCAGCTCCTTTCCTGTTTGTGATCCTGCTCACAAGGTCGTCATACCGACTCAGATAGTCATCCAGACAGAGCTCCGCTTCGGCATAACGCCGCGCCTCCTGCCCCAGTCGGCGTGCGGTTCGACGCTCCTCCAGAAGCTGGAGCGTGGCCTCGGCAATTGCCGATGAGTCCAGAAACGGCACCAGACGGCCCGTAACATCATGCGTGATGAATTCCCTGACCGGTGCCGTGTCGCTTCCGATGATCGGGCATCCTGTCGCCATGGCTTCGCGCAGGGACCAGGACGCAACGAATGGATAGGTCAGATACAGATGGGCGTCGGACCGCCGCAGCAGGGCCCGGAAATCATCGTACTCGACCTTGCCGACAAAATGCACGCGATCAAGGTCCAGCTTGCCTTCCAGTTCGCGCAGCATGAACTCGCGCCAGCTTCCGCCGCCGGGAGGAAGCGTGCCGTAGCTGACCCTGTCTCCACCCACGAGAATGATCTGCGCGTCCCTGCGTTCAGCCAGAATGCGAGGCAGCGCACGCATGACCACATGAAAACCACGATAAGGCTCAAGATCGCGGGCGACATAGGTGACGAGGGCGTCTTTCGGCGTGATCCGCACCCCGTTGATGACAAGATTACGCCGTCTGGCCTGGGGCTCGGGAGAGCAGAGGTCCAGATTGACGCCTTCCCGCAGCAGCGAGATCTTTTCCTGCGCCCATCCGGGATAGGTGCCGCGCTGGAATTGCGTCGGACTTTGACCATATCCGTTTTTCAGGCAGAGGGCCTGCAGATTGATTGAATTCTTGACCCGAACCGCGGCCGCCAGTTCCGGCGACGGCGGAAATTCGGGATCGAAACCCACGTCATTCTGATCCGCGTGGTAGAAAAACTCGAAATATCCGAGGATCGGGCAGTCAGGAAAAACGTCGCCCAGATTGAGCAGTTCGCCCCAGCCGTGATGTCCGACAATGATATCCGGCTCATAGCCCAGCCCCTTGAGCGTACGCGCCGCAGTTGCGACGGCTTCGGCACGGAGCAGGCCATATTCGAACTCCCTCAGATGAGGGTGCGTCTCCATCGAAGGCAGACGCGGCACGCGGTAGATGGCGCGTCGGACGCCAGGAATATGATTGTTGTTCGCCTCCGAAATGAAGACGATCTCATGATCCTGCGCGAGAAGATGCCGGACAAAATGCAGGAACTGTCCCGGGAAATTCTGATGGACGAAGAGATAGCGCACGACGTCTCCGGAGCGACTGAAAGCCTCCGTGAAGTCCTGTTCGCGCACGGAGAAGACAGCAGATGGCGGCAGTTTTCAAAAAATCCGGGAAAGAAAATCTTCTTCCCCGGTCACTGTGTCAGACCTGAACGGATCAGGAGGCCTTGACGGATTTGCGCTTTCTGGGCGTGGCAGGCTTGGCCGGAGCATCAGCCGCTTCTGTAGCGCGGGACTTGGGCGCAGCCTTGATGGGGGCCGTCGGTGCCGGTTCCTCTTCTCCTGCGGGCACGATCTCCAGCAGAAAGGCTTCCAGAGGGGCGAGGCTTTCAGCTTCCAGCGCTTCGGTTCCATCCACGGGGCCGAGACGCGTCCCGTCGATGAAAGATGCGGTAAGACGGATCTTGGACGTCTTTGCGGACTCGCCCTTCAGACGGACGCGCAGTCCAAGGATCGGCAGAGCCATGCCGCGCGATCCACAATACTGACCACCTTCAGCCCAGGGAGACAGCCAGCCTTTGCCCAGAACGGCCTGATATTCGATGTCCGAAGCAGGAACACCCGTCTCGGGAGCAATGCTGAAGCCCTCGATCCAGCCCTGACTGCCCGGAACGCCCATCCAGTGTCCGATACCGCTCGTTACGTCACCACGACGCTGGATATGCGCGGAAATGTCTTTCGAAGCAGCGGCTTCGACAGGAGCGGCCACAGGCTCGGCCACGGCTTCCGGCGCCTTCGGCACTGGGGATACTGGCGCAGAAGACACAGGCGCAGCTTCCGAGACAGCCGACTGCGCCGGGGATGCGGTGACGGGACCAGCCAGCTGTGCAACTTGCAAGCGTGGGGCGGCGTGTGTGCTGCCCGGTTCCTGGTAGGTCGTCACAAGAACGGCGGCCGGACCCCGCATGACCCGGACGAGAGCCGCGCCGTTCGAACCGCCGATCCAGCCGTCCTCTTCAAAGGTGCTGACGGTCACGATCCCCGGGGGTGTTCCCGGCGCGCGGGAAATTCTGACGCCCGGCAGTCCGGCGGGGCCGGCAGGAGCCTGACCGGCTGCATGGAAAATGCAGAAAATCCCTGCATCCAGCACCATCATATGCGCACCGGCCTTAAGGTCGATGACCCGGTTCTGTCGTGATGCTTCGGCGGCGTTAGACATTCCCTACTCCCAATTGCGTCCGTTCTTGCGGGCAATAATACTGGCATGTTCCATGAACTGTCACGAATGGTCGTCACAGTTATGAGCGGTATCCCGACGATGTGTTACAACAGCCTTCGACAAATACCGGTTCCTGTTCAAACAGCATAATGGACTGTTTCGTTAGAAAAGGTAAACCACCCCTCACCGCGCATCTCCCCAGCGTCTGAGCAGCAGCATGGCAAGCTGAAATGGCGGCATTCCAAGCGGTACGGCCAACCCGGTCCCGCTGCGATTGACCCGTTCTCCCTGCGCGCCCAGATCGAAGCAGACAGCCTCCAGACCGCTGCGCCAGATCTGTCCCAGGGCGTAGCACCAGGTCTCGGGCGCGATGGAAGGAATCAGCCCGACATCCGGCTGCTGCTGGCGGATGAGAGCCTGCACCTCGTCTTCACGATATTCCCCCGTCACCCGCACCCCGAGCGCCATCAGGGCATCGTCGTCATGTGTGTGTCCGACCAGCGAGAGTTCGATTGGCAGGCGGTGCGTCTGGATTTCCGCTGCAAGTGCGAGCAGCGTGTCATATCCCTTCCACTGGCTGATCCCGCCCACGACACAGACCCGGAGCGGCTGCCCATAAACGGCGCGATGGTTTATGCGAATGAACTTATTGAGCGCGGTGTCATCTTCCAGCGCAACAGCCTCAATCGTCAGGCCGGGGAAATGCCGCCGGATCCGTCGCACGGTGTCCTCACACGGCGCCATGAGCCGACGGGCGCTGGACAATTCCCGCCCTGAACGGGCCACGAGATCGGAGACTGAAATGTCTTCCCCAAGATAACCGCCCCAGCGTGTCACACACTGTTCACATCCGGCGATGTCAGGCTCCCCGCAATAACGGCCTTCTCCATCGCAAAGCGAAATACGCGGGCAGAACCAGACGTGATCGTGAATGAACACGTCATACGGCACGCCCAGCCGTTCATGTAGCGTTCTGATGCAGGAGGCATGACCGATCAGATGATGCCATTCAACGGATTCAACATGCACGTCCCGGAGCACGTCCAGCAAAAGCGGCAGTTCGTCGGGAAGGCGAAATTTCAGGTTGGGGAAGCGCTTGCTGTCCAGAGCATCTTCCAGTCGGCAGCCCTGTTCATGGGGACGCAATGCCAGCGCAAATCCACCCTCGGATCCGAACGCTTCCGAGCGCTCACGCACCACGCGCCCCACGCCGCCTCCGGCGTCATGCTGCACCATCAGCATCGTGGCCCTACCCCGAGACACACGGATCAGACGGGCAATATCCAGCCTGCGTCGCGTGTCGTGCAGCCGATCGGCCTCAATGAAGCGCTGCACCAGCCGGTCATAGCCGGGATGCAGGGCATTAAGAATCTTCAGGTTGCGAGCGCCAAGAGACTTCCGTGCCGTCCCGAACGACGCCGACCCGACATGCGCGACAAACAGTTCAGGCGCGGCGACATGCCGGAACCCCTTCGCAGACGCGCGAAGGCAGAAATCGTTTTCCTCGCCATAGCCCTGCGCGAACAGATCTTCCCGGAACAGGCCGATCTCGGCCAGACACTCCGCAGAAATCGCCATACAGAATCCGTGAGCCGTCGGCAGCTCCAGCCCGTCGCAGGATGCCGCATCATCGTACCTGAACGTTGCCTGACACAGGCGGTCCAGCGCGCACATCTCCGCAAGCGACGGAACCGGATTGGGACGGTCCACGGCGGGATAGGACAGGATCGTCGCATCATTGGAAAAGGGAGTAACTGTCCCGACATCCATAAAGGCCAGCCTCGCCCGCAATCGCTCGACCCAACCTGCGGGAACGAGCGTATCGCTGTTGAGAAGGAGAATATCCCGCCCCTCAGCCGCCCTCATGCCGTCATTGGCGGACATCGGAAAACCGCAGTTCCGGGAATGACGAATCAGAGTAATCCGGCCCTGCTCAGCCAGTTGGTCGAGCTCACGCGCCAGAAGGGGTTCTGGAGTGGCGTCATCTACGACAATCACCGGGACATCAACCGGACACGTCGACAGCACGGTGCGCAGACAATCCATCGTTCGGCGCAGATCCGCGTACACTGGGATCACGACCGCACAGCCGGGGCTGGTGCGGGGCCGATGCGGGCGCATCTTCCACGCTCTGACCTTTGTGGGACGTAACCCGATGGGAAGAGTGTCAGTAAGTCCTGAAACCAGTTGCCCCACGCGCGGATCGACGGGGGCACCCGTCAGAAGACGTCCGTTCTCGTCACGCAGTTCCAGAAGACCCGTGCCCTCTTCGGGGAGACGGCTGGCCGGAACATGAAAGACCCTCGTGCGCGCAAGAGGAATATCGCTGTCCACGTCCTCCGAAAATGCCTCAGCCCCGACAGTGGAGCCATCCCAAAGCAGGATACGAGGACTGTATTCGGGTTCAGCGGGCGTCCAGATCCAGCCTCTCAGTCCGCCAGCGGCGGCTTCAACAAAGGATTCACACCGCGTCAGGGCGGCAATGTCCAGCGGACTGCCCAAAACATGCCGACGTCCCACCCTGATTTCCAAAGAGCGGGCCGAGCGCCAGCCTTGCGGCAGGTCATATGTGCCGCTGCCCGCGCCCAGAAGGTGCTCCTGCCCATCCAGAAACAGCCTGAACGCTCGGGCGGTCTCGACAAAGACGGTGCCTGTATTGGACGCCGTCATCCAACCCGGACGCCCTGCCGCAGACGCGATCTGTCCTGCCAGCGGATATGTCTGCGGTGTGGCGTGAAAGCGCGAGAGGGCCGCCTGCATCTTGTGTGCGGCGTCCTCCATCCGCTGAAGTCGTACGAGACAGATGACTTCCAGAAATGCCGCTTCCCGCAGATCGAAATCCTGTCGCAATTCCTCCATTCGCATGAGGCAATCAAAGACGCGCCCCGCAGACAGGCAAGCCAGACCGACAGACCATTTCAGATTGGGATTATGCCGGGACATTCTCTCGGCGCGCTCAAGCCAGAACAGGCCGAGGGATGTATTGCCGGCCTGAAGTGCCGCCTGTCCCCGGGCGAAAGCATCCTGTGCCCGGCGGCTCATGGCCTCCCGCCACCGGCTCCGGTCTTCTGCACTGACAATCCGGCCAAAACCCGCGAAGGATGCGTCCGGTTTGCGTCCGCTGGACGCGGGAGGATCAGAAGACACGTAGATCAGTCATCGTCGTCAGGCTGCGCTTCGTCCAGAAGGGCCAGTTCCGCTTCGGCATCCTTGATGTTCTGCGCTTTCGCCCGTTCCAGCCAAATGCGTCCCTCCACCGGGTCCGTCACGCCTGCCAGCCCACGGCAGAGATAACGACCCAGCATCATCTGGGCCAGACCGTTGCCGCGCTGGGCGGCCTTACGGAACCATATCTGTGCCTGAGGCCGGTTCTCGGGAACATCATGACCACCGCCGTAAAGCGCAGCCAGCGAGAACATGGCATCCACATTGCCGCTTTCCGCCGCCCTACGATACAGTGTCAGGGCTTTTTCATGGTCCCGGCGTCCATTGATGTTTCCGTCAACCAGCAGCCCGGCAACCATAACCTGAGCTTCGGCCATGCCGGCATCCGCCGCTTTTTCCATCCAGTACAAGGCCTGTGTCGGATCAGGCTGAACGTCACGACCTTCCAGCAGCATCCTGCCATACCAATACTGGGCATTGACCACACCATCCGCGGCCTTCTGCATCCAGCGCGCAGCCTCACGGCCATTCTGCTCGCCGGTAACACCTTCGGCGTAGCAGACGCCGAGATTGTAAGCTCCAATCAGATCACCTTTTTCCGCTGCTTTCTCAAACCGGGTGTGCAGAGCCTGCTTCTCGTCAGGGGTAGCGGAAGCGCCTGCAAGGATCAGGTTTCCAAAATCGGCATCGGCATGCGCATCGCCTGACTCGGATGCAATTTTGAACCAGTGCGCTGCGACATCCGGGTCCTGATGCACCCCGTTCCCTGTCAAATACAACAGCCCCAGAGCCCGCGCCGCGCCCGCATGTTTCTGTTCGGCTGCCAGGCGATACCACTTGGCCGCTTCAACAAGATTGGGCGGCAGGTCGCCGCCGTTGGCACACAAATCGCCAAGAAGGGCCGCAGATTGCGTATCACCATTCGTCGCAGCGCGCTTCAGCCAGGTTTCCGCACGCCCGTAATGTCGGCGGATCCCGGTCCCTTCCAGAAGCATCAAACCGTAGCGGGCCTGCGCTGTGACGATATTGCGCTCGGCCGCTTCATGGAAATAGGTGGCGGCCTTGCCAAGATCACGCGGCACGCCCGAACCCGACTCATACATCCGGCCAAGAATGTCGAAGGCTGTTCCAAGACCGCCTTTCGTCGCTTCCATCAGATGTTGGGCAGCAGAGGCAAGCGCCTCACCTGTCCGCGCATCATCGAGAATGGAAAGCGCTACCCCCAAATGACCCTGCGAACATCCGGCGGCGGCAGAACGATCATACCAGGAACGGGCCTGTGAAAGATCGCGCAGATCGTCTGGCCCGTTCGTCAGGATATAGCCCAGCAACGCCTGTGCGTCGGGCGATCCGGCCTCGGCAGCGATCCGGGCCCAGTGAAGGCCGAGGTGAAAATCCGGGCGTCTGGGGCCCGCTGAGGGAACGTGAGAAAGATCAAGCCCAGCCTGCGCAGGCCGGATTTCAAATCCTTCCGGCAGCCCGACCGTATAAAGCGTTGCCAGAACGAAGGCTGCTTCGATATGCCCCGCCTGTGCCGCCTGATAGATCCAGCGTGCCCCTTCTTCCAGGCTGGGAGGCACCCCAATCCCATCCAGATAGGCCCGCCCGACACGGAATGATGCTTCCGCATCGCCTGCCGCGGCGAGGCGGCTGAGAAGAGCAAATCCCTGAACAGCCTTGCCGGTTTCCGTCAGACGGATGGCATGATCCAGCTTCCCTTTCGAAGAAAACAGGGCAGCAAGGCGAGATTTGAACGACATGGGCAGCGCGGATCCTGAATGACTGTCGTGCTGGAACGCCTGGACTTTAGCAGGCGTTCCCCTTGAGCGTTTTTAGGAACGCTCCATGTCTTTGTTATGGCTCCCTCATGCCATTGGTGAGGGCGGGCGTAATCTTGTTGAACAGATACTGCAGCACAGTCCGTTTTCCGACATCGATATCGGCAGTCAGGGACATACCCGGCATCGGATGGAAGAACGAAGGCTGACCGTGCAGCGTGTAACGATCAATCCGCAGACGCACGCGATAGATACCCGACGCAGTGGAATCTTCGGAAGACTGGCTTGCATTACCACCAGCGCCATTGCCCCCCTGCGATGAAGGCGTGAAGGCATCGGCACTGATGATACGAACCGTCGCTTCCGCACCACCATACTGGTCATAGGGGAATGTCGCGAATTTCAGGAGCGCATGGTCTCCGACCTGAACGAAACCCACGTCCTGCGACCGCATTACGGCTTCCATCTCCAGCCCATATCCCGTGGGAACGAGGGTGATGAACTGACCCGCTGACTGCAGCACAGAACCAACCGAGCCCTGCCCGATGGTCAGGACGATACCGTCTTCCGGCGCCCGCAGGAGAACGAGATCCTGACGCAGACGGGCTTTTTCAAACGAACTGCGATACTCCGCCAGATGGTGACCGGCTTCCGTCAGTTCCGAATAGATCTTGGCCTGCCAGTTACCGATATAGCCTTCACGTTCGGCCTTCATGGCGGCCAGCTTTTTTTCGGCCGAGTTGGCGCTCTGCTGGGCAGCGATTTCCGAACGCTCGGCTTCCATCAGATCGGTCTGGGCCCCGAGGGTCGACAGGCGGGAACCAACCTGATCAGCCTGTTCGCGCTGACGCATCTGCAGGACTTCGGACGCAACGCGCATCTTGCTGCCATACATGGCCGCATTGGCGCGATAACCCTGAATATCACTTTCAAGACCTGCGATCTGCTGATCGTAATTGTCGACATGGCCCTGATATTCCGCCTTGCGGCGCAGGAAAGCAGCGCCCTGCTCCACGGATGCCGGATCGTTCAAATTGACTTTGTACTCCTGCCCGGCAGCTTCCGCTTTCAGACGGTCATATTCAGCCTGATAGGCATCGCGCTGCACCCGCATGTTCGTGATGTCGGCTTCGGTCACGGTCGGATCGAGATGAGCAAGCACCTGACCCTTCTTCACGAAATCGCCAACCCGGACGTCAATCGAGCGAATGATCGCCGTTTCCAGCGGCTGCACGACGATGGTCGGCTGCGTGGAAATCAGGCGACCGGGCGTTGAGACAACACGGTTGATCGGAAAGAACGCCATGGCGGCCAGGGACGCCATAAACAGCCCCCCAATCAGCAGGATGATGTAACGCGCCGAGGGTGTGGCCGGAAGATTGACCAGCCCTGCCGTTGGCGAATGGAATTCCAGCAGCGCCAGCGGCGTATCATCAGGCGCGAAGGGGTCCGTGGCAGAGCGCGGAATGTGCTGGTTGAAGTCTTCGTCGGACTGTCGGGGGCCCCGGTCATCCTTCGGAATCATGTCGGAAGAGCTCATGATTACTCTCCTTCAGTCAGTTGCCCGGCAGAGCCAGGAACGTCGTTATCTGTCATGTGCCGGTTCTGCTGGAGCCAGAGCATCCGGTAGATCTCGCAGCGTTCGAGCAGAACCCGGTGCGGTGCGATATCGATCAGCTTGCCTTTGTCCATGACGGCGATCTGATGACAGTTCACAAGCGAGGACAGACGATGGGAGACGATCACCATCGTTCGACCCTTGCCGATCCGCTGCAGGTTGGCATTCACGAGCGCTTCGGATTCCGGATCCAGAGCCGAAGTCGCCTCGTCAAGGATCATGAGCTTCGGATCGCTGATGACCGCACGGGCGATTGCGAGCCGCTGCCGTTGTCCGCCCGAGATATTGGTCGAACCTTCTTCAATCCATGTATCGTAACCGGCAGGCATGCGCTCGATGAACTCTTCGGCCCCCGCAAGACGCGCAGCCCGGATGGCGTCATCGATCGTCAGTCCCGGGCGCCCTGCCGTAATATTGTCGCGGATTGTGCCACGAAACAGGAAGTTGTCCTGAAGCACCACACCAAACGAACGACGCAGATGCGTCAGGTTGATTTCCCGCAGATCCACACCGTCAAGACGCAGATAGCCAGTATAGTTGCGGCTCACACCCTGCAGGAGGCGGGTAATCGTCGACTTGCCAGACCCTGAACGTCCCACAAGGCCGAGCATCGTGCCCGCCGGGATATCGAACGTCACATCATTCAGGGCTTTGCTGGTCGATCCCGGATATGTGAAATCAACATTCATGAAAGACAAAGCCCCTTTGATAACGGGGCGCATGCCGGTTGTCAGGGCCTTGGTTTCCGTTGGTTGGTTCAGCACCAGACCGGCCTCGCCAAGGGAAACGCTAACTTCGTTGAAAGCTTCCATCAGCCTGGCGAGATTGACCAGCGGACTGGCGACACGTCCGCCCAGCATCATAAAGCCCATCAGTGCACCCGCCTGAATCGAACTTGCATTCGTGAGAATCAGGTAAGCACCGATCAAAATAATGCCGCGATTGATGAAGATTTCGAACGGCATGGCAAGGGTCTGCGGCCAACTGGCCATGCGTCCGGCAGCAAGTTTCCAGCGCACCACTTCGGCTGTCCGCTCATCCCATATTTCACGCCGCGTGGCTTCCAGAGCAAGCGTTTTGACCGTCCGGATACCAGCGACCGTCTCGTAGAGGACGGAGCCACGCTTCATGTCCGCAACAACCTGGCGGCCCATGACACGCGTCACAGGGGGCAGGAAAATCACCACGATAAGGCCGATGCAACCGGCGGCAGCCAGCGTCATCCAGGCCAGCGTAGAGCTGATCACAAACAGCACGGGAAGAATTACGACAAGCGTGAAAAGATCCAGCAGGGTTGTCATCAGCTGGCCGGTCAGAAAATCCCTGACCTTGAAGACGGACATGAACCGCCCCAGAATCTCACCCGTCTGCTCGCGTTCGTAGAATTCGAGCGGAAGAGCAAGCAGTCTGTTGAAGGCATGCAGCGAAATTCTGGCGTCCAGACGCGTAGACAGGATCAGGGACAGTTCGCGCCGGGCATAAGTCAGCAGGATTTCGTAAAACGAAAGAATGATAACAAAGCCACTCAGCGAGATGAGGGTCGCCATGGAATGGTAGTTCACCACCCGGTCAATAACCTGCATCACAATCAATGGTGGAAAAATCTGAAGAATACTCAGCACCATCGACCCGAAGGCGATGTCTCGCATGATCTTCTTTTCGCGCAACACCATCTTGACGAACCACAGCAGGTCGAACTTGGCGTCGGCCTCGGACTCATCACGACGGCGTTTGACCAGCAGGACATCACCAGTCCAGACCTGCATGAGCCGGAGTTCATCGACCGGAACCGGCGCGTCTCCATCGCCACCCATCGGGTCACGCAGCCAGACCACGCCTTTTTCAGCATCGGCGCGGACCATAAGCCCAGCCGATCCATCCTTGAACATCAGAACAACAGGCGGGGCATTGCGGATTTTGACCAGATAACGCCAGCGAAGACGCATGCCTTTGGCGACAGCGCCTTGGTCCGTCAGCCATCTTGCCAAAGTGGCAGGGGACGGTGAATCCTCCCCCGGCTCGGCCGCAAAATCGCGGATATCCAGTTCCAGACCGTGATAACGGGCTGCGGCCAGCACGGCATAAAGCCGGATGACGGTCGGACTGACTCTTCCGCCCGGGCCTGACAAGCTCTGGGTATGCTCCACGAAATGTCCTCTATGCTGTTGTCGCGCCAAAGGCGGACCAAAGGGCGGCACCAAAGGCAGGAACGCCAGTTCGTCTTCTCATGAATAGAGAAGACTCTCTTTTCCGTCACCACCCCTACAGGCCGGAACGGAAAAATACCTAACGCCAGCATAGTCCAGAAGGATCAAAAACTCATTAACAGCTTCAGGAACAGTCCAGTCTTGCAGGCAAGTTTTTCGTACGCCTGCAATGCCGGGAACCCATTACTTCGTCGTATAGCCACCATTGACCAGAATGGTTTGTCCGGTCATCCACCAGCCATCCGACACCAGACAGCGAACGATCGGGACGATGTCTTCGATATCGGTCAGGCCGGTCCGGCTTAACGACGACAGCGCGGCTGCGGTTTTGTGATAGGCCACCGCCTCAGGCGCTTCCTGACCATAAAAGAACGGCGTATCCATCGGGCCCGGTCCAATGGCGTTGACGGAAATGCCGCGGCTTCCAAACTCCTTCGACGCCGCGCGCGTCACATGTTCGACGGCAGCCTTGGACCCGGCATAGGTTGAATAAAACGGTGTGTAGGCACCCAGCAGGGACGTGACGATCGTGAGCAGCTTGCCGTTGTCGTTCAGATGACGTCCGGCTTCCTTGATAAAGAAATAAGCCGCCTTTGCATTGACCGCGAACATCTCGTCATACTCGTCCTCGGATGTCTCGAGAATGGGCTTCTTGAGAACTTTTCCGGCCGTGTTAATGGCAATATCCGGCTTTCCGAAAGCCGCGACAACCGCTTCGAACAGTCGGGAATTCGCTCCGGCAGTCGTCAGATCGCCCTGAAACGCCTGTGCCTGAACACCGAGCTTCGTAAGCGCCGCCACTGTTGCGTCCGCCTCAGTTTTCGTGGCGGCGCTGTTGTAATGAATGGCGATGGCAGCCACGCCCTGAGCGGCGAGATCCAGAGCGATCAGTCTGCCGAGATTTTTGGCGCCTCCCGTAATGAGAGCGGTTTTTCCCTTGATGCTGTGATCGGCCATGAGAGGATATCCTCGCAGTAATGGATGATGACAGAGACTATGATTTGTCGATAAATCCGGAAAAAGTCTGAAATTCTGACATCATCCGTCAGATTTTCCGAACAAAACACGGAAAACATCATGGACCGGATCGACCTGCTTCGTATTTTTATCCGGGTTGCGGAAAGCGGCAGTTTTACGCATGCGGCCGATACGCTCCAGATGCCCCGTTCCACGGTTTCGACCGCCATTCAGGAACTGGAAAACCGGCTCGACACGCAGTTACTGGCCCGCACGACGCGTTCCGTACGGCTCACCGATGACGGGCAGAGGTTTCAGCAGACAGCCCTGCGGCTTCTGGGGGACTTCGAGGAAGCCGAGAACCAGTTCCGGCTTCACAGTTCGGAAACGCGCGGTCATGTGCGCGTCAACCTGCCCAGCCGGATCGGGCGGCTGGTGGTGGCGCCCGCCCTGCCCGCGTTTCTGGAACAGTATCCAGGGCTCGATATCGAGCTCGGCATGACGGATCGCAGTATCAATCTGGCCGAAGATGGAACCGATTGCGTGCTCCGGGTCGGCCCCTTGCAGGATTCCAGCCTGATCGGACGCAGGCTCGGCCTCTTGCCAGTCTTCAATGTCGCAAGCCCGTGCTATCTGGAGCGTTTCGGCATTCCCCTGACGCCGGATGACCTGTCAGCCCATCAGGCCATTCTCTATGCCTCCCCCTCCACTGGACGGATCGAGGCATGGGAATGGGAACGGGACGGCCGGGAAGAAAGCCGCGCGGTTCAGGGGCGTGTGACGGTGAACAGTGCGGAAGGATCAGTCGCCTGCTGTCTGGCCGGGCTCGGCCTCGCGCAACTGCCAGCTTATGACGTCCTGCCCCATCTCCGTTCTGGAGAACTGGTGGATGTCCTGCCGCAATGGCGGGCCGCGGCCTTGCCGATGACACTGCTCTTCCCACACAGAAAGCATCTCTCCCGCAGGCTCGAAGTCTTTACGGAGTGGCTGACGGAGCTTCTGGAACAACACTGCTTTCCCCATGAACTCCGGGACTGAACAAAGAAGAGAGGTCTTTCCTTTTGGTCTTTAGTGAGCCATCTAAAGACAGACTTTTCCAGTCCTGATTGGATCTCCGATGCAGCTTTCCCGCATCTATGCGTCCCTGCCCGAGCAGTTTTCCGCCCCCCTTACCCCGACGCCGCTCCGCAATCCGCAGATCGTTGCACTGAACGAGCCTCTGGCGCGGGAACTGGGACTGGACCCGGACTGGCTCCGCAGCCCTGCGGGACTGGCATTTCTGGGTCACGGAAGCCGACCGGATGGCACATCTCCGGTGGCAATGGCCTATGCGGGGCATCAATTCGGGCATTTCGTTCCAAGCCTTGGCGACGGCCGGGCGATGCTGGTCGGAGAAGTGACGGATCGGGCGCGGCGGCTTCGGGACATCCACCTCAAAGGCTCCGGACCGACGCCGTTTTCACGACGCGGAGACGGACGGGCGGCTCTGGGGCCGGTTCTGCGGGAATATGTGGTGAGCGAGGCTATGCACGCGCTCGGCATTCCGACCACGCGCGCATTGGCCGCCCTGACAACGGGCGAGAGCGTGATGCGCGAGACGATGCAGCCCGGCGGCGTCATTGTGCGGATTGCGTCCAGCCATGTGCGGGTCGGGACGTTCCAGTATTTCGCGGCGCAGGGCGACACACAGAGCGTCCGCATTCTCGCGGATCACGTCATCGGGCGTCTGTACCCGGAGTTATCGGACACCGAAAACCCCTATCTGGCGCTGCTTGAAGCCGTCACGGCCCGACAGGCCAAACTGGTGGCGCGGTGGATGCTGGTCGGGTTCATTCATGGCGTCATGAACACGGACAACATGTCCATCGCGGGCGAAACCATCGATTTCGGCCCCTGTGCTTTCCTCGATGCCTATGATCCGGCAAAAGTTTTCAGCTTCATTGATCAGAACGGCCGCTATGCCTACGGCAACCAGCCCGACATGGCTCTGTGGAATCTCGGCCGACTGGCGGAAACCCTCCTGCCGCTCTTGGATACCAACCATGAGCGGGCGGTTGAACAGGCCAAAAGCGCACTGATGCGCTTTGATGTCGTCTTCAACGAGGCCTATCTCGGTGGCTGGCGCCGGAAGCTGGGGCTGGCTCTGGAAGAAGACGGAGATGCCCGACTGGCGGGGCGTCTTCTGACGGCCATGCATCGCGGAGAGGCAGATTTCACGCTCACATTCCGCAGGCTTGGGGACGTTGTTCGGGGCGGCCAAACCGGGGAAGTCATGTCGCTGTTCGGGCCGGGGTCGAAGATTGAAGACTGGATTGGGGACTGGCAGGCACGGCTGGATCGGGAAGAGCGCTCCGCAGAGGCCTGTCATGCCGACATGCAGGCCACGAATCCGCGCATCATTCCGCGCAATCACCGGATCGAGGAGATGATCCGTTCAGCCGTAGCAGGCGATTATGCGCCGTTCCATCGTCTGACCGAGGCGCTGTCGCATCCGTTTGAAGATAGAACTGACGGGTTCGAAGCCCCGCCGACCGCTCATGAACAGGTGAAAAACACCTTCTGCGGCACCTGATACGCCGCGAAAACAGGATCAGGCTGGCTGGGGCGTCAGCATACGGCTGCGGTTGAACAGGCTTTTGACCTGAGCATAAAGCGCGCCAAAGTCGGACATGCAGGCATTGTGCAACGCGCGCACGCTCTCATGCGTCGCATAGAACCGCAGGGTGTTCAGGCTTCCCGTCATGATGGCTGTCCCCAGAAAGACGCCATCGACATGAATGACCTTGGAACTCAGCATTGGTCTTCAACCTCGTCATGGCTCCCGCGTCGGGAGCACAAAATGTTTCCACGTTCTTTTAGGAACGCGTCACTAACGGGGCTCATGCCACATCGTTGCCTGACAAAACGTGACCCTTTTATGATACGGCGTCCCGCCTGCGGAACGATCCCGCCTTTCTCTATGACGTCACAGGAGACAGGGGGATGGACTCACCCCAAACCATGCGGGAAAACGCAAACCATGCCTCGCACCCCTCATACCGCCGCTGACCTGCCCCATCTGTGGCTGCCCTATACCCAGATGCAAACCGCGCCTTTCCCTGTGGAAGCCGTCCGCACATCCGGCAGTCGGATCACGCTTGCGGACGGGCGCGAGCTTGTGGACGGCGTGGCCGCCTGGTGGACGGCGTGTCACGGCTACAGCCATCCGCATATCTATGAAGCGCTGGTCCGTCAGGCCGGGCAGATGCCGCATGTGATGTTCGGCGGGATGGTGCATGAACCGGCAATCCGTCTGGCTGCACGGCTGGCAGAGATACTGCCGGGGGATCTGGAGCGCGTGTTCTTCACCGATTCCGGGTCGGTCACGATGGAAGTCGCGATCAAGATGGCGGTGCAGTATCACATCAACCGCGGAACCACGGGTCGGACGAAAATCCTGTCTTTCCGCGGCGGCTATCACGGGGACACGCTGGGCATGATGTCCATCTGCGACCCCGAGGAAGGCATGCACAGCCTGTTCGCAGGCGTGTTGCCCGAGCAGGTTCTGGCCGATCTGCCTGTGGATGCGGACAGTCTGGCGCGGCTTGAAGCCCTGCTGACGGAACGCGGCGGCAGCATCGCAGCGATGGTCACGGAGCCTCTCGTTCAGGGCGCGGGCGGGATGCTGTTCCATGACCCCGATGTTCTGCGCCGTCTGCGCGACCTGTGCGACCGGCATGGAATCCTGCTGATCCTCGACGAAATCTTCACCGGCTTTGGCCGTACGGGAACAATGTTCGCCTGCGAACAGGCCGGGATCGTGCCGGATATCGTAGCCCTTTCGAAGGCTCTGACGGGCGGCACCATGGCGCTGGCCGCCACCGTAGCCCGGCGACATGTCTTCGAGGCGTTTCTATCCGACAACGCCGGGCACGCCCTGATGCACGGGCCGACTTTCATGGCCAATCCGCTGGCCTGCGCGGTTGCCAACGCCTCGCTGGACCTGTTCGAATCCGAGCCAAGACTGGAACAGGTGGCGGCGATCTCGGCCCAGCTTGCGCGGGAACTCGAACCCTGTCGCACACTGCCCGGCGTCAAAGACGTGCGCGTTCTCGGCGCCATCGGCGTCGTGGAGCTTGAAACGCTGGACGACCCCGACGCCCTGCGCCGCGCCTTCGTGGAACGTGGCGTATGGATCCGGCCCTTCCGCAACATCGTCTATCTGACGCCCGCCTTCACGATCACACCCGACGAGCTTACGCGCCTGACGACGGCCATCGTGGACGTGTTGCGGGAGGGCGCATGAGCCTGTTCGACAGCCATTTTGCAGCAGTTCTGAGCGAACGCGAAACCGCCGGGACGCGCCGAACCCTTAGGCCCGTGGTCCGGCAGGACGGCATGATCGTCCGTGACGGACGGCGGATGCTGGATGTGTCGTCCAACGACTATCTGGGGTTGGCGGATCACCCGCTGCTGCGTGAACGCGCTGCCGACTGGGCACTGCGTTTCGGGACAGGCGCACGTGCCTCCCGGCTGGTCAGCGGAACGCTGGATCTGCACCGGCAGGTCGAGACGAAAATGGCGGCCTTCAAAGGCTGTGAGGATGCGATCCTGTTCGCCTCGGGCTGGCAGACCAATGCGTCTGTCATGCCCGCTTTGTGCGCCCTCTCCGTCGCCAGAACAGGCGCGCCGATGCTGGTGTTTTCGGACCGCCTGAACCATGCCAGCCTGCATCATGGCTGCGCGGCGGCTGGCGTGCGGCAGATCCGCTTCCGGCATAACGACCTGTCCCATCTGGAAAGCCTGCTGAACCGCGAGGCCGAAAAGCCCGGCCTGCGGATGATCGTGACGGAGAGCGTGTTCTCCATGGACGGCGACCGCGCCGATATTCCGGCCCTGCGCGCGCTGGCGGACCGGGCGGGTGCGTTCCTTTATATTGACGAGGCCCATGCGACCGGCGTTCTGGGGCCGAAAGGTCGGGGATTGTCCTGCGGGATGGCCGATCTGACGATGGGAACGTGCAGCAAGGCGTTGGGCGGGATGGGCGCTTACGTCACGGGCTCGCAGGCACTTTGCGACTATCTGGCGAACCATGCCTCGGGCTTCATCTACAGCACGGCCCTGCCCCCTGCGGTTCTGGGCGCGATCGATGCGGCACTTGATGTCGTGCCCGGTCTGGACGCAGAACGCGCCCGGCTGCTCGGACAGGCAGAGCGGCTTCGGACCATGCTGCACGGCGCCGGGCTGTCCACGGCGGACTCCACGACCCAGATCGTACCGGTGCTGATCGGGGAGTCCGAACGCGCCATGACCGTGGCCGCCCGACTTGAGGACGCCGGGTTCCTGACGGTTGCGATCCGGCCACCGACGGTTCCTGCGGGAACCGCACGGCTGCGGCTGGCACTCCATGCCGGATTGGACGATGATGCGATCGACCGCCTCGGGGAGGCCGTCATCGCTTTGACAAGAGATGTTGCATGACACGCGCACTCTATCTCGTTCACGGCTGGGGCTTCGATGCGTCCTTCTGGGAGCCGCTGCTGACGCATCTGCCGGATGTGAGCGCGCAGGTCGTGGATTGCGGGTATTTCGGCTCCGAACATCGTCCTGCGCTGCCCGACACACCTTATCTGGCGATCGGGCATTCCGCCGGATCGCTGGCGCTGCTGGGGCAGGATCTGCCGGGATGTGAGGGGCTGCTGTTTTTCAACGGCTTTCCACGCTTTATTGCTGCACCCGACTTCCCGAATGGCACACCCGAACGGGTCCTGGTCCGGATGCGCGCACGCCTGAAACGCGATCCGGCTGCTGTGCTGCACGATTTCCGGGCCCTTTGCGGAACGGAAGCGCCCCTTCCCGGTGAGCCAGATGAGAAAGTGCTGGATTACGGACTTGAGGCGCTTCAGCAGCAAGACCATCGGGCGCAGGCAGCCGACTGGGAAAACAGGCTACACTGGATGACCGGCACGGACGATCCGTTCGGGGCCGCACAGGCCGGGTTTGCCTCACCGGGAGAACGGGTCTCGGGCGGGCATCTGCTGCCCCTCACCCATCCCGGACTCTGCGCGGACTTCGTGCGACGGAGGCTCGATGACGCAGGCTGACATTCCCGACGCCACCCTGCGCCGGACCAGCATCGCCGCGCGCTTCGACGCGGCGGTGGGCTATGACGCCGCCGCGCATATTCAACGCCGCTGCGTCACCGCGCTGATGGAGCGCATCCGGCAAGAAATGGCGGAGCAGACACCCGCCTCCATTCTGGAATTCGGCTGTGGAACGGGCTTCCTGACGACCCAGCTTGCTGGACATTTTCCGCAGGCCAGCCTGCTGGCGAGCGATCTGGCCCCCGGCATGATCGCACGGGCCAAGCAGCACTTTGCCGAAAAAACCATCGGCTTTCACGTCATGGACGCCGAACATCCGGACATATCCGGGCCGTTCGACCTGATCGCCTCCAGCCTATGTCTGCAATGGTTTTCCAACAGGACCGAGGGATTACGCAGGCTTTGCGACCTCCTCGCGCCACAGGGGCGGCTGATGGTCGCGACCCTCCTGCAAGGCAGTCTGGACGAGTGGAAACAGGCCTGTCTGGTGGAAGGCGCGCCCTGCGGCGTGCCGGATTATCCGTCCGTCCCGACCGTGGAAGCGGAATGGCCCAGCAGCGGTGCCGGATCGTGGGAGGTGCTGACGCTACATGATCCTGTCAGCAGCGCGCGGGAGTTCCTGCGCGGTCTGAGGCAGATCGGGGCGTCCCTGCCCCGTCAGGACAGCCCCCCCGCCAGCAGCGCGGCCCTGCGCCGGGCCATGCGACATTTTGACCGCACAAGTTCCGACGTGACCTATCAGATCGGTATCGGGATGTTTGTGAAATCCGGAGAAGGACCATAGTTATGAGCTCGCAACGCGGCGTCTTCGTCACGGGAACGGATACCGGCATCGGCAAGACTCTCGTCAGCGCCATTCTATGCCGCGCCTGGCACGCCACCTACTGGAAGCCGCTTCAGACCGGCCTTGCGGACGAAGATGGCGACACGCCAACCGTGCGGAATCTGGCCGGTCTGGACCCGTCCCGCATCATTCCCCCGGCTTATGCGTTTCAGGCCCCACTCGCGCCACTTGCGGCAGGGGATCTGGAAAACGTGACGGTCAATCCGGGGCGGCTCGTCCTGCCACAGGTGCCGGAGACACTTGTCGTAGAAGGCGCGGGCGGACTGATGGTGCCGGTGCGTGAGGACATGATGATCGTGGACCTGATCGAGCGTCTGAACCTGCCCGTCGTTCTGGTCACGCGCAGCGGGCTGGGGACGATCAACCACACGCTTCTGAGCCTTGAGGCTTTGCGACGACGCGGTGTTCCGGTTCTGGGTGTGGTTCCGGTCGGACCGACCAATCCCGGAAATGAACGCGATATTGCACGCTTCGGAAAAACGCATATCCTGTTCAGGGTTCCGCAGTTTGACGCGATAACGGAAACGGTCGTCTCTGAATTATCGGGTCACGTTCCGTCACTTGATGTCTTGCAGCAACAGATTTCACAATAATGTGTCATCTTGGGCGCATGCCATAAAAAGGCCGCGTCAACCCTTGTGAAATAACGTCCTCGTCATAGAAGGGCTCTTCGCAACGCAAGGCTTCCGGCGTATCGCTGGGACATCGGGCTTCGTTGCGGAGATGCCGACAGAAACAGGGATATTGGGAAAAGTATGAGTATCCTGCGCCGTGATCTGGTCAAGCTTGGGGCCGGACTGACCCTTCTAGGAACAGCCTCCCGTATGGCCCATGCCCAGTCCACTGCTCCTCTGGCCACAGCTCCTCTGGCTGCCAACAAGCCCGCTGTCCCTCCTGCACCGCAGGCGACCCCGTTTGACGACGGCACGGTTCGGCTTGTGGCACAGCGCCTGTCGAAAAAGGCTTATTCCCCGCCGTCCCAGACGCTCCCCAGTGCCATTGCGAACATGGATTTCGACCAGTTCCGCAGCATTGCCTTCAATCCCGACAAAGCCCTGTGGCACGGCCAGAATCTGGCGTTCGACGTAGAGTTCTTCCCGCGCGGCTTCCTGTACAAGCCGCGGATCGGCATGAACGAAGTCACGGGCGGACAGTCCACCCCCATTCCCTACGACCCTGACGCCTTCACCTATGCCAACCCCGTTCTGCGTGTCACGGACGATCTCGGCTACGCCGGCCTGCGTCTGCGCTATGCCATCAACACGGCAGGCATGATGGAAGAATGTGCGGTCTTTCTCGGCGCATCATATTTCCGAGCCGTGGCCAAGGGTCAGAATTACGGTCTGTCGGCCCGCGCTTTCGCAAACGGCACCGGCAACCCCAAAGGCGAAGAATTCGCGCTGTTCCGGGAGTTCTGGATCGAAAAACCGGAACCGGGCGTGGAGTCCATCGTCATTCACGCGCTGCTCGACAGCCCGTCCCTGACAGGTGCGTTCCGCTTCACCATCCGTCCGGGCGATACGACCGTTTTTGACGTTCAGTCTTCGCTGTTCCCGCGTCAGGACATTACGGAATCCGGCATCGCCCCTCTGACGGGCATGTTCTATTTCGACGCGAACGCCCGCAATCACGTCGATGACTGGCGCCCCGCCGCGCATGACAGCGAGGCCCTCCAGATCTGGACGGGCGCTGGACAGCAGCTCTATCGTCCCCTCACCAACCCGACCGATCTCCAGTTCTCGGCCTTCGCAGACAGCAGCCCACATGGTTTCGGTCTGATGCAGCGCAAGCGCTCGTTCCATGATTACGAGGATCTGGCGCTCAACTATCAGAAGCGCCCATCTCTCTGGATCGAGCCCATCGGTAACTGGGGCGACGGCGCTGTCGATCTGGTGGAGATCCCGACCCCCAACGAGGTAAACGACAACATCGTCTCGTTCTGGCGCCCCAAACAACCCATGAAGGGCGGTCAGGAATACAGCTACATCTACAGAATGTACTGGGGCTGGGACACCCCCTGGCCAACCCAGATGGCGCGCGTTGCCGCAACGCGGATCGGAAGCGTAACCGACCATCCGGACGCCCGTTTCTTCGCGATCGATTTCACGGGCGCGCCCTTCCAAAACGTGCCACCGGGTACGAATTTCCATCTGATCACACAGGCCAGCCCTGGCACGATCCGCAATGTCGTCGTGGAACCGAACCCGGAAATCCAGGGCTGGCGCGCGACCTTCGAATTCGTGCCGGGCGATGCGAAGAGCTGCGAACTTCAGGCCCAGCTCGCCAATGATCAAGGTCCGGTTTCAGAAAAATGGATGTATCGTTGGACGCCGTGACCGAATTGTCTTCTCACGCCACCCCGGAAGCCGCCCCCTTCCTGCCGCCTGAAGCGCCGCTGGCAATGAAGCCACAAAACCTTCAGCAGCAGCCGGACCGTCATGGCCGGCCCTTCGATCCGCTGCCGACGACGCCTTCGTTCCTCTGGGCACGCCGTCTGTTCGTCTTCGGTGGCGCGATGCTGCTGACGGGCTATGGCATTTACAGGATCAATCAGGTTTTCAACTCACTGGGCGTCTCGGCGCTCGGTGTCATCATCCTGATCCTGTTCGCCATTCTCGCCTTCTGGATCGCCCTGTCCTTCATGTCCTGCCTCGGCGGCTTCGTCTCGCTGATCCGGCGGGGCGGGCTCGGGCTTGGCATCCACCGGACGGGGCCGCTGCCGGAGCTGAAAAACCGCACCGCCGTCCTGATGCCGACCTACAATGAGGACCCGACGCGCGTTCTCGCAGGCCTGCGCGCCATTCATGACAGCATTCTGGCGACGGGACAGATCGACGCCTTCGATTTCTTCATCCTGTCCGACACAACCAATCCGGACGTCTGGGTGCAGGAAGAGCGCGCCTTCCTTGAGTTCCGTAAAGCCACGAACGGCGAAAAGCGCGTCTTCTATCGCCGCCGTCACAAGAATACGGATCGCAAAGCGGGCAATCTGGGCGACTGGGTGATCCGATTTGGCGCCTCCTACCAGCAGATGCTCACCCTCGATGCAGACAGCGTGATGGATGGCAGCCTGATCGTCCGGATCACGGCGGCCATGGAACAGCATGAGGGCGTGGGCCTGATCCAGACGCTCCCCGTCATCGTCGGTGGTCGCACGCTTTTCGCCCGGATGCAGCAGTTCGCAGGCCGCGTCTACGGGCCGCTGATCGCGCATGGCATTGCGTGGTGGCACGGTTCGGAAGGCAATTACTGGGGCCATAACGCCGTCATCCGCACGCAGGCCTTCGCCGAACAGGCCGGGCTGCCGCATCTGAAGGGCCGCCCGCCCTTCGGAGGGCACATCCTGAGCCATGACTTCGTGGAAGCCGCGCTTATGCGCCGTGGCGGCTGGGCCATTCACATGGTACCGGGACTGTTCGGCTCCTATGAAGAAAGCCCGCCATCGCTGACGGATGTCGCCATCCGGGACCGCCGCTGGTGTCAGGGCAATCTGCAGCACAGCAAGATCCTCGGCACAAAAGGCATGCACTGGGTCAGCCGCGTTCATATGCTGACGGGCATCGGGTCCTACATCATGTCCCCGCTCTGGCTGCTGTTCCTGCTCTTCGGCATCCTGATTTCGCTCCAGTCGCATTTCTACCATCCCGAATATTTCGGCTCGACCCCGACGCTCTATCCGCACTGGCCGCGCGTCGATCCCGTACAGGCCAAGCTTGTCTTCATCGGGACGATGGGCATTCTGCTCGCACCGAAAGCTCTGGCCTTCATTGCCATGATGTTCGATCGCGCGGCCCTGAAGGGTTCTGGCGGCGTTTTCCGGCTCGCGGTCTCTATCGTGCTCGAAACCCTGATCGGCGGCTTGATCGCGCCGATTGCCATGTTGATTCAAACATCCGGCGTCATTTCGATCCTGCTGGGCCGGGATTCGGGATGGAATGCGCAGAACCGCGACGATGGCCGGGTTTCGCTGAAAGACGTGGCGCATGGCTACTGGATCTACACCGTGTTCGGCCTGCTTCTGGCCGTGGCGGCATGGTCGGTCTCACAGGCGCTGTTCCTATGGATGACGCCGGTGCTGCTCGGACTGGTGCTCGCCATCCCGCTGGCAGCGCTGACCGCAAGCCGAGACGTTGGTCTGGGGTTGCGTCGGGCCGGGCTTCTGTTGATTGAGGAGGAAACCGCCCCTCCCCCGATCCTTCAGCTCGCCGCCGCAAACGACGCCGCGCGTGAACGCGCAGCCCACGCCCCCGATGCGCCACCGGAAGAAGCCTTTGCCGCACTTCGCGAAAACGCGACCCTTCTCAACGCCCATGAAGGCGCGCTTCCTCCGGCCCGTAGCCCCGGCAGCCCGATCGACGCCCATCTTCTGGTCGGTCTGCTCAAGCTACGGGAAGCTCCGTCGCTTCAGGTCGCGCTGGAACGCCTTTCCCGTCAGGAAAAGGCCGCAGTTCTGGGAAGTGCCGAAGGTCTGGCGCTCATGGAAAAGCTCGCGGTCTGAAGAACTACAAGACGTCACGACACAAAAAACGCCCCGGCCATCACAGCCGGGGCGTTTTTCATTGCAGACCTGTAGGCCGGAGCAATTACTTGAAAGACTGGGCCTTCTTAACAAGGTCGTTGCACGTCGTGACGCGCTTGTCCTTGGAGAGGGTGCCGATATCGAAGACGTTTCCGTCCGTCATCTGAAGCAGGCCCTTGCCGCCCAGCGAGTAGAACTCGTCACTGTGGACATCCGGGCGCTTGGCGATCTTGCGGGCCGCCACGATCGGCGACGTTCCAAGCACCAGCTTGTGATGCGTACAGTAGTAGGTCAGACCGGCAATATTGCCAGCCTGCGCGCCTTCGATGGACGGGAGGCCATCAGCACCTAGAACGCCCGGTGACGCAGCACTCAGGACATTCTTGCCACCTGCGACAGCCTGAACATGAGCGCCGGGCAGTCGGGCCTGCGTTCCCGCGGGAATGGTCGTCACAGGGCTGCTCTGCGGAACCGGCGGTACGGTCTGGGCGACGGCAGCACCGGAAATGCTCAGGCCGGCGGCGGCAAGAACAGCAAAATACTTGCTTGAAATCATGATACTCTTCTTTCCACATCACAGGATGTTCTGTCTGCGCCCCAAAAGGAGAAACAGAATTCATCCGGTCTGGAGCATCTTTGAGAACGCTCCGTTGCCCTGAATAACACTTGAGAGCAGTTACAGTTTCTTGAAGGGGCCTCTTTTCCAATCAAAGTCCGATTGAATGCCGGGCGTTTCTGCGTCACAGTTTGGTCATGTCACAGCGCCTCGATGCCCCCTCCGCCGCACCCGTTCCTCCCGTTGCCCGTCGTGAGCCACTGAGCACCACGCAGTTTGGCCGCACGCGCACGGATTCCTATGCGTGGATGAAGGACGAGAACTGGCAGCAGGTGCTGCGGGACCCGTCGGTTCTGCGCGCAGACATCGCCACGCATCTGAAGGCGGAAAACGCCTATGCGGAGGCCGTTCTCGCCGGAATGGAGCCGCTGCGCGAAACGCTGCTTCAGGAAATGATCGGCCGTATTCCGCCTGCAGAATCCTCGGTTCCGGTTCCCGACGGCCCGTGGGAATATTCTGTGCGTTTCGAAGACGGTGCCCAGCATCCGCTGCGGGTGCGTTCCCCACGCGGCGGCGGAGCGGAACAGGTTCTGCTCGATGCCGATGCGCTGGCCAAACAGCATGACTATTACGCGCTCTCACAGACGGACCACTCGCCCGATCACCGCTATTTCGTCTACGCGGAAGACATTCAGGGCTCCGAAGTCTATCGCATTCAGGTCGCGGATCTGGAAACAGAAACGCTCTGCGCCGACCCCGTGCCCAGCACGACGGGCAGCTTCGCCATTTCACCGGACAGCCAGTGGCTGTTCTGGATCTATCGCGACGATAATGGCCGCCCTTCGAAGATCTATCGCCGCCCGCTGACGGGGGGCGAGGATGTTCTGGTGTTCGACGAAACCGATCCGGGCTTCTTCCTGAGCATCGGCGTCAGCGCGTCGCGCACATGGATCGTCATCGAGCGCGGTGACCACGATACGAACGAAACGCTGCTCATCCCGGCTTCCGATCCGACAGCCCTGCCTGTTGTGGCGGCCCCCTTAGTGCGGGGTGAGCGCTATTCCCTGACGCACTGGAATGACCGCTTCATCATCCTGACCAATGCCGGTGGCGCCGTGGACTTCCAGTTCATGCAAACACCGGACACGGCCACAGGGCGCGAGAACTGGACGCCCTTCGTGCCGTACCGCGAGGGCCACTACCTGCTGGGCGCCAGTGCCTCGCGCGGGCATCTCGCCTGGGCCGAGCGGCGGGACGGAAACATCCATATCCTCGTGATCCCCGAAGGCACGCAGGGCGATGTCCGGACGCAGGCAAAAGCCATCGGCATGGACGAAGCGGCCTATGACCTGACGATGCTGGGCACGCTGGAATATGACGCCCCGATCCTGCGCTACATCTATCAGTCCCCCACCAATCCGGCACACTGGTACGATTACGACATGGCCAGCGGCGAGCGCATCCTCCGCAAAATCCGCGAGGTCCCGTCCGGCCATGATGCGAGCCGCTACGAAACGCGCCGCCTATTCGCAACATCGCCTGACGGCGCGCAGGTTCCCGTCACGGTCCTGATGCGCAAAGGTCAGGTTCTGGACGGCTCAGCCCCCTTGCTTCTGTATGGCTACGGCTCTTACGGCATCGCCATGGATGCCGATTTCTCCACGACCGTGTTCAGCCTGGTGGACCGGGGCTGGATTCACGCCATCGCCCATGTCCGCGGCGGCTCCGAAAAGGGCTGGAACTGGTTTCTGGACGGCCGCGGGACGAAGAAGCCCAATACCTTCATCGACTTCATCGCCTGCGCCCGGCATCTCGTGTCGGAAGGCTATGGTTCGGCCGGACATATCGTCGCGCAGGGCGGCTCGGCCGGTGGTCTGCTGATGGGCGCAATCACGAACATGGCGCCCGAACTGTTCGCAGGCATTGCCGCGCAGGTGCCGTTTGTCGACATGCTCAACACCATGTCCGACGTCTCCCTGCCGCTGACGCCGCCGGAATGGCCGGAATGGGGCAACCCGCTGGAAGACCCCGCCGCCTATGACCTGATCGCCAGCTATTCGCCCTATGACAACATCGCCGCCAAAACCTACCCACCGGTTCTGGCAATGGGCGGCCTGTCCGACCCGCGCGTAACGTACTGGGAACCCGCGAAATGGATCGCCAAACTGCGCGAAGTGACGTCCGGCGGCCCGTTCCTGTGCCGTATCAACATGGAAGCCGGACATGGCGGTTCGTCAGGCCGCTTTAAACGCCTGGAAGAAGTCGCCCTCGTTCAGGCCTTCGCCATCTGGACCATCGACCAAGCCTGAAAAGGCCCGACGAATAAAAGTTTTTGGGTTCCGCCTTTTTACAAAAAGGCGGAGAACGTCGAAGCTTTTTGAAAAAAGCTTCACCAAAAACTTTTATTCCAAAATCCTTACCGATGCCCGAACAGATGCCGGATGTCGTCGCCGAAATGCTGGAAGGCAGCGTGGGTGGAGCGGTGCCGGCGGTTGCCCTCTTCTGACACGACGGTCACGGTCGCCGTCATACCGGCCGCCAGCGTCAGATCATCAGGGATTTTGTCGATCTTCACGCGCACCGGAATACGCTGCGCCAGACGCACCCAAGTATAGACCGGGTCCACTTCCGGCAGGCCCTGCTTGTTCACCTGCGCATTGTTGCTGGCGATACCGCGCGTGATGCTTTCGACATGCCCGAACAGCGGATCGTGATACCCCATCAGATCCATGCGAACGAGATCGCCCTCATCAAGATCATGGACCTTGGTTTCCTCGAAATAACCGTCCACCCAATAAGAACTGGTGTCGATGATGTGGATGTTGACCACACCGGCAGTGGCGAAATCGCCGGGCCGCATGATGAGGTTGGTCACGATGCCGTCGATGGAACTGCGGACCTGCGTTCGCTCAAGGTTGATTTCGGCCTGATGCTCCGCGGCTTCGGCTGCGGCGTACTGGGCCTGCATCTGCTGCGAAAGCGCTTCGTACTGCCGTTTTTCCTCAACTGAAACGGCAGTGCCGGGAATGGCCTTGCGCCACTGGGACTGCACGAGGCGGAATTCCAGATCAGCTTTGCGCTCGGCCACATGGGCCTTGGCCGTCTCCAGCGCCACCTTGAAATCGAACGGGTCGATGACGTAGAGCACCTCACCCTTGTGGACGAACTGGTTGTCCTTCACCAGAACCTCGATGATCTGTCCCGAAACGCGCGGCGCGATATTGGCGACCTGCGCACGCACCTGTCCGTTCCGCGTCCAGGGCGAGGCGGTGTAGTAATCCCACAGAATGACGACCACGAGCGCTGCTACTGCAAGGATGCAGAGCGTGATGGTCAGGCGGATCAGGCGATGGGCACTGGAAAGCACGGGACGGTCACCTTGGGTTCGGTTCGAAACAGGAAAAGGTCAGAGGATCAGGGTGTAAAGGCCGATCAGACAAATCAGGATGCCGAACTGGGCCAGAGGCGGATCCCAGACGAAACGCCACAGATCGAACCAGGCCAAAATCCAGCGCAGAACGGCCAGTGTCAGCAGGGCCAAGGCCAGATTGATGACGAAGGCCGACACCAGAACGCCATCAAGGTCAACGACCTGTGTCGTCACCATCGCTTGCGTCCTATTCCATAGTGATGCACGGCTGAGCGATTCAGACGCACCATGGTCCGCACCGATTCCAGACCGCCGATACAGTTGATGATCATGGACTGCTCCTCGCGGATGCCGTCTGAAAGCCGCTCGTAAAACATGGCCTGAAGCTCGGGGATTTCAGCTTCCAGAAGACCGAGCCTGTCATGCGCCAGCAGACGCCGCACATGCCGCACCATAGGTTTGAGGCCGGGAAGATGCCCCGCCTGATCCAGATAATTCCGGACGCGGGCAATGGTGCTGGAAAAATCCTCCAACGCGACGAAACGGTTGAAAACCCGACGGGAACGCAGCCCCGGATCGTGCAGCCGCTCCGTCCACATCAGAAACTGGCTGAGGCGCTCGTATTTCCGGCTCAGCAGCGGCGGCCCCATCCTCTCACCATGACCGGCAAGTTGCAGTTCCAGATCATGGGCGATGGAGACCGCCAGCCGGAACCGATGCCGTCGCGCGGTCGGTGGCCAGAGCAACACCAGCAATACGAAAGAAAGGACGGCCGCCATCGCATAGAACGTGTTGCGCGTGATGAAGGCCAGCGGATCGTAGTTGTGATGGTTGCCGAGCGCGATGAACACCAGAAAGAACACACCATAATTAAAGCCGATGGCGCTGGTTTTCGGGTTCATCAACAGCAGACAGGAAATCACGGTCTGCGGCAGCAGCACCAGCGCAAGGCTCAGCATGCTGCCCACATGCGGCAGGATCATGAAATCCAGCCACGCCGCCACGAGAATACCTGCGGGCATCCCGATAATAGCGCCCTTGCCGAACTCCGCCGTGTCGATCGCGGTGGAGGCCAGCGTCAGGACCAGCGCCGTCTGGGACAGGGATGTCACGGAGGCCGGAATGCTGGAGGCCAGACACAGAGCGGCCGCAACGCTGAAGCCCAGCAACACGCGCATGGCGTTGATGAAGGCCGTCACGTAATCCGGATTGCTTGCAAGATGCGCCAGCTTGAGCGCATCGCCCGCCGGTGTGGCGCGCAGGAGCGTATTCATGCCGGTACGGATATGCAGACGGTTGCTGAGAAGCGTCGAACACCGCTCCAGAAACCATGCTTCGCGGGCGGAGGGAACGAAATCCGGGTCTTCCGCACGAATTTTATCCAGAATCGTGTCCATCGTCTCAAGACGGGTCGTGCCGTCCTCGGAGCGCTCGTGCCAGGCCCGAACGTGACGGATCAGCAGGTCGGAAATGCCGCCGGTCTCCAGCAGCCATGCGATTGCACGGCTCGTGGTCAGAACCGTGAGCATGCCAATAATACCCAGCCGCGCGCCCGCCATCCGCAAACGCCCGCGCTCGACTTCTGTTCTGGCGTAGGAAATCTGGGTCATAAGCGCGAGGATTTCGCCGCTCAACCCGATCATTTCCTCAGGCGTGGCAATCGGATCGCCCATAATGGCGGACTTGCCGGTCTGCCTCACGCGATGCGACAGGGTCTCCATGGCCTTCGAAAGCCTGCGCCAGGCTTCGGGAGACCCGGAGAGAATGTTCACAACCGCAATAGACGCAACGCCGATGGCGATATCAGACGCGCGCGCGATGCTGACGGGATAGATGTTCTGCGGATCATCCATCGTCGGGAGCGCAACCAGTGCGACGGTATACCCCGCCAGCAGCGCGCCGTAGGAGCGGAAATCGCGCTCAAGCGACCCCACGAACGCGCAGGCCGCAATCCACAGGGCCGCGCCGCCGAGAAACAGGGCGCGCTCCTGATTGAACATCGCCACGAGAATGATGGAAACGCCGACACCAAGCACGGTCCCGGCCAGACGGTAAAACGCCTTGGACAGCGCCTGTCCCCGCAGAGGCTGCGCGAGGATCATGACCGTCACGCCCGCACTGGCGGGTGAATCAAGCTGGGACCAGAAGGCCGTTCCCAGTGCCAGAACAAGTGCAGACCATGTTCTGAGACTGAACTGGACCCATCCGGGGCGGAAGACTGACTGTAGTGCAGCGGTCAAGAGCGATGCCCCCCACCCGACACAGACTTCATCAGAAACAGTCCCACGGCCCTCATTACCAGAATCAGACTTCCGACCTTAAGAGCAGTGGACCGGAAAAGTTAGTCCTCGAATCTTCTGGACATGTTTTGACAGACGGCCCCGATCCCTCTGCCAGAGCGCACCACTCAGTCTTCTTCGGCAGGCAGGGCGTTGCAGGCCGCTGTCAGCTTGGGGTCCGGATGATCGGTGGCTTTGCGGCAGTAAGTCCGTGCATCGGCACCACACATATTCGTGACATCCTCCATTTCAGAGGACAGGACATCGCGCGCCACGCCAATATCCTGATTGTGTTCGGGGTCGATGCCCTCCTCCTTGCCCAGAGCCGTCTGGGCCTGATGCATCTCCTTGAGCGCGTTGATACAGGAGTCGCCCGCGGCATCCGGATTGGTCTGGAGCACCCGGAGGATCTTGTTGATGGCGAAACCCTGCTGGTTGATCGTCGGATCGTCGTCGTTAGTCTTGGCCTCTCCGTCATCCGCTCTTGCGGCCACGGGCACGGCAAGGGCGACGGCGAGAGGAAGAAGAGCCAGCAGCAGGGCGGGGCGGGAATGGCGCTTGATCATGAAACTGACGTTAGGAGAAAATCCCGGCCGGACAAAGACCCTGAACGACGCTGTTGCAGGTTGTTGCAAATCGGCAGCATCAAGGAATTCCGCCACACGAATGGCTTGTCAGCTTGACTCTACAGGGCGGGATGGGTAATCGGGGCCATTCTTTCGCGGGCGTTTTGGCCCGCTGTCCGGTCCGCAAGGGCCTTACCCGTCGAGAGCCTGCAACCATGAAGATCCGCAACAGCCTGAAGTCCGCCAAGGTCCGCGACAAGGACTGCCGCGTTGTCCGCCGCCGCGGCCGCGTTTACATCATCAACAAGAAGAACCCGCGCATGAAGGCTCGCCAGGGCTGAACCCCTTGGTCTGCCGGATGACGGACAAACGGCGCTGGCTGATGGCTGGCGCCGTTCTGCTTTGTAGCCCGGCCCTGACTTTTCTGCCAGTTCAGGCCGCACCCGCCGCAAATCCTGCCGCGCCCGGCCCCGCAGTCTCTCCGACTGCCAAACCGCCCGCCTCCGCGCCCCGCCCCCCGCGCAAAACGCTTCATGACCGCCTCATGGACGCGGAAAAAGCGCTCGCCATGGCCGGGAACGAAAAACAGGCTGGCGAGATTTCCGAGCGTGCCGAAGGCCTCCGCAGCCGCGCCCTGACCGGCAGCGTGCAGATACTCATTACCGATTCGCACGATGCGCTGGAAAAACATGATTTCCAGCAGGCACAGGACGATCTGACCGCCGCCATCACCATCCAGCCCGACCAGCCCATCCTCTATCGTCAGCGCGCAGCCATCCGGCTGGCAGCGGGCGACAATAACGGCGCTATTGCCGATCTGGGCGTCACCCTTCAGGCCGATCCCGGCGACCCCATGGCATGGGGGATGCTCGCGGAAGCCGAACATGACCGGCATGAGCCCGAAGCCGCCCTTCAGGCTTTCCACCAGATGCTGCTTCTGAACCCGAAAACACCCGATTCCGACACGCAGCTTAAAACACTGGAAAAGGCCCGCGACGGCCAGCAGGACTGACGCCTCCGCGCCCTTCTCTTCCACGAGTTGCTCTGGCAACCCCTTGTAATGTGATGTGTTGATCCCCTGATTCCATTTTTCAGGAGATCCCGTATGACCAAGCCATCCCCCGCCGCCGAAATCGCCATCGCAGACGTCAGCTCCAAGAAAAGCTGCTGCTCCAAAATGAAGACCTGCTGTCAGAAGGCTACGCGCGCCCGTGAAATCGGCCTCGCTGGCATGACCGCCATGGCGACGTTCGGACCCAAGCGTTTCCGCCCGTATTTCCAGCAGATTCTGGCAGTCATCGCAGTCGTGACCGCCACGGTCGAGTTCTTCCGCAAGCGCAAGGGCTGATTTTCCAGCCCTAAAGGAAGGAAATGGGGTCGATATCAATATCGACCTTCGCTCCGCCCATGGGCTTGATATCTCCCAGCCACTGACGCAGGATCGGCTGTACGGCAATGCCCCGCATCGTCCGTAGCAGCAGTCTGCGCCGGTGTCGTCCACGCAAGACGGCGAGCGGGGCGGGAGCAGGTCCCAGAACCTGCACTCCTTCCCGCTCCGGCGCGGAGAGCGCAATCTCCCGCGCCAATGCGTCCGCCGCGTCCGCACTGGGCGCGCTCACGATCAGCGCCGCAAGTCGTCCGTAAGGCGGCCAAAAAGACGGGCGCCTCTGCTCCGCTTCCTGTTCCATGAAGGTCTGGAAATCGTTAGAGACCAGCGCCGTCATGACCGGATGCTCGCCCACATAGCTCTGAAGCAGCACGCGCCCGCGATGCTCCGCACGGCCCGCACGGCCCGCCACCTGATGCAGAAGCTGCACCGTCCGCTCCGCCGCGCGCAGATCCCCGCCGCCCAAACCAAGATCGGCATCCACAACGCCCACAAGTGTCAGTTTCGGGAAATGCCAGCCCTTGGCCACGATCTGCGTGCCTATGATGAGATTGACTTCCCCGTCCGAAATCTTCCGCACCGCCTCCGCCGTGGCGGCCGGAGAGCCAAGCGTATCGGAGGACATCACCAGCAGTTTCGCCTCCGGGAAGCGTAGTTTTGCTTCTTCCGTAATGCGTTCGATTCCCGGCCCGATGGGCACGAGCGAATTCTCGGCGTGACATTCCGGGCAGTCCTTGGGAATCCGCTCGTTATGCCCGCAGTGATGGCAGGTCAGGATACCCCGCGCCCGATGCTCCACTAGCCAGGCCGAACAGTTCGGGCACTGCATCCGATGCCCGCACGCCCGGCACAGTGTCAGCGGCGCATAGCCGCGCCGGTTGAGGAACAGCATGGCCTGCTCCCCTTTCTCCAACGTCTCATCAATCGCCGTACAGAGCTTGGGAGACAGAAACAGGCCGCGTTCGGGCGGATCGGACCGCATATCCACCAGCGAGACATCCGGCAGGGTCGCCCCACCATGCCGCGCGGTCAGAAGTTCATGCCGATACCGGCCGCTCTCTACATTCGCGAGCGTTTCAAGCGATGGCGTGGCGGAGACAAGAATGGCGGGTGCATCCGCCAAACGGGCGCGAACAACCGCCATATCCCGCCCATGATACATGACGCCCTCTTCCTGCTTGAAGGCACTTTCATGCTCCTCGTCCACCACGACGAGGCCCAGATCAGCAAACGGCAGGAACAGAGCCGATCGCGCCCCAACTACAACGCGGGCGCTCCCTTCCGCCACGGCGCGCCAAGTCTCGCGCCGACGCTTGGCTCCGAGATCGGAATGCCAGACAGCAGGTTCAGACCCAAAACGCCGGATGAACCGGTCCGTCCACTGGGCGGAAAGCGCAATTTCCGGCAGCAGGACCAGAACCTGCTTTCCCTTGGCCAGACAGGCGGCCACGGCCTCGAAATAGACCTCCGTCTTGCCCGATCCGGTCACACCCTCCAGCAGCGTGACCTGAAACCGCCCGGCCTCGACGGGGCTGCACAATTCCTGCGCGACCTCAGCCTGCTCTTCGGAAAGCTTCGGCGCGCCATGCGCCGGGTCTGGCAAACCGAACGGAGCGGCCGGAGCAATGACAGCCTCCCGCAGCAGACCGGCCGTAGCGAGACCGCGAATAACGGCCGCACTCGCCCCGCTGCGATCTCCCAGTTCGGCAGTGCTCATGGGTGTGGACGACGCAAAATTCAGCACGGACCGGCGCGCGGGCGTGATCCGCAGATCGCCTTCCGGCGCTTCCGTCCGCACCCAGCCCAGAGTGGGCTTGGGCGCATCCTTCAGATGAATGCGCGTCGCCATCGCCAGAACCAGCCCCGGCGGCGTGAGCGTATAGGCCGCCACCCAGTCGATGAAGCGGCGCAGGCTCTGCGGGAGCGGGCGCACATCCAGCTTCCCGACGACAGGCCGCAGACGTTCGAGCGGAAGTTCACGCCCCACCGGCAGCGCAAAATCCGGCGGCACCGTGCGATCGGTTTCCCACACGCAGCCCACGGTTTCCCGGCGGCCGAGCGGGACCGTCACGAGGTCTCCCGGCTCAAGCGGCATGGGGGCCAGATAGTCGAGCGGTCCCGGAAAAGGCAGCGGCACGAGCACCGAAACACGCGTTCCGGTGCAAGGTGGCTTTCGCCGGGGATCAGGCTTGGATAGGCTGCTGGATGCCATGACCGTGTCTAACCTCCCCCGCTCCGAAATGCCATGACCGCATCCCTGATGGCGCTCGATGCCCTGCGCGACTGGACCGAATGGCTGACGCATGAAAAGCGCTCCAGCCCGCGCACGGTTGAGGCCTATCGCCACGACATCCTTCTGGCGCTCACGTTTTTCCAGCAGCATCTGGGCGGGGAGGTCACGCTGGCCGATCTGGGAAAGCTCTCTCTCGCCGACCTGCGCGCCTGGCTCGCCCATGAAACGGCCCGCAGCGAAAAACCGACCCGTCGCGCCACCAGTGCCGACTCGCGCGCACGCTCCCGGGCACGGCATGTCTCAGCACTACGGTCCTTTTTCCGGTATCTGGCCCTGCGGCATGATCTCTCCAACCCCGCCCCGTCCCTGCTGGCCACGCCACGCATGAAAAAACGCCTGCCCCGTCCGTTGGGGCAGGAGGCGGCACTGGCGGCCCCGGAAGGCATTTCCGATGACGCCGAGACCAGTCAGGCCGCTCTGCGCGACCACGCGCTGTTCACGCTGCTTTACGGCACGGGGCTGCGGATCGGCGAGGCGCTGTCGCTCGACATTCGGGACCTGACGAATGCGGGGCAGAACATGCTGCGTGTGGTTGGCAAAGGCGGCAAGGAACGGCTCGTGCCATTGCTTCCTGCGGTAATCGAGGCGCTGGAAAGCTGGAAAGTGGCCCATCCTTCCCCCGCGCCCGATGCGCCGCTATTCTGCGGCGTGCGGGGCGGACGTCTCAATCCCGGCGTGGCCCAGCGCGCCATGCGTAACTGGCGCAAAGGCGAAGGTTTGCCCGATTCCGCAACGCCCCATGCCCTGCGCCATTCCTTCGCCACGCATCTGATGGAAGGCGGGGCAGACCTGCGCACCATTCAGGAACTCATGGGCCACGCCAGCCTCTCGACCACGCAGGCCTATACGCTGGCGGACGAAAAACACCTGCTGGATGTGTGGCGCAAGGCCCATCCCCGCGCGGATCAGGAGTCATGAAACGCCTCCTGTCCGCTGCCCTGATTCTGGGCCTGTGCATGACGACAGCCCATGCGGCTCCGGTCTGCGAGATGAGCCGCGCCGTGGTGCTGCCATTGCGCGACGATGGCGGCTATCTGAGCGTGCCGGTAACGGTAAATGGCCATGACGCCTCGATGATCGTCGATACTGGCTCCGAAGGCAGCCTCATGACTCCGGCAGGCGTCGCAGCCTTCCATCTGCCGCCCGATCCCCAGCATCGGACAATGATGCAGGGCCCGAACGGTGCCCCGCGCGTCGTGCCGAATGTCCGGATACAGGATTTGAAACTCGGCACACCGCGTTCGGAAGAACTCGCGCTCGGGGCCGGAACGATGGCGGTTGGCGCTCTCCCCGGCTCTCCCATGATCACGCCGCCCGTTTTCGGGCTGCTCGGCGCGGATGTGCTGGCGGATTACGATCTGGAATTCGACGTCCCGCGCCAGCGCCTGACATTATGGCGCGTCCGTCTGGGCTCCCATGCCTGCCAGCCCCCACCCGTCTGGAGCGGCCACTGGAAAAGTGTGCCTGTCCGCCGGATCTCAGGCCGCCTGACGGTGCCTTTCACACTGGACGGATTAAGCGGAACGGCGCTTCTGGACAGCGGTGCGCGTTCGCATATCGTCAGCACGGATTTCGCCCATCGCCTTGGCCTGACGGACGAGCAGCTCGCCCTTGATCCCGGCGGCATGACCTCGGGCGTGGATCTGCACGAACGCGCGTATCACTGGCACCATTTCAAACGCTTCGAACTGGGCGGTACCGTCTGGCCCCGTCCCGTCCTGACCGTCGCCCCGGTCCACGATCAGGCCGACATGCTGCTGGGCTCCGACTGGTTCGCCCATCACGACATCTGGCTGTCCTATGCCAGTGGGCGGTTGTTCTTTCGGTAGATTCTGCCGACGATATTAAGACCCATTACCGGCTGGCGCAGGAGATCGCGCTGGCGGGTCTGAACTCTCGGGAGGCAAGGTCGATGTCAGAATAACTTCTGCCACAGGCCCGGAAATTCCATGAGCCGTGATGGAAAGCTGAAGATGCACAGCACCTTGCTCATAGGCAAAAATTTTCTGAGCCGCACCACGCTGCGGATCCTGCTGCTGCAGGAGAAGGTTGAGCGTGGCATGGCGGGCCAGAAGCTGATCCCGCAATTCCGTCTGAACGTTCGCGACGTTTCCCTGCCGCATCACGACCTGACAATACCCTTTGTCGAGCGACACAAGAGCCATCTGTCCATAGACCGTACTGGCCACATAAACACGTCCCTGATTGCCGTGCAGAAACCCCTCCCGCGTCGGGGGCGGTCCTTCAGGAAGGTGATAGCGTGCAGCCCATTCCCGCAAACCGGAAGGGTTACCCGTAAAGGAAAGACAGCTCTGACCAAATAGACCCACAGCATTCGCCGCGCCCAAATCGCGGGCTGAGGCCGGAACGCAGAACAGAAGAGCGACAAGAACGGAGGTCGGCCCGATTATTCCGCAAAATCTTAATGTCATGGTCCCTCTTTCTTTCCTTCACCACTGACCGACATGTTACACTCCGAAACTGTTCACCAGAAACCCGGAAAACCTTGCGGAAATTCCATAAATCAGCTGGGCATGCCTTGAACTGACCCTCAGAAATAAAAAAAAGCTCCTCCCGCAAAGGAGGAGCTTTCAGGCCGATAAGGCTCGACTAAGGTGTCAGATTATTCACCCTTGAGGCGGGAATTGCACTGCGACCAGTAGCCGCCGCCCTTCTGGATCCACTTCAGCGACCCATTGCCGCCATTCGCCTTGTTGGCGTTGTACTGGGCGACGCAGGTCTTCTGGCGGGCGCGACCGGCGGAGAGCTTGCTGAACTCGGGGGAAATGGCAGTCGGAAACACGACATTGCCCGAGGACGCAACGGCAGCCTTCGGAGCGATCGGGGCTTTCGTACCGGCCGGAGACGAGTCCGCAGGCGCGGCGCTTGCAGGGGCGGCTGGGGCCGTCGTGGTTGGTGCCGTTGTCGGAGCAGCAGCCGCAGGCGTTGTGCTGGCTGCGGCAGCCGGGGCGGCGGCCTTGGCTGTATCGCCACAGGAAGCGGCCTTGAATGCCTTATAGGACTGGCCGTTCAGGGAGCCGTTCTGCTTGGCCGTCTTGAACGCGGCATGGCATTCCTTGGCGGTCAGGGCGTGAGCGGGTGCGACGCTCAGTCCTGCGGCCAGCAAGGCGGCGAGGGAGAGGCCGGAAAAGGCTTTTGTAAACGTCATGCAGAAAGAACCTTCATTCTGAAATCGGCGGGAGATGACAGCCCCCCGCAGCTTGAGCGTCAGAGAAGCGCGATCAGTTAATGCGCTCACCGTGCAGAACCATGTCGAGACCTTCGCGCTCTTCGTCCGGCGACACCCGCAGGCCCATCACCAGATCCAGAACCTTCAGGATCACGGTTGTCATGATAACACACCAGACAATCGTCACCCCTACGGCCTCGGTCTGCGCGATGACCTGATGAGCACTGGCGACCGTTCCTTCGGGGTTGGACGCCGTGGCCGAAAGCGGACCATAGGCAAACGCACCCGTCAGAATGGCGCCGATGATGCCACCTGTTCCATGAACGCCGAACGCATCAAGACTGTCATCGTAGCCAAAACGATGCTTGAGCCATGTGGCGCTCCAGAAACATCCCGCTCCGGCGATCAGGCCGATGACGACCGCACTTCCCGGCAGTACGAAACCCGCCGCTGGCGTGATGGCAACCAGACCGGCCACCGCACCCGAAATGATGCCCAGAGCCGTCGGCTTGCCCGTCCGCGCCCATTCGACAACCATCCAGGCCACACCGCCCGCAGCTGCCGCGACCTGCGTTGTCAGCATCGCCATGCCCGCACGGCCATTGGCGCCCAGAGCAGACCCGGCATTGAAGCCGAACCAGCCCACCCAGAGCAGGGACGCGCCGATGATGGCGTAGGTCAGATTAAAGGGCGAAAAGTCTTCATGCCCCAGACCCTTGCGGCGACCAAGAATGATGGCACAGACCAGACCGGCCACACCGGAATTGATGTGCACGACCGTCCCGCCCGCAAAGTCCACCGCACCAAGCCCGGCGACCCAACCAGTCGGGCTCCAGACCCAGTGCGCGACCGGGGCATAAACGAGCAGAAGCCACGCCACGCTAAACAGGCACATGGCGGAAAACTTCATGCGATCCGCATAGCCGCCCGTGATCAGGGCGGGGGTGATGACGGCAAACGTCATCTGGAACATCATGAAGACGCTCTCAGGGATCGTCATCGTCACGGCAGCGGGCGTTCCAGCGCCCAGCGTGAAGGCGGAATCGACGCCTGCGCGGAAATTATCCGCCACGCCATGCAGCATGACGCGCGACAGATCCCCGATCCATGGCGAGCCAGTCGAGAACGCAAGGCTGTAACCTGCGACCATCCAGACGAGGCTGGCAATGCAGCAGATCATGAAGGACTGGATCAGCGTCGCCAGCACGTTCTTCTTGCGGACCATGCCGCCATAGAAAAGCGCAAGACCGGGAATGGTCATCATCAGCACGAAAGCCGTGCTGACGAGCATCCAGGCCGTATCGCCCGTATCAATCGGCGCGCGCATCAGAGCGCGCCCTCGCCGGTTTCTCCCGTGCGGATACGGATGAGCTGGTCGAGGCTGGAGACCATGATCTTGCCGTCACCGATCTTGCCGGTACGGGCTGCTGTCATGATGGCTTCGATCACGTCCTCGACGATCGCGTTGGAAACGGCGACCTCGATCTTAAGCTTGGGCAGGAAGCTGACGTGATACTCGGCGCCACGATAGATTTCGGTCTGGCCTTTCTGGCGACCGAAACCTTTGACTTCGGTAACTGTCAGACCCTGAACACCCAGCGGGGTCAGGGCTTCGCGGACGTCATCAAGCTTGAAGGGTTTGATGATGGCAGTAACGAGCTTCACGAACGGCATATCCTCGTTGCGATCGGGTAATCTTTGTCAGAGTATGCCTCAGATCATGCCAGTCTCATAATGATATTGGCAGCCTGATCATGCCGTTGGTGTTGAAATTCCCATGACGCGTTGCCTGAACGCTTCGCCTCAGGCACGTCCGGGCATTGCGGCGGGTGGCGAGCCCGGCATATCGGGGCCGCGATAGGGACCATCCTGCGGCCGGTTGACTGGCGGCGCAACCAGAGCATCCGGCCAGGCGTTCTGATCCGGCGCACCCGAGACGATGGCCGTGCGACCACGCGGCAGACATTCCGGCATTTCCAGACGCAGGCGACGCAACATGCGCTCGCGAATGTCGCAGGCCAGATTCCACATCGAATCCGCATCGGGTGCCCCTGCGATCAGACGGATAGACATGACCTGCGCATTACTGTCCGCGATCTGACAGCCGATGGAGGTCTTGTCCTGATCCCAGTCCGGGCATTTGGCCAGTTCCTCGAAATACATCTCCCGCAGGCGATCAACCGGCGTCTGGTAGTCCAGCCACAGAAACAAGGAGGCGATCAGGGACGGCGAACTGTGCGTCCAGTTCTGGAACGGATTTTCAAGGAAATACGAGATCGGCACGATATAGCGGCGGCGATCCCACGTCCGCAGAACAACATAGGTCGCGTTGATTTCTTCCACCCACGCCCAGTCTCCGTTGAGGATCAGCATGTCCTCCATGCGGATGGGCTGGGTGACGGCAATCTGGATGCCCGCGATCAGGTTCGTCAGGGCCGGACGGGCCGACAGACCGACGATCAGGGATGCCGCACCAGCAGACGCAAACAGCGACACGCCGAATTTCTGCACCGAGTGAAACACCATCAACGAGGACGCGACTGTCAGCACACCGAAAGAAATCTCGATCAGGCGGCGCAGAACTCGGATCTGCGTCTGGTGCGAGCGGACCGAGATATCATCCATATGCTCCTTGGCGCTGATCCGCGTCAGATACTGATCTGTCAGCAGGCGGAACGTCCGGATGATGCCAAAGCCAAGATTGAGAATGAAAAGGCAGATGAAGACCTGTTCCAGAAACGAGGTCGTTGCATCCGTAAAACCGATCGTGGCCTGAAGGGCGGCACTGGCGGCAATGATCATCAGGCCATTGCGGATAGGCGCCCGCAGCCGCGCAATAATGGCATGAATGAACTGGACACGCCGCAGCCCCGGCAGCCGCGGGAGGGCATCCGTAATGATGCGGCTGGACAGCAGCGCGATACCCGCCGCGAACACCAGAATCAGAATCGAGCCCAGCGGAGCCGGAAGCCAGTCCAGCAGATGCCCGATCCGTCTGATGGACCTGACGTAAGAGTTTTCAATCATGCGTTCTGCGGTTCCTTATCTTCTTGCTGTCTGGCGCGGGTCTCCGCAAGACAACATCATCCGCTGCAGATCGTTCCCGAATCGCGTACGCGGATTGAAATCATTCAGGAGCGTGCCTGTCGAATTCCCTTCCGTGAAAGCACAGAATCCTCACACGGAGGACCACAACACCCATTTTTCACATAAAGAAGACATTTTGACTATGGACCGCAGATCCGTTTTCAGTCTGTCTTGAACGTTATAGTTCAGCAATTCAAGGATGCCTCCATGGGGTACAATCTAGAGATTACGCGCAACCCCATCTGGTCTGGTAGGCCCGGCACCCCCCTGTTGCTGGAAGAGTGGTTCGACGTCATCCAGAAGGATGACGAACTCCAGTTCGCTGTATCGAGCCAGCCAAAGAAATATCCGACACAGGACGCGGAATGGCTCAATCATCCCACCGCCTCCAAAAAGCCGGAAGACACATTGTTCTACTGGGCAGGAAACGCCATCAGCTGCAAATATCCCGATGAACAGCAGATGGCCAAAATGGTCCAGATCAGCCGTCGCCTCAAGGCGGTTGTCGTTGGCGACAATGGCGAACGCTACGATCTGGACCCGAACGGCAAGGTCGTGGTCGACGAGAAAGCGCCTGCGGACCTTCCGCGACCCATGGTTTACGGCGCAGGGGCGCGGTCCTGCGCGGATTTCACACAGGCCATCACCGACGCGGCATCCCCCAAAAGCGTCATATTCTACAACTGGTATCTCGGGGTAGTAACGGCCGTTAACGCCGCCCGCCACCAGGACGGAAAAAGCGTTATGACACTTGATCTAAACGCCGAAGTGGTGCGCGAGGATCAAACCTTTCTTGCCCAGTACTGCCGGGAACACCCCGAACGCAGTTTCCATCAGGCTGCCCTCACCCTGCTTCAGATGCGTCTCGCCCGCTGCCCTCCATAAGGAAAGCGCCCCCTTCCGCTCGAACCCTCGCAGGAGTAGGACAGGGGCAGGGAGATGAGTACGATGAAAAAAACCCATTACGACCTCTGCATCAACGGCGCCGGCCCTGTGGGCGCTACGCTGGCGTGTCGTCTGGCGGCAGAGGGCGTGCGCGTCCTGCTCATCGACCGCAATGCCCTGCCCGGCATGGAAGATCCCGCTCTGGACGGGCGGGCCTATGCCATCGCGGAAGGCTCCCGCCGGATGCTCGCGGACGCAGGCATCTGGGACAATCTGCCCAATGTGGCCCAGCCGATCCACGAAATCTGCGTGTCGGACGGACGCCCGCATGAGGCACCCTCCCCGCTGACCTTGCATTTCGGCCCGGAAGACGCTCCCGAAGGCCAGAGCTTCGGCTGGATGGTCGAGGCGCGGGATCTGCGTCTGGCGATCAACCAGACGCTTAAGCAGTACGACACGCTTGATGTGCATGCGCCGGATCTGGGAACCTTCACGTTCCACCCCGATCATGTCTCCATCCGTCTGGCGTCGGGCAACACCGTGACGGCGAAGCTGGCCGTCGCTGCGGAAGGACGCCGTTCACCGCTTCGCCGTCAGGCGCGGATCGGCCTGACCAAGATTCCGTATAACGAGTACGGTATCGTCGCGACGATCGCGCATGAAAAGCCGCATCATGGCGTGGCGCTCGAACATTTTCTGCCGGAAGGCCCGTTTGCGCGCCTGCCCATGCCCGGCACCGCCGAACACCCGCACCGTTCCGCCATCGTCTGGGCCGAAGGCGAAGGCCGAGCCCAGCGCTTCCATGATCTGCCGGACGAGATTTTCGCCCGCGAAATCAAGGCCCGCATGGCGGACGAGGATCTGGGCGAGATCACCCCGACCGGTCGTCGCTGGATCTATCCGCTCTCGGCACAGTACGCCCACAGCTATATCGGCCCGCGCCTCGCTCTGGCGGGTGACGCCGCGCACGGCATCCATCCGATCGCAGGGCAAGGTCTGAATATCGGCTTCCGGGACGTGATTTCGCTCGCAGACCTGCTGATCGAGGCGCATCGCACACGCAAGGACATGGGAAGCCGCGAGCTTCTCGTCCGCTATCAGCGCAACACCCGTCCCGGCAACATGGCGATGCTGGCCGCTACGGATGCGCTCGAACGTCTGTTCGGCAACGACAATCCGGTCCTGCGCCGCCTGCGCGATATCGGTATCGCAGGCGTTCAGCGCTTCCCCGCCCTGCGCCGGGCCTTCGTCCGAAAGGCCATGGGCGTATGACGGAAGCCATCATCGAAACGCCCTTCGAAAGAACATCGGACCTCACAGCCTTCTGGCACGACATGCAGTCGCAGGCCTGCAGTTGCCACGATCCGCTGATTCAGGACGTGTTTTCCACCAATATCGGAGACCACCCGGATTTTGCATCCGCGCTGGCCTCCCTGCTGGGCACTAAACTCGCGGACCGCTCCATCCCGGCGACAAGCATCACCCGGCTCGTCGCTTCAATCCTGAGCGCCGATCCCGACATCGCCGAAGCGGCCGCCGCCGATATTCTCGCGACCTATGACCGCGACCCGGCCTGCCCGGACCTCGTCACGCCCTTCCTGTTCTTCAAGGGATGGCAGGCGCTTCAGGCCTACCGGATCTCGCATCATCTCTGGACGCGGGGCCGTCAGCATCTGGCCCATCATTTCCAGAGCCGGATCAACGAGCTTTTCGCCATCGACATTCACCCCGCGGCCCGTCTGGGGCGTCGGCTGAGCATCGACCACGGAACAGGCATCGTCATTGGCGAAACCTGCATCGTCGAAGATGACGTCTCGCTGTTTCAGGATGTCACGCTGGGCGGCACGGGTAAGCTGAGCGGCAACCGTCACCCCATCGTGCGACGCGGGGCCATGATCGGCGCAGGCGCCAGAATCCTCGGTCGCCTCGTCATCGGGGAATATGCGCGGATCGGCGCGGCTTCGGTGGTGCTTGAAGATATCCCGGCCTATTCCACCGCCGTCGGCAATCCGGCACGGATCGTGGGCACCACTCCTCGCCCGGCATAAAAGCAGTCAGGGTCCGGAGCCTGCGCCCCGGACCCTGATGTCTCTTACTTGTTCGAGAACTTGAAAATCGTCGTGTAATCGAACGTCTGGCCCGGCTTGAGTTCAGTCGTCGGGAAAGACGGGTGATTCGGGCTGTCGGGATAATGCTCGGCCTCGAACGCAATCGCGTCGCCCTGACGATAGGCATGACCGGACACCCCGGCATAACCACCATCCAGCGAGTTGGACGTATAGACCTGAAGCCCCGGCTGGTTCGTCAGGATTTCCATGCTGCGGCCCGAACGCGGATCATAGACCTTGCCCGCCAGACGCGGCGCCTGACCAGACGGCCCGTTGACGACCCAGTTCATGTCATAACCACGCGCATACATCATCTGCTGGTCGTTGCTGCGCAGACGATCGCCGATGACGGTCGGCTTGCTGAAATCAAGCGGCGTCCCGGCGACAGGCGCGATCTGGCCAGTCGGGATCGACGTTGCGTCGGTCGGCGTGAAGCCATCGGCGTTGATCTGAAGAATTTCCGGCTCAATGGAGCCCGAACCCTCGCCGTTCAGGTTCCAGTAGCTGTGATTCGTCAGGTTCAGAACCGTCGGCGCGTCAGTCGTGGCAACATAATGCAGCGACAGGGCGTTGTCCGTGCCCAGCGTATAGGTCACATGCGTCGTCAGCTTGCCCGGAAAGCCCTGATCACCGTCCGGGCTGACCAGCTTGAGCGTCACATACGCGCCATTGTCGTTGGTGCCGGTCTTCTCTATCGTCCAGACGTTCTTGTCGAAGCCCTTCTTGCCGCCATGCAACGCATTCGGCGGGGCGGTCACGTCCGTATGATAGATCTTGCCGTCCACGGGAAAGCTGCCGCCGGCGAGACGGTTCGCGTAACGACCGATGATGGCGCCGAAGAACAGACCACCCTTCGCGCTGTCGACCGTATAGCCCTTCAGATTGTCGAACCCGAGAACCACGTCCTGAACATGTCCTTCGCGGTCCGGCGTCTCGACGGACTGGATAATGCCGCCATAGGTGATGATACGGGCCGTGGTACCGAGACCGTTCTTCAGGGTCACGATCCGCACGGGCTTGCCATCCGGCGTGCTGCCCCAGGGCTGATTGGCCACGGTAGGGTGCGCCTGCGCCACACCGGCGCTCAGGGCCAAAGCTGCGACAGTGGCGAGAAACGTACCCTTCGAGCCGAAGAATCTGGACATTGAAAACCTCCCGGGTGTTGAGTTGAGGCCACACTGATCCCAAAAATCCCGAGGGGTCAAAGCCCGGAAAGCAGCCAGAAAGCATCTGGATCGTTAAAGCATCTGGCCTCTTCAAACGAGCAGCATTTGCAGACATACAGGGATGCACGCTATCGGAGGATACGTTATGACTACGCCCCTCCGCAGTTTTCCGCGACGGATGGCGCGTGGCCGATCGGGGTTCATGGAGTCCTTCAGGGAACGGATTACGAAAATTTCCGTTTTCCGGTGACTTCTTCGTGAGCACTGGGCCGGGAAGGGTATTTTGGGGATGGTTATGGACTTTCGGCAGGACGACAACGCAATCCGGGAGACGCGCTCACGCCGTGTGTCACGTCGCAGCAGAGCTCTCGCAGGTACGCTCGCCCTGCTGGCACTGGGCGCCTGTGGCTCACTGCGCAACCCTCCCCCGACAGATCCGGACGATCTTGCGGACTACAAGGCCGCGAACGACCCCTACGAGCCCCTGAACCGCAAGATGTACAACGTCCAGATGTGGGCCTATCACAAGGTCCTGCGTCCGGTCGGCAAGGCATGGATCTGGGCCATTCCCAAGCCCGTGCGTCACTCCATTGCGAACATCAACGAAACCTGGCGCGAGCCTGCGGTGTTTTTCTCCGACGTCGGCGCAGGCAAGCCGCGCCGCGCAGGCGATGCCTTCATGCGCTTTGCAATCAACATGAGCGCAGGCGTTGGCGGTTTCTTCGATGTCGCAGGGCTGGTCGGCTACAACCAGCATGAAACCGATCCGGGCCTGACAATGGGCACCTGGGGCGTGGCGAGCGGGCCTTACCTGTTCATCCCGTTTGTCGGCCCGTCCAATTTCCGTGATGGTGCCGGTTACGGCATCGGTCAGGGCCTGACGCCGATCAACTATGTGCCGCGCGGCTATGATCTGCTAACCTTCAACTGGGCTTACAACGTGGCCGGGACCATGGAAGGCTATGCCAGCTCCATCGACCAGATCGACCATGTCGAACAGGACAGTCTGGACCCGTACTCCTATATCCGGAGTGCATGGCAGCAGAACCGCCAGAGCCAGATCGACACGATCAAGAACGACGACCGCGCCACGACCCCCGACTGGTACAACTGAGGACAACGACATGTTCAACGTATTTTCGCGCCGCACCATTCTCGGGGCCGTTGTCTCCCTCGCCGTCGCCACCGGAGCCGCACACGCCAACCCGGCGACGGACTTCGTAAACTCTTTCGGGGGCCGTCTGGCAGGCGTGGTCAACTCCAAAGAGCCGCTTGAGCAGAAGAAGAAGGAAGTCCTTCCGCTGCTTAAAGAGAATGTCGATATCGCCGGGATTGGCCGCTACTGCCTCGGCAAATACTGGCGGACCGCAACGCAGGCCCAGCGTGACAAGTACCTCTCCCTGTTCGATCAGGTTCTGGTCAACACCATCACGGACCAGATCGGCAGCTATCAGGGCGTGAGCTTCCGCGTCACATCCACAACGACCACGCCCGAAGGCGAACGCGTCAATGCGCTGATCGACCGTCCGGGCCAGCCGGAAGTCAACATGCAGCTGGTCATCGGCGGTAACCCGCCCAAGGTCATGGACATGTATGGCGAAGGTGCCAGCCTGCGCATGAACCAGCGCGGCGACTACAGCTCCTATCTCGCGCGCCATAACGGCGACGTCGACGCCCTGAACGCCGCTCTCGAACGACAGCTCTCAGCCCACAAGTAAGACATCAGGCAGGGCCGCCCGACACGGGCCGGTCCTGCCGGTGCGGCTCAGCGCACGGGGCGCTGCACCGTGACATGATAACGATAGATCGTATCCCGACCTGTAAACAGGACGTCTGTCCGCCCTTCCCGTCGTCCCATGATTTCCGCGACCTGATGGGACACGAGATTGATACTCAGAATATCCGGAAGCGGCGTCGAGGCTGACTGGACGTTTGGGGGAAGCGCCACAATCTCGCTCGCACCTGCCTGAAGCGTGATGGTCCGGTCCATGATATGCACGCCATTGACCACGCTCTCAACGGGCTTTGAGATCTCGGCAGAGGCCTGAGAAGCAAAAATCAGAACGACAAGTCCCAGACCTCGTGTGCAGACACTCATAAATCTCACGACAAAACTCCTGCCCCAATTGTAACAAAATTTTTCGATTTGTTATGGATAGGCAGGAGCATCTGAAAACACAACGGCCGCTTTGGCCGTCCGGAAAAATCGGTGCAGGTTTGTCAGTCCGCCGTGATTTCGTAGAGAAACATCGTATCGCCATCGCGGTCGAAAGTGGCCGTATGACGCAGTCCCAGACTACCCAGAACCGTGCGGGAGGCCAGATTGTCTTCCCTGGCCACGGCCACGATGCGCTTTTCGCCCGTATCCAGCACATAGCGCAGGGCCGCGGCCGCGGCTTCGCGGGCAATGCCGCGCCCGGCAGCCCATGGAAAAATGGAAAATCTCAGGCCCAGACCACGCCCGTCAGGGCGCTCGTGAACACCGGTAATGCCGACAAAACGGCCATTTTCGCGGATCGCAAAGATCCCCACACCGCACCGTGCCCAGAAACTGACGTCTTCCGCCATTTCCTGTTCGGTCATGGTCCGGTTGCGTACGCCGCCCAACATTTTGGCAAAGGCACCGGCATCGCCCTTGAGCTTGATCATGTCTTCTAGATCCGGCCAGTTGACCGGAGTCAGGACAAGACGGGCGGTTCGGATTTCACGCCCCAGCACGCAGCTCTCCCCAGACCATCAGCAGAAACCTTCAGCGGACAGGATCACCCCGTCCGCTGAACGGAAAACGCCGGATCAGCGGGCCAGCGGGCGGTATTTGATGCGGCCGGGTTCGGTGGCGTCCGGGCCCAGACGACGGCGCTTGTCGGCTTCGTAGTCCTGGAAGTTGCCCTCGAACCACTCGACATGGCTGTCACCCTCGAACGCAAGGATATGCGTGGCCAGACGGTCAAGGAACCAGCGGTCATGGGTGATGATCACGGCGCAACCGGCAAATTCCGCCAGAGCGTCTTCGAGGGCACGCAGCGTATCGACGTCAAGATCGTTGGTCGGTTCGTCGAGCAGGATGACGTTACTGTCCTGCTTGAGCATCTTGGCAAGATGGACGCGGTTGCGCTCACCACCCGACAGAATGCCCACGCGCTTCTGCTGGTCCGCCCCCTTGAAGTTGAACGCGCCCACATAGGCCCGCGATGGCACCGTACGCTTGCCAAGCTGGATGACGTCCGTACCGCCGGAAATTTCTTCCCAGACCGTCTTGTTGTCATCGAGCGTGTTGCGGGACTGATCGACGTATCCCAGCTTCACCGTCTCGCCGATCTTGAGCGACCCGCCATCCGGCGCATCATCGCCCGTGATCATTTTGAACAGCGTGGACTTACCTGCACCGTTCGGTCCGATCACGCCCACGATGCCACCCGGCGGCAGCTTGAAGCTGAGATTGTCGATCAGCAGACGATCGCCAAAGCCCTTGCTGAGATTTTCGGCTTCAATAACCGTGCCACCCAGACGCGGGCCCGGCGTAATTACGATATCCGCCGTGCCGCCTGCCTTTTCAGCATTGGCGGCCAGCATTTCCTCATACTTCGTGATACGCGCCTTGCTCTTGGCCTGACGGGCCTTGGGCGAGCTGGAAATCCATTCCTGCTCGGCAGCAAGAGCACGCTGACGGGAGCTTTCTTCCTTCTCTTCCTGCGCCAGACGCTTGCGCTTCTGAACGAGCCAGGAGGAGTAATTGCCTTCGAACGGATAGCCACGGCCACGCTCGAGTTCGAGAATCCAGTTCGTGACGTTATCAAGGAAGTAACGGTCATGGGTGATGACCATGACGGTGCCCTGATAGTCCCGCAGCGTCTTTTCGAGCCAGCTCACGCTTTCGGCGTCGAGATGGTTGGTCGGTTCGTCAAGCAGCAGGATATCGGGCTTTTCGAGCAGCAGGCGGCACAGCGCCACGCGGCGGCGTTCACCACCCGAAAGCTTCGTGACCGGACTGTCGGCGGGCGGGCAACGCAGCGCATCGAGCGCGATTTCCAGCTTGCGATCCAGTTCCCAGCCGTCGCCAGCGTCGATCTTTTCCTGAAGATCGGCCTGCTCGGCGAGCAGCGCGGTCATTTCGTCGTCCGACATCGGCTCGGCGAACTTCATCGAAATCTCGTTGAAGCGGTCCACGGCCTTTTTCAGGTCCCCGAAGCCCTGCGCAACATTCTCGCCAACCGTCATGCTCTCGTCGAGCTTGGGCTCCTGTTCGAGATAGCCAATGCGGACGCCCTCGGCGGCCCAGGCCTCGCCGCCATATTCCTTTTCAATGCCCGCCATGACCTTGAGCAGCGTGGACTTACCCGCGCCGTTCACACCCAGCACACCGATCTTCACACCCGGCAGGAAGGACAGCGTGATGCCCTTGAAGACTTCGCGCCCACCCGGATAGGCCTTCGTAAGGTCCTTCATGACATAGACGTACTGGTAGGCGGCCATGGGAGGTCTCCTCAATCGGTGGATGGGCGGGGAAGACGCGGAACACATCCGTTCCACGCAGATCAGATCGGCACACCGTGCGCCCGGAGGGACTCGAACCCCCAACCAAGCCGTTATGAGCGGCCGGCTCTAACCAATTGAGCTACAGGCGCGCGGGTGCAGTCCGCAATCGCCCAACTCGGGTCTTTTTGCAAGGGCTGACATGGTGGAATGTGTCTTTTTAAGTTAGTGTGTCACGCCTTCCCGTTCCCTAAAGGCCGTTCAGGCGACCTTTGCTGCCGTTGCGAGATGGCCTCACTGGTCCGTATTGCCCGAAGGGATGTCCGATGCCTGCAAATATCGCGAAAATACCCAGCAGTACTCCGCAGACATGATACAGACCGGGCCGGTCGCGCTTATCCGCAAACTGCGCTGGCTCTACGCTCCCGATCCGGTCATGGCCGGATATGCGCTCCGGACGACGTTCACCTCGCTGCTCGCACTCGGAATCGCGCTGCGGATGGAGCTTGGCAGCCCGCAATGGGCCGCGCTGACCGTCTGGATGGTGGCACAGGGCACACGCGGACGCAGCCTTGCGAAAGCCAAATGGCACCTGTTCGGCATGGTGGTCGGCGTCATCAGCGGAATCATACTGGTCGCTTCCTTTCCGCAGTCGCCTCTGATGTTCATTCTCCTGCTGGCAGGCGGAATCGGCGCGTTCTGCATGATCGGCACATTCATGCCCGGTCCGGCATCGATGACGAACTACCGCATCCACGGTATGCGGGCCTCGGGCTTCACCTACGCCATCGTCTCCCTCGACGGCATCGCGGACCCGCACCACATCTTCGCCATCGCCATGGCGCGCGCCACCTACATTCTGCTGGGCATCGTGCTCGAAGCCTCGATTTCCGGACTGTTTCAGCTCGGCCTGACCAAACGCACGCGCCACCAGCTTGCCAGCACGTTTGAAGACACGCTCAAACCCGCCCTGACCGCCATCGCGGACATCCTGATCGGCAAGGAGGGGGCAATGCAGAACGTGCAGGGTATCTTCACCCAGATCACGACGCTCGGCGATCAGGTGGAGTTCGCGGAAGTCGAGCTTGGCCGCCGCGATCATGCCGGAGACCATGCCCGCGCGGCGCTGGCGGATATCGCCGTCCTCCTCGCCCGCGCCCTCGATCTGGCGACCCTCATGCGCCTGCCGCTCAGTCAGGACGACATGTTCCATCAGGAAGCCGAGGCCATCCGGGACGTGTTTCTCAAACTCCCCGCCCGGCTGGAAGGGACGGAGACTATGAGCGTCCTTCTGGCCGATCTGCTGGCCCTGCGCCGTCAGTGCCGCCAGAAGGTGGTGATTGATTTCAACACCGCTCAGCCGGACGATGCCGCGCGCGAAGCCGTCCTTCGCCACGGCATGCTTCAGCAGGCCCTCGTCGAACTGATCGACGCACTCCGCATGGCGTTAAGCCAGTTCGAAGCCAGCCGACACCCCGAAGCGCACGACCATTTCCATGCGCCGATCCGCTCCTACCGCGACTGGCAGCAGGCCATTACCAATAGCCTGCGCTCATCCGTCACGGTCTTCGGAGCAGGGCTGATCTGGATCTGCACCGCCTGGCCCAGCGGGCTGACCTTCATCATGTTCGTCTGCATCGTGTGCAGCCTATTCTCGACACTGGAGCGCCCCGCGCTGGCCACGCAGGCGTTCCTGCGCGGAGCCTGCTGTGCGGTCGTCGCAGCGGGCATCCTCAATCTGGCCCTGATGGGCAAATCGACGACGTTTGAAATGCTGGGCATGTGGTCGGGCCTTGCGATGATGATCGGTGGACTGGCCTTTGCCTACCCGCCCCTGACCCTCCCGGCCGTATCGTACAACCTGTTCCTGCCCATTCTGATCGGCCCGTCCAATCAGGCCAAAACCGACGAAATTACCTATTTCAACACGGCCATGCCGCTCGTTCTGGGCCTGCTCTACGCCTCGTGGATGTATCGCGTTTTTCTGCCCTACGACCCCGCCCATCAACGCTGGACCATGCGCGAGAACATCCTGCGTGACCTACATCGGATCGCGGATGGTAGCGCACGGGAAACAGTGGACAGCGTGGTCTCGCGTAATGTGGACCGCTTCGTGCGGCTCATGACCAATTCGGGCTCAACCCCCTCGCCCGTTATTCAGGCCTATCTGACAGGAATTCTGTCGGGCATGCGCGTCATGCTCAATCTTCTGCGCCTTCAGGCCATCCGCCGCGATACGCGGCTTGTCGGGGAGGCCAGCAAGGCGCTTTCCCTCGTCATGGGGCGCATGAGCCATTTCAGCGGACGCTATCACGGCCATTACGGCCGCACCCTACGGGCGACAAAGCTCGCAATCCTGCATCTGCGGACATGCGAGCGCAACGAGTCCCGCCCCCGCGAACGCTTCATCCTGATCGCCGCCCTGACCAGTCTGGACGTTATCGCCACGGAGCTGGACACGAACCGCGTTTTCTTCGACGCGAACAGCCCGTACCTCGATCCGTCCGTCCGCTCCGAGGAACTGGAATCGACTGGCTGACACAATCCTCACGAACCGATCACGAAGAAATGTTCTGAAACACACTTCCCTTTTCCGGGAAACGGGGGAATTGTTCGTTTTCAGCCGCGGGATACCGCGGACGACAGGTTTAAGACCTACTGGGTTTCAGAACTAAGGATACCGTGATGTTTCGTCGTATCGTGCCCGTCCTCGGCCTCGCCCTCGGGCTCGGTCTGGCTTCCCAGGCCGCCATGGCACAGGAACAGTCCCCCCCGCCCCCGCCGGCCGTTCAGGGTACGCCCGGCAAGGACTTCACGGGCGTCTCGCCCGCCAACCTCGCTGGCATCATGAACTACTGCGTCGAACAGCAGTATGTGTCCTATGACGAAGGCAACCCGGTTCTTTACGGGCTGAGCGAGAAGTACAAGGCCACCGAACAGACGGTCGGCAATTTCGACTACGCGCTCGGCACCGCCGGTTACTTCGACAGCAACGGCAAGCGCTTCTACCTCGTGGCCTACACGAATGAAGACGACCGCCGCGCCGCCTGTCACGCCGCCGTCAAGGCCGCACAGCCGATGCTCTGAGCCCTGCCCGCAGGACCCGGATTTTCGCAAAAACTCCCCTGCCCCACGGCACGGGGAGTTTTTTTATGCCCGCTTCCCGCCATCAGACCGGACTTCCCTCCTTTCCGCTCTGGGCACGGGCCACAGGCGCCGGTAATATCCCCGCCTCTCCAAACAGTTCAGGACATGAACATCATGGACGTTTCCAAGATCTCGCCCGGCAAAGACCTGCCCAACGACATCAACGTCGTCATCGAAATCCCGCAGGGATCGCAGGTGAAGTACGAAGTGGACAAGGACAGTGGCGCCCTCGTCGTTGACCGTTTCCTCTTCACGCCGATGGCCTATCCGGCTGCTTACGGCTTCATTCCGGGCACGCTGGCCGCCGATGGCGATCCGGCTGACGCTCTTGTCCTGACGCCGTCCGCCGTCGTGCCGGGTGCCGTGATCCGTGCGCGCCCGATCGGCATGCTGAAGATGGAAGACGAAAGCGGACAGGACGAAAAGATCATCTGCGTCCCGCACGACAAGGTCCACCCGCAGTTCACGAACGTCCATTCCGTGGACGACCTGCCGGAAATCACGAAGAAGGCGATCACGCATTTCTTCGAGCGCTACAAGGATCTGGAACCCAACAAGTGGGTCAAGGTCACGGGCTGGGCTGACAAGGCCGCCGCAGGCGAAGTCATCATGGCTTCGGTCGCCGCCGCCAAGTAAGCCCCCGGCTTCCGTCGGAGGAACGCCCATAGCGTGCCCCCGACGGACACCCTGACGGGTACGTTTTCAAAACCCCCTGCTTCCCCCGGAGGCAGGGGGTTTTGTTCGATATCACATATATTTGTGGGAATTTATGATACAAGTAACATTATATTATGTTCTTTACCGGTAAATATATGTTACCTCCGAGATGCTAACCTGCTTTTCCAAGGAATCAGCGGATTGTCTCGAGTTCATCTCCACGCAGCCTTCTGCCTGGCCACAATTCTTCCGTCCTGCGTCATGGCCCAGAGTGCTGGGACCCAGAACACCTCAGGGACCTCCTCAACACCCAGCACGGGATCCGCTTCAGACCGGACGCTCTCGACCTTTCAGGCCTATAGCCCGGACGCAAAAGTCACACAGATCAAGGTCACAGCCCCGCAGCAGGGAATTCCGCCCGTCATCTGGCCGTCCGAAAACTCGGAACTCCCCAGCGAGCGAGTCAACACGCCTCTGAACCAGATCTATTTCGGCAATGAATGGGTTCCTCCCCTTCCAAAACCCGAAGCTCTTCTGACGAACCCGTTCGGCTGGAATACCTGGCTGCGCGACCGTGGCATCGCGTTAACGATGGACACCACCAACGAGTTTTCCGGCGCCATCACCAGCCCGACACCGGGCTATGGTCTGAAACAGGGCAGCAGCAACGCTGGCCAGTACAGCCTTGAGAACGATATCGACTGGGAAAAGCTCGCCAATGTCCGCGGCTTCTCGACCCATGCACTTGTCGTGGGCCGGTACGGTATCCCCGGCAGCCGCATGTTTGGCGATAACCTCAACCCCAGCTCCGAAATCTACGGCGCAGGCGGCAACGTGGTCGTCCATCTCGTCTATGCCTATGCCGAAGAGACAATCGCCAAGGGCCGCGTGGACCTTGCGGCTGGGCGTATCCCGTTCCTGAACGATTTCTCGTCCAATCCGCTGTATTGCACCTTCCAGAACAATGCGTTCTGCGGAAACCCGAAAGCATCGTCAGACAACACGACCCATTCATCCTACCCGGATGCGGGCTGGGCCTTCCGCGCCCGGACCCGGCCAACCGTCAGCACCTACATTCAGACCGGTGTCTATTTCGCGCAGGCCGGGATTTACGGCAACGCGCAGTATCGCACGGGCTTCAAGTTCAACGGCGGAGACATCCATGGCGAAGCAATCCCGGTCGAAGCCGGGTGGGAACCGCTGTTCGGCAAAGACAAGCTGCCCGGTCACTACAAAGTTGGTTACGCCATCGACAACGCGCCCCACAAGGACAACTACTATGACATGAACGGGCAGCCCTATGTCATCAGCGGCCTGCCCGCCCGGACAGTGAACTATTCATGGTCTGCCTGGGTTCTGGCCGATCAGATGGTGTTGCGCCATCACGTCAAGGGCAATGCCGATGCTGGCCTGATCCTGCTGGGCGGCATGTACGCCAACAGCCCGCGCACCCAGCTTCGTGGCCAGCAATATTTCGCGGGCCTGATCGATACCGGATTCTGGGCCTCACGCCCGCTGGATACGATCGGTATCAACTTCTCCTATGTCCGCGTTTCCAAGAACGCGACCGCAACGGAACGGCTTCAGGCCCTGTACGGTGTGCCGCTCATGGCAGGCTCCCTGACGCCCCAGACATTTGGCGAAGTTCTGGAAGCCACATACCGCATCCATGTGATGCGCGGCGTCACCTTCGCGCCTGACTTCCAGTACTATTTCCGTCCGGGCGCACAGAAAGCCCTCAAGGACGCCGCAATGCTTGGCTTCAAAAGCCACATCCAGTTCTTCTGAACAACACTTCGTCCGGGAAGCACGATCTCAACAGACGGCTTCCCGGATAAACCGCCTGCCCGCACGGCGTTTTTCCAGACCATCCTGAGTTTCGAACAGTGTTCGAAAATGCAGCGGAAATTCCCCGCCCGCACCGCGGAAGGGACTGGTTGATCACTTCAATATGCTGGATTTTTTCTGGAGCGGGCGATGGGATTCGAACCCACGACCCCAACCTTGGCAAGGTTGTGCTCTACCCCTGAGCTACGCCCGCACTCCGTGGAGGGGCTTATGGCCGAATCAGAGCCCCGGCGCAAGAGAAGAAGAGGCCATCCCAACACCACTTTGGCGACAGAGTGCAGAAACGAAAAAAGGCACCCGAAGGTGCCTTTTTTTCATTGGAGCGGGTGATGGGATTCGAACCCACGACCCCAACCTTGGCAAGGTTGTGCTCTACCCCTGAGCTACACCCGCACTCCGTGGAGGGGCTTATGGCTGAATCAGCAGAACCGCGCAAGAGGGATTTTTCGATTCTGATGCAATATCTGCTTCCCGCCCTCTCCGACAGGGTGTGGACTTGCACCACAGGCACACACATCCGATCTTTCAGGGAACTTGTTTTCCCAGCGAACGGTCCCCGCCCCCATGAGCAGCACATTCGACGAACACATTATCGGCCAATCCCCCAAAACACCCCCGGCAGGCGCAACCGCCACCATCATCGACGCCGATCAGTCCAGCTTCATGGCGGACGTGGTCGACGCCAGCAGCACGATTCCGGTTCTGGTCGATTTCTGGGCGCCGTGGTGCGGCCCATGCAGACAGCTGACGCCCGTTCTGGAAAAAATCGTCCGCGCGGCCGGAGGACGAGTCAAACTCGTCAAAGTGGACGTGGAAGCCAACAAGGCCCTCGCCGCACAGCTCGAACAACTTGGACTGCCGCTTCAGTCCATTCCCGTCGTGGTGGCGTTCTGGAAAGGGCAGGTGCTGGACCTTTTTCAAGGTGCCCAGCCGGAAAGCGAAATCCGCCGCTTTGTGGAGTCCCTGCTCAAACTGGCCGGAGATGTCATGCCCGCCACGGAAATTCTGACAGCCGCCCGTCAGGCGCTGTCAGATGGCCATGCGGATCAGGCGGCCGGTCTGTTCTCGCAGCTTCTGGAAGCAGAACCGGAAAGCCCCGAAGGCTGGGGTGGCATGATCCGTGCGCTCATTGCCCTGAACGAGCCGGAAGCCGCCGAAGATGCCTCCTCGCAGGCTCCGACCAAACTGGACACCCATCCGGAAATCACAGGCGCCCGCGCCGCGCTGGCGTTGCATGTAGAAGGCACCAAAGCCGCCTCGGAACTCGACACGCTACGTCAGCAGAGCGCCGCGGCACCCGATGATTTCGATCTGCGCATCAAACTGGCCGCCGCCCTTAACGGAGCCGGTCAGCGGGCACAGGCCGCCGATACACTGCTAGACATTCTCCGTACCGACCGGGACTGGAACGATGGCGCAGCAAAAACCGAGCTTCTGCGCTTTTTTGAGGCGTGGGGACATACGGATCCTGATACGCTGGCCGCAAGACGCAAACTCTCTTCCCTTCTGTTCTCGTGAGCCGATGACCGAAACCCCCGATCTCCCGCCTGACGACGTATCGAACGAGCCCGCCCGACGCGCTCCGCCCCTGACGGAACTGACGCTGGCCGATATTCCGCCCCGCGTCGGCCTGTTTCCGTTGTCAGGCGCGTTGCTGCTGCCCGGCGGTCATTTGCCGCTGCTGGTCTTTGAAGCGCCCTATGTAGCGCTTCTGGAAGATGCGCTGGCCGGACGCAGGATGATCGGCGTCATCCAGCCCCTCATGGACCCTGATACGGACGAGCACCCCCTGCTCTACCGGACAGGAACCCTGGGCCGCATCACGGAATTTGCTGAACATACGGATGGCACCTTCACCGTCACCCTGCTCGGAATTTCCCGCTTCCGTCTAATCCGCGAAACCCCGACCGAGCACGGATGGCGCGAAGGCATCATTGATGCCACCCCATTCGCCGCCGATCTGGTCGAGGAAGATCCGATGCCGATCAATCGCGATCTGCTGCTGGAGGGGCTGAAAACCTATCTCGAGTCCCGCGACCTTCAGGCAAGTTGGCCGCTGATCGAGGATATGGACGATGAGACGCTGCTGGTTGTCCTGCCGATGCTCGTGCCGTTCACGCCGGTGGAAAAGCAGTCCCTGCTGGAAGCCATGACACTGGACGAACGCGCCGGGCTCTTGCTGGATCTGCTTGAGAGGGGCATGGAATAGTCATGACGACTGAACTCGATCCCCGCCTCCTCTCCCTTCTGGTCTGTCCTCTGACCAAGGGGCCGCTGACCTATGACCGTGAGACCCAGGAGCTCATCAGCCCCCGGGCCAAGCTCGCCTTCCCGATCCGGGACGGGATTCCGGTCATGCTGGCTGACGAAGCCCGTTCGATCGAGACCTGAAGTCAGGCTTTTTCCCGGATGCCGTTCTGGGACGGCATTTTTGGCGCGGAGGGTAGTCCTCCTCGTTGTGACGGGCGGGACTGGGCTTTGCGGACCTTGAAGTTCCGCACGACGCGCGTCAGCTCCCCGGCGTCGCCGACCAGTTTCTGGCTGGCGCTGCTGGTCTGATGGACAATCGCGGCGTTGCTCTTGGTCACGCCCTCAAGCTGCGTTGTGCTGGCGTTGATATCCATGATGCGCTGGGCCTGCGCTTCAGCGCCCGAGGCGATTTGCCCCACAGCCGTTCCCAGACGCTCAACCGACGTGCTGATGTTGCCGAGGGCCGTACCGGTTTCGTCGACCATCTGCACACCGCGCTGCACATCCTGCATACTGCTGGCGATCAGTGACTTGATTTCCTTGGCTGCCGTGGCGGAGCGCTGCGCCAGCGCCCGGATTTCCTGCGCGACGACGGCAAAACCACGCCCTGCATCCCCGGCATGGGCGGCTTCCACACCCGCATTGAGCGCCAGAAGATTGGTCTGGAACGCGATTTCGTCGATGACGCCGATGATCTGGACGATCCGGTTGGAGGATGAGGAAATCTTGGCCATCGCCTCGACGGTCTTGCCGACGATTTCACGGCCCTGTTCGGTTTCCTGACAGCAATCGGCCACGGTCGTATCGGCCTGACGGGCTTCGTCGGCCACGGCCTTCACCGAAGACGTCAGTTCCGCAATATTACGCGCGACAGCCGCCAACGCATCGACCTGCTCGGCGATACGGCCGGTGATGTCTTCCGTAGAGCCACTGATTTCGCGGGCTCTCTGTTCCACAGCCCCCGAGGTCTCGCGAACGGCATGAACGATCCGTCCGAGCCCTTCGCAGGCGCGATGAAACGCACCGCTCATCCGGCTTGAGCCGTTTTCCAACGACGGATCGATCTGCTGAACCAGATCACCGCCTGCCATGCGATCCAGTGCATCGGCCAGCGCATCCGACAGGGCTGCGAGGCTCTGAATGCGCTCGTTTTCCGCCCGCGACCGTTCCTGCACGTCCAGATTCTGGGTGTAGGTTTCCAGCCCGAGTTCCATATCGAGGAGGCCGCAGCGGATCAGAAGCCCGATCTGGGAAGCCGCTTCCTCAGCGGAGGTTCCTTTGGCCGGACGGCGCAGAAGACGATCCAGAACGCTGCGGCGCGGCTGGGGCCAGTGCTGGCGGAGCAGTTCCGTCACCATGCCTTCGATCAGGAGGGCATAACCGCCGACATACCATTGGGGTTTGAGGCCGATCCGGGCATGCGTGTTCCCGATTGCACGCGTGCTCGCAACATAATCGGCGCCGAACTCGCCCTGGAGGATCTGCTTCCAGTGCTTTTCCTGTTGGCTGCGCGCGCCATTGCGGTGCTGCTCGCTGGAAAAAAACTTGTTCAGGGCCGGAGTTTTAAGAATCCGGCCATAAAAATGGTCCAGCGCAGATCCCAGAACGCTCAGGGCCTGTGGGCGGATTCTGGCCAGATGGGCTTTCTCAGCCGCGCCGATGCCAAGAAAAAGCAGTCGTTCGGCAATATCTGCCTTGACCTGCTCAGTCATAATCGGAGTCTCCAGAGCGTGGATTTGGCGCATGTTCAAGCCAAAGCCCCTAACACGCCAAGTGTTACGCAATCATGAAGAAACCCCGACAGATCTCCGGTCAGTTGGGCGTATTGTTTTTACCGTAAGACACTTCGGTATCCGGCGTTGCCGGATGCGGTGCGATATCGACGCTGCCACCCTGGCCGCCGAAGGACATGCCGCCAGAGGATGGCCCGCTGTCGGTCTCATGGGAGGACGGTGCAGGACTTTCCGCACCCGGCGGCATGGGCATGACCGGAGCGTCATCGGCATAGGACACGCCGCTTCCCTGACGGTGACGGGCGCTGCCATGAGCATGCGATCCGTGACCCGGGCCTGCACCCGGCGGCGGAAGGGGGGCCATGTCCGGGGATGGCCCGCTGAGCATGGAGCCGCAGCCTGTCATGGCAAGAAACGACAGCATAAAGAGGGAAGAGACGAAACGCATGACAGGCAATATAGCACTTTTCAGCGGTTGACGCATCCCTTTGCGGGATGGGACACAGCGCGTTCCCGCCGCGATCAGCGGCCTGTCCAGCAAGGATGCATTTACCATGTTCGAAGGCCGGATCACGACCCCTGCCACACGGCGGCGCGCCTGGTGGGACAGTCTGTTCGTGGACCATTCCATCTTCCGGCTCGGCTGGACCAATCTTGCCCCCGTCGTGTCGGGCAAGGTCTGGCGCTGCAACCATCCGACGCCCGCGCGGCTGCGGAGCCTGAAGCGGCGACTGCATCTGAAGACGCTCGTGAACCTGCGTGGACATCGCAAATGCGGCTCCGATGCGCTGTCACGCGGGGCTAGCGCAAAACTGGGGCTGACGCATCTCGACATGGCATTCGAAAGCCGGGGCGCCCCGCATCGTGACCGTATCCTGCGGTTTTACGACATGTATCAGACGCTGGCTTTTCCGATGCTCATGCACTGCAAATCCGGCGCGGACCGCGCGGGTCTGGCATCCGGACTGGTACTGATGTTCGAAGGCGGCACGGCTCAGGACGCTCTGGGGCAGTTGCACTGGCGGTTCGGACATTTCAACCGTTCCCGAACCGGGATTCTGGATGCGTTTTTCCTGCGCTATCAGAAGGAAGCCGAGGGACGTCTACCGTTCATGGACTGGGTGCGGAACGAGTATGACGAGGACCGTCTGCGCGCCGACTTCAAGGCTGGCAAGCTGGCGTCTTTCGTCAATGACAGCATTCTGCGTCGGGAATAAAGGCCCGGCGTTCAGTCCGCTTTCGGATCTGCCGCGCCGAGGGAGCGGATCAGGTCCAGCATCCGTTTACGGACCGCAGGGTCCGGGATGCGGTAATAGGCCCGCACCAGCTCGACCGTCTCGCGGCGGCTGAACAGGGCGGCCTCGTCCACCGGCAGATCGAACAGGCGGGGCGATGCAGCGCTTCGGGCCGGACGATCGCCAAATGCGGCCTGAGTTTCGGCAAACCCCGTAACCGGTCCCTTGAAAGGCTGGGACTGACCAAAAACAGGGGTGAAAGGCCGGGAGGTTTCAGGGAAAGGCCGCGACGCAAAGGTCCGGGATTCCTGAGCCTCCCGCATATCATCGAAAAAGAAGCCGACCGGCACGTCCAGAATCTGCGCCAGATCGTAAAGACGGCTGGCGCCGACGCGGTTGGCGCCCCGTTCGTACTTCTGGATCTGCTGGAAAGTCAGGCCCAGCGCCTCGCCCAGCTTTTCCTGCGACAACCCCATGAGGGTACGGCGCAGCCTGATCCGGTTGCCGACATGGGCGTCTACAGGCCCGGCCGCAGCGGAACTGCGGGTTTCGGAGCGAGTACGATCCGAGGAAGAGGACTGTTTTTCTGGCACGTCCTGATGGTTAATAAAACTACAACAGCTTGTCAATGTTAACCTTTTTGTGTCGTTCTATGTCGCCTGTGAATCGCAGGAAACAGGGCCAGAATCATGCACAGGATCGCAAGCGTGAGGGGCGTCGCGCGCCCGAAGCGGGAGAAAAATGTCGGGGGAAGTGGCGATGGAATATCGCTGACCAGAACATCGGCCAGCCCCCAGCCCAGACGGGCAGTTTCATGTCCGGTCGCATCATAAATGGCGGAAATTCCGGTATTGTTGGCAAACACGACCGGAAGCCCTTCCTCCACGGCTCGCATCCGCCCCGTAGCGAGATGCTGGCGCGGGCCGGCGCTGTTGCCGTACCAGGCGTCATTTGAAATCGTCACCAGCCAGTCCGGGCGGTCGTTGCGGGCCGTGACGGAGCCAGAGAAAATGATTTCATAGCAGACCATCGGCCCCACGCGCCCCAGACCCGGCAGATCCCATGTCTTCAGACCCGGCCCCGGCGTCAGAACACCGGGCAGCACGTTAAACGGCAGAATCCAGGGCTGGTATTCGCCGAACGGCACCAAACGGCTCTTGTCATAAATCGCCGCAATGCTGCCATCGGGAGCAACCGCGATCAGGCTGTTGAACCAGTCCTTGCCGGACTGGCGGTCCGAGCCAACCAGAGCCGGGGCACCGTCTGCCGCACGGGCAATCATCTGTCGGGCCAGCGTATCTTCGTCCAGAAGGCCGGGAAAGCCGGATTCCGGCCAGATCACCACGGGCGACCGACCGCCCTGCGCATAGGCTTTCTGTACGCCCTGAGCCGTCAGACTCAGATAGCGGCGGAAATTGCCGACCGCATCCGCATGGCTGATGACTTCCGCTTCCGGCACGTTGCCCTGCACCAGAACGGCCCGGGGATTGGTGATGTTCAGGGGCGTTGCAGTGGACAGTCGCCATGCGCCCGCACCGACCCAGAGCACGCAGACGGCCAGTACCGCCAACGCTGCACGTCTGCCGCGAAACAGCGCAAGTGAGCCGAGCACGAGGGCCAGCGATAGCCCATCCACACCTAGAACGGCGGCGGGCTGAATCAGGACGTCTCCAGCGAGGCCCGGTAGTTCAAGGTCGCTGCCGAGCGGGTTCCACGGAAACCCCGAGAACATGAAGACGCGCCCCATATCCATGACGGTCCAGCTTCCCGCGAACATCAGCACCCGTCGCCAGCCGGGCGGCACTACGCGGCACAACACGGCCGGAACACAAATGAACGGGGCGATCAGCAGGGCGACGCCGGGGGACGCGAACGGCACGACCCACCAGAATTCGTGAACACGCGTCAGAATTGCGTTCGTCAGCCAGTAGAGCCCGACGGTGTGGAAGCCCATGCCGAACAGGAAGCCACACCATGCCGCCTGCTTCCACGACCGCGCATCCTCCGACACGCGATACAGGACCATCAGCCCCACGGGCAGCAGGAACAGGAAATGGACCGGAGGCAGGGACAGGGCTGCGAGTGCTCCGGCAAGCAGCATCAGTCCGGCGAGCCGCCAGCCGCGGACAGGGAGCGTCGAAATCATGGGAAAACCGTCCGGCTGACGAAGGGGCTGAAATAGAAAACAGCCGGACCCTGAAGATCCGGCTGTGAGGCAGACTGTCAGTCGAGGGCGTCGCGCAGACGGCGTTCGTAATGGCGGTAATACTTGTCCGCCAGAAGTTCGCTTTTCACCAGAACGGCGACATCCGTGGTGTTGAACTGCTCGTCCACCACGGCCCCATCACCGACATATCCGCCCAGACGCAGATAGCCCTTGATCAGCGGCGGCAGCTTGTTGAGGCAGGCGCGGTAGTCCAGCACATGCGGATCGGTACGCTGCATTTCCACATAACGGTCCGGCAGCGCGCGAATGCGCAGGGCCGGGGGAGCCAGATGGTTGTGATGCATGTAGGTGAGCTGGTCGGCCAGAGCATCCGGGTCGGTCCCCGGCAGACTGCCGCACCCGAACAGCACGTCGATCCGGTGCAGGAAGATGTAGGACGCAATACCGCGCCACAGAAGCTGCATGGCGGAACGGCCGCGATATTCCTTCGCCACGCAGGAGCGGCCAACTTCAAGCAGGCGTCCGGGAAATTCCGTCAGGGTTGAGATGTCGTATTCGGAGGACGTGTAGAAACGCCCGACCTTCTCCGCGGCATCCGAGCGCAGCAGACGATAGGTTCCGACGACACCGGCGGCACCCGGGCCCTTGTCATGGTCAATAACCAGAAGGTGATCGGCAGCTTCGTCAAATTCATCGACGTCACGCTTGGTGCGGAAGGCGCGCTCGTCAGGATGGGCGCCGAGTTCTTCAAAGAAGACGCGATAGCGCAGGGCCTGAGCAGCGTCGCGCTCCTCTTCCGTCTCGGCGATGCGTACCCCCAGCGTGCCACCGCGCAGTTCCTGAAACCCGCCTTCGCGGTTCAGGGAGAGGGTGGAGAGTGTCTCCATCTGACGCAGGGTTTCTTCGCTGCTGGCCAGCGTATGCGGAGCGGAAATGGGAGTGCCATCCAGTTTGGTGGTCATGATCCGCTCTTGTTCCTGTTTTCGGGAGGAGATTTTTTCCTGTTTTCGGGCTCGGCACGACGGCCGAACAGCTCGATGCGATGGGAGACGAGGTCAAATCCCAGACGCTGAGCCAGCTGCTCCAGAAGACGGACCGGTTCGTCGTCCTCGAATTCAATGACACGGCCGCTATCGACGTCGATCAGGTGGTAATGGTTGCCGGCGTCGCTGGCTTCGTAGCGTGCCCGTCCGCCGCCGAAATCGCGACGTTCGAGTATGCCTTTCTCTTCAAGGAGACGCACCGTGCGATAGACGGTCGCCACGGAGATGCGGCTGTCGATCTCGGAGGCACGGCGATAGAGTTCTTCGACGTCAGGGTGATCGTCAGCAATCGACAGGACATGTGCGATGACACGTCTCTGGCCGGTCATTTTCAGACCGCTTTCCACACACAGGCGGGCAATGTGCGAATCATCCGGCACGGGGGAAGAGGAAGCCTTCCGATTCCCGGGGCTGCTGCGTCTCTCAGCGGTTTTCGTATCTGCGACCATATCTGCGGCCTAGCCGAAAAACAGGCGTGTTGTCCACTTTATGGAGCCTGTCGGGATTTTCCCTGTCGCCGGGATGAAGAAACCGGCGACAGGGAAACGAGGCTCTCAGTCTTCGCGACGACGGCCGAGGCCGATCTTGCGGGCCAGCGAAGAGCGGTGGTTCGCGTAGTTCGGAGCAACCATCGGGTATTCCGGCGGCAGACCCCAGCGCTCGCGATATTCCTGCGGCGTCATGTTGTAGGCTGTCTTGAGGTGACGGCGCAGCAGCTTCAGCTTCTTTCCGTCTTCAAGGCAGATGATGTAGTCCGGGAAAACCGACTTGCGCGGCGAAACGGCCGGGACCAGCTTCTCGGCAGGAGCCTCTTCCGGAACGTTCACCGTTGCAAGAGAGTCATGAACGGACCGGATCAGGGCCGGAAGAGCGTCAGCCGGAATATCGTTGTTTGATACATAGGCCGTGACGATCTGCGCAGTCAGCTGATGCAGTTCGGGAGCATTTGTCTCTTGCGACATATTAGATAAGTCCTTCATCCTTGAGCGAGTGAGCATGTAGCAGTCATAAATTGCTTCGTTCAAGCATAAAAAGAAAGAAACGAGACTGTGACAGAAAATGAAATATTCTTCATAGATATAACAGAGAAAAAATGCCCCATGACGACTGTATATGTTCGGGCCAAACTCGATGCCATGACTTCGGGACAGAGACTTGACGTGTGGCTCCATGGAACAGAAACACGCAAGAACGTCCGGGCATCAGTGCAGGCACTGGGTCATACAATTCTGGCTGATTCGCCTGTTCCAGACAGGGCAGATCTTTACTGCCTGAGTATCAAAAGGCGCTAGAAACAAGGACCTGCGCGTCACTTCCGTCCCTGTAATAGCCGCGACGCAGGCCGGCTTTTACAAAACCGCATTTTTCATACAGTGCAGCAGCCGGATTGTTACAGACTGCTACTTCCAGAAATACTTGTCCTTTGGGCAGGATGGCCTGCACCAAAGACCTTCCGACACCTCTGCGGCGAAAATATGGATGAACTGCAAGTGTCAGGATTTCCGTTTCATCCAGAACTGTGCGCGAGAGAATGAAACCGGCAGGACTATTGTCGATCAGCGCAATGACGACTTCCGTTCCCTGCATGGATAGTAAATCAATAAAGGACGCCGCACTCCAGACTTCTCCGCCATGAAATGCGGCTTCATGAAGCTCCGCCAGAAGCGGCGCACATTCGATCCCCATCGTCCGCAGCTCAAACGCCGGTTCCGGACTGCTCACAGGGGCAAGGGCCTCAGACCGGCTGCGGGCGGCTTGGCTTCGGGCGGATCGACATAAAGCGGCATCAAGGGACCGGGAGAAACGCCCTGTGCAGCCTGAACGATGCCCAGAGCGGTCGGAGCCTCGCAGGACAGCACGGGACACAGCCAGTCCGATTTTTCGGACACGGCATCGCCCGTCACGCAGACCCAGTCCGCGGGATCGAGATCAACCGTCTGGCTGGCCGTGACGGGCCCGTGCGGCGGGTCCACGAACACCCGCCCCCGACGCGCAATGCTAACGCAGACAGCGTCCGGACGACTGAGGGTGGCGCGGATCGCCTCACCCAGCGTGACGCCGATCGTGGGGCAGTTCCAGCCTGCCGCCAGACCTGCAGCCAGTGACAGGGACGAGCGCAGTCCGGTGAAGGATCCCGGACCGAGAACGGCCACAACACGATCAGGGGCCGTGGTCCAGTCGTTCTGTGCCAAAAGGTCGCGGATGGCGGGAGCGAAATGCTCGGAAGCGCCGCGTCCGGCCATCAATTTTTCCGCAACAACCCGATCATCCTCAACCAGAGCCACCAGACTGGTCAGACCGGCCCCTGCCCCGGCTCCATTGAAAACGACCGTCCGTGAAGACCCCGTCACAGACACAGACAGGCTTCTCCGAAGTCCAGACGGGGCGCACGCGGCTCGGCATGGTCGGGGGCGGGTTCGTTTTCCGCCGGATAGCCAAGCCCGACAAGGAAGTTCACGCGCCAGCCGGTGGCGTTCAGCAGCGTGTCCTCGACCATGAAGCAGTCAAAGCCGGACATCGGCATGGCGGACAGGCCCAGCATCCGGGCGGCCATGATGAGATAGGCACCTTCGAGCGTACCGTTGCGAAAGGCTGTCTCGTCAGACAAACCCACATCAGCGGCAAACCAGTCGCGCAGGCCCTCCTGCGGGTTCAGACGGGGCAGCGCTTCAAAAAATAGCGGATCATGGCACACGACGGCCAGAACCGGGGCCGCCATGGCGCGAGATACGTTTCCCGGCGATAGCGCGGGGCGGATGCGCTCGCGGGCGTCCTGTGTCGTCAGGAAAACGAAGCGACCCGGCGAGCAGTTGCCGGAGGTCGGCCCCAGCTTCACCAGATCGTACAGACGGCGCAGGACATCTTCCCCGACCGGGCGCGGCGAGAAGCTGCGCGGCGTCCGGGCCTGCGTGAACAGGGCTTCCGCACCCGGAACCGGAGCGCAATCAGGGGCTGTCTGGCCGTCCATGGTTCAGTCCTCGACCTGTTCGACCGAAGCGACTTCGGGAACATAATGCCGCAGCATGTTCTCGACGCCGTGCTTCAGGGTCGCACGCGAAGACGGGCAGCCGGAGCAGGCGCCCTGCATAGCCAGATAGACCACGCCATCTTTGTAGCCACGGAACGCGATGTCGCCGCCGTCACCGGCCACGGCAGGGCGAACGCGCGTGTCGAGCAGGTCCTGAATGCGGCTGACAACTTCGGCGTCTTCGGGCGCAACATCATGTTCCGGAGCGGACTGCGTTCCCGAGAGGACCGGGCGGCCGCTTTCGAAAAACGTCGTGATCGTGCCGAGCACGACGGGCTTAAGGTCGCCCCAGCTGATGTCGTCGGACTTCGTGACGGAGACGAAATCGCCGCCAAGGAAGACGCGGCGCACATTTGGCTGCCCGAACAGCGCGGTCGCCAGTTCGGAGCGTCCGGCAGCGACATCGGCATCGCCGAAATCGACGGGACGGGCATCGCCGGTCACGCTGCGGCCGGGCAGGAATTTCAGGGTAGCGGGATTGGGAGTGTCTTCGGTCTCGATGAACATCGTGGTCATGTCCTTGCGTTCCAGTCCGCCCTGACATGTGCCACTTCGCCTCAAGGTGCAAGTGTCGGGACTGCATTGGTCCGACTTCGCGTGTTTTTAACGCTGGAACACGCCCGTTCAGACCTGTTCGCCCTGCCCCTCGCCTTTTCCCTCATTTTTCCTTGATGGAGACGGGAGTCCCTTCGGCAGGATGATGGTCGCGCACAGCCCGCCATAGCCTTTCGAGGCATCTCCGCGTCCAAGCACCAGAGTCCCGCCCTCGCGCGAGATTTCGCGCTGCACGATGGCCAGACCCAGCCCGATTCCCCCCGTGGCCCGCGAGCGTGAGCTTTCCAGACGATAGAAGGGGGCGATCACACGTTCATATTCGCTTTCAGGGATTCCGGGGCCGCTGTCGCTGATGGCGATTTCCAGCGCGCCATCCTCGCGGGTGCGGAGCGTGGCGAGGACGTTGCCGCCATAGTTGATGGCGTTTTCGATCAGGTTCGACAGGACGCGCTTCATGGCGAGCGGACGGACATGGACCAGTGCGCGGTCCGGCCCTTCGTAATGGGCCTCATGGCCACGATCCACATGGTCGTCCACGAGGGTTTCGAGCGTCGCAACGATATTGATGGTGCGGGGGACTTCAGGATCGTCGGCCCCCGCCAGATAGGCGAGGATGCCGTTCACCATGGCTTCCATCTCGTCCAGATCGGCCTCTATGGCGGCCTGTGCTTCGCCGTCATTGAGAAAGCCGCACCGCAGGCGCAGGCGCGTCAGGGGCGTTCGCAGATCGTGCGAAACCGCCGCCAGAGCCTGCGTTCTGTCGTTGATAAGGCTCTGGATGCGCTCCTGCATCGCATTGATGGCACGGGCGAGATGGCGGACTTCTGGTGGCCCGCGCTCAGCCAGCGGTACCCATTTTTCGCTGGAGCCGATGCGGTCTGCAACTGAAACGAGCGCGCGCAGCGGCATACTGAGGCCGCGGATCAGCATGGTCGCGGCAATGGCGACCGCTCCAGCCGCAATCGCTGCCGAGGCCAGACCACGCGTGACACGGTGATGACCGAGCATCCCCGGCACCCGGAAATGAATGTAGCTTCCATCCGGCAGACGCTGGGACCCCAGCACGTCCGCACTCCCCGGCCCCAGCGTATAGAGGTCCAGATGGGCCTGTTCAAGAATGGGATCGTCCGCTTTCAGACGCCGGACGAGCTGTGTGAGCGCGACGGGGGGATGTCCCGGCAATACGGGGGCGATGGAGGCTGGCTGCCAGGCCACGCTGAGTTCGCTGCCCGAGAGCATAACAGCCAGAAACGATCTCTGGCTGACAGGTGCCGCAGCCAGCACCCGCAGATCCGTGCTCAGCGCCTCGCCAAGCTGGGCGATACGCACGTCATCGACGATATAGGTTTCAGCCTGACCGTAGAAAATGGCGTTCGTCAGAAACACCAGTGTCACTGCGACGGTCAGTACAACGCAGACGCGCCCGACCAGCCCCAGCGGCCACAGCAGGATGCGATTCTGAATGTTCAGACCCGTTCAACCTCTGCCACGAAGATGTATCCAAGGCCGCGCACGGTCCGGATGAGTTGGTCGGCGTCCGAGCCCAGCTTGCGGCGCAAGCGGCTGACGAGAACATCGATGCTCCGGTCCGACACATCCCCCAAACGGGTGCGCGACAGTTCCAGCAGACGGTCGCGGGCAATGACGCGCTGCGGATTGTCCAGAAAGCTGGTCAGTAGGTCATGTTCCGCGCCGGAAATATCGACGGTCGCGCCCGACGGATCGGTCAGTTCGCGGCGGCGCAAATCGAGCGTCCAGCCCGCAAAACGCAGCGTCTCGCGGCGAACACGCTCCTGCGGAGCTCCGGTGGTGGCGATGCCACGACGCAGCACGGCCCGCACACGCGCGAGAAGCTCGCGCTGTCCGAACGGCTTGGGGACGTAATCATCCGCCCCCGATTCGAGACCGGTGACGCGATCGCGCTCTTCGCCCCGCGCGGAGACCATGATGATCGGCACCTGAGCGGGGGGCGTCTCGTTTTCGTGCTGGGCACCCTGTCCGCTGCGAAGGGCACGGCACAGTTCGATGCCGCTTTTGCCCGGCAGCATGATATCCATGATGATGAGATCGACAGGTGCGACTTCAAGCGCGGCCCACATCTCCTCCCCACAGGCAACACCCCGTGCGCGGAAGCCGCCGCCCTGAAGGGCACGGAGGATGAGGGTCCGCATTCCGGCGTCATCTTCGACGACGAGGATACGGGCGGGAAGATCTGGGTCGGAAAGATTTGGCACCATGTCTTTTTCCATAGTCTCCACAGGGCGGGCATCACAAGCGACAAATCCTGACAATAAATCTTTCAGTGATTTGAAGGCTCATGACGAAAACCGATTGGCATCGTACAGTACAACGCATTACAGCCGCACCCGTTTTGCTGGCCTGTTTCATGCGTTCAGTTGGAGCCGCCAATGTCAAGAGTTTCACCCGGCGTCGTCAGTGGCGCCAGTTATACGGCCCTTATCAAGGCCTGCCATGAAGGGGGCTATGCCCTTCCCGCCATCAATGTCGTCGGCACCGACAGCGTCAATGCCGTTCTGGAAGCAGCGGCCCGGAACGGATCGGACGTCGTCATTCAGGTTTCGAATGGTGGCGCGCGCTTTTATGCCGGAGAGGGCCTGCCCGACGCCCATCGCGCCCGCGTGCTCGGCGCGGCCTCGATGGCACGCCACGTCCATCTTCTGGCGAAGGAATACGGCATCGCCGTCATTCTCCATACCGATCATGCCGACCGCAAGCTGATCCCCTGGCTCGACGACCTCATCACCCTGAGCGAGGAAGAGTTCCGGACGACCGGCAAGCCGCTGTTTACGTCCCACATGCTCGATCTGTCCGCAGAACCTCTTGAAGAGAACCTTGCGACGTCAGTCGCAATGCTCAAGCGGCTTGCCCCTCTGGGAATGGGACTGGAAATCGAACTGGGCGTGACTGGCGGCGAGGAAGATGGCGTTGGTCATGACCTCGAAGACGGTGCGGACAACGCCCATCTCTACACGCAGCCCGAAGATGTTCTGAAAGCGTGGAACCTGCTCTCCCCGATTGGCACCGTGTCGATTGCCGCGTCTTTCGGCAACGTGCATGGCGTTTACAAACCGGGCAATGTGCAGCTTCGCCCGGAGATCCTGAAGAACTCGCAGGAAGCGGTCGAACAGGCCACGCAAAGCGGTCCCAAGCCGCTGCCACTGGTGTTCCACGGCGGTTCAGGCTCGACGCTTGCGGAAATCGATGCCGCGGTTTCCTACGGCGTGTTCAAGATGAACCTCGATACCGACATCCAGTTCGCGTTCGCACAGGGCGTGGGCCACTATGTTCTGGAGCATCCGGTCGCGTTCCAGCACCAGATCGACCCCAGCACCGACAAGCCGATGAAGTCCCTCTACGATCCGCGCAAATGGCTGCGCGTGGGCGAGAAATCCATCGTCGGCCGACTGGACGAAGCCTTCGAGATTCTGGGCTCGAAAGGCCGGTCCGTCGCACACAAAGCCTAACGGATAAGGGCCTGACGGGACCGGCTTGCGGGAGACCTAAGCCTCCCGTTCAAGAGCTTTCCGCTCAGGGACCGGGCGTTGCGGAGGCAAGCTGTGCTTTCGCAACGTCCGGGTTGTTGGGAAGAGCGTCTTCCCAGCCCCCGCCGAGCGCATTGTAAAGACGCGTAAGGTTGGTCGCCAGCGTGGCGTCACTGCTGACGAGGTCAAGCTGGGCGGACTGAAGCTGTGACTGCGCGTTCAGGACGTTCAGATAGTTCGTCAGGCCACTGCGATACTGGCTCTGGGCCAGCATGAGCGCATGGGTGTTATCGTTGACAGCCGCCTGAAGGCCCTGACGATGGAGCTGTTCGTCCCGATACGCGATCAGCGCATTGTCCACGTCATGCCAGGCCTTGATGACGGTCTGCTGATAGGAAATCGCCGCCGCCTTCTGGGCGTATTTCTTCAACTCGAGCTGACCGTACAGGCGTCCACCCTGAAAGATCGGAAGTGAAATGGACGGGCCGACATTCCAGGCGCGCGCATTCCAGAACCCCAGATCGCGGAACGACAGGGTCTGGAACCCGAAATCGGCGTTGATCGTGACCTTCGGATAGAAATCCGCCGTGGCCTCGCCCACCTCGGCCACCGCACCACGCAGATGGGCCTCGGCCTCGCGGATATCCGGACGGCGCTGGGCCAGTTCGGACGGAATACCAACGGGCACCACAGGCGGGACGACCGGCACGCCGGCGTTCTTGTCCAGCTCGGCATTCAGGCTGCCCGGAGGGGCGCCCAGAAGCAGCGCAAGCGCGTTCTCTTCCTGCGCTACAGCCTGTTCGAGCTGCGCTTCCTGACCCTGCATGTCATGCAGACGGCCCTGAGCGGAGTCTACATCCAGCTCCGTCACCAGACCGCCATGATAGCGCTCCTGCGCAATGGAAGTGATCTGCGTGAGAATCCGCAGATTGTCACGCAGGATCTTCAGGCGCTGCTGGTCGCCACGCAGGCCCATATAACCCCGTGCCATGTCGGCCTGCTGGGCGATGAGAATGGAACGGCGCTCCTCGTCCGTCGCCTGAAGATCGGCCTTGGCGGCGTCATATTGGTGCGCAACACGGCCCCACAGGTCGATTTCATAGGTCGCATCAATCGCACTGCGCCACTGGTTCAGCAGCGGAACCGTGGCACCATCGGCCGCGCCCTGAAGCAGCGGACCGACCGAAGCTCCGGCGGTGTTCCCCGCGGACTTCGCGATATTGCCGCCCACCCGGCTGATGATCTCCTGCATTTCCTTGGTGCTGTACTGGCTGCGCTGATATGAACCCGAGGCGCTCAGGGCCGGGAAGCGCTCGGCCCCCGCCATGATGAGCTGCGCGCGGCTCTGCGCCAGATTGGCGGTCGCAAGGCGGAAGGACAGGTTCTGATTGACCAGACGGGCTTCCAGCGACGTCAGCTCAGGATCGTGAAAAACCTGCCACCAGCGGCTGTCGGCCTTCATCTCGCTGATGATGCTGTCGGGCGCACCCGCCATATGGTCCGTATAGTGGGCGGGCGACCAGGGTTTGGGCGCGTGATATTCAGGCCCCACCATGAGGCAGCCGGACAGGGTGAATAGGGCGCAGCCGCAAAGCAGCGCGCGGGAAGTGAAGGCTGCGCTCACAAAGAAACTCCTGAAGCGGAAATGATCTTGCAGTGACCGACCGGTTCGGTCAGCATGTTAGAGAGACGACCTGACGGACAGAAGGATTTTTCGCTCACATGACGGGCATCACGGACGACGGCCACATGGACACTCCCGACGGATCGACCAACACCGATCCTGCGGGAAACGCCAAGCGCGAACAGATTCTGAAGGGCGCCGGAACGATCTTTCTGGCGGACGGCTACGAAGGCGCGTCCATGTCCCGCATCGCGCAGATGGCCGGCGTGTCCAAGGGAACGCTCTACAACCATTTCGATGGCAAGGCGTCCCTGTTTTCCGCGTTCTTCGAGGAACAGGCCCGCTGCCATCTGGCGCCCATCGAAGCGCTGTCGCACGGCAGTGAACAATCCATCCGCGTGACGTTGATCCGCTTTGCAGACATGACGGTTCATCTGCTGATTTCGCCGATGGCGCTGGGACTGCATCGCATCATCGTCAGCGAAGTCGAAAAATTTCCCCATCTGGCCGATACGTTCTGGCGCTACGGTTTTGGCCGGACGCTCAGCAACCTGACGGAATATCTTGCGCGCAGCGTGACCCTTGGGGAACTGGAGATAGCCGATCCGAGCCTCTCGGCCGAGCAGTTCATGCTCATGTGTCAGGCCCGCATCATCCAGCATCGACGCTTCGGACTGCCGGTCGATGATAGCAATGCCGCCATCGCGGAATTCGCCGCCTTTACCGCTGACAGCTTCCTGAAGATCTACGAACCGCGCCATCAGTGACCGCCGCCTGAAGCCTGAGCCGCCTTCTTGCCGTTGGGAGACAGCAGGAAGCACAGCGGCACCACGAACAGCGCAATCACGCCAATCCAGCAGAAGACCTCATTATAAGCCAGCATGGCGACCTGAGAGGTAAACTCCTGAAAGGTCCGGTAGAGGGCGAACTGATGTGCCTGCGCGGCTGGGAACCCGTGGGCCTCCGCGACCTTCTGGGCATTGGCGATATAGGAATTAAGCCCCGGATTGGCCGCCGTCATGTTGTCCGTGACATAGGTCTGATGGCGCTGCCGGGTCTCAATGATCGCCGCCGTCGCCAGAGAAATGGCGAGGGAGCCGACATAGTTCCGGGCCATCGAGAACAGGGCCGACGCATCGGCATTCAGTTCGCGCGGCAGGGTCGAGTACGCGATCGTCGAAATCGGTACGAACAGGAACGCCAGTGAGGCCGTCTGGCTGATACGGTAGAGCATCAGATGCCTGAAATCGATCGCGGCGTAGAGGTTCGAGGCCTGAAACATGGCCATGCCCATGGCGAAAAACCCGAACGCGATGAGATAGCGCATCTGGATGAACTTCATCAGGATGCCCACGATCGGGATCAGACAGATCACCGCAACGCCGCCCGGCGCCAGAAGCAGACCCGAAGTGGTCGCGGTATAGTCGAGCACCTGCTGGGCAAACTGCGGCACGACAATCGCCGAGGCATAGAGCGTCGCACCGACCATCGAAATCAGGAACGTCCCGACCGCGAAGTTGCGGTCCTTGAAGACCGACAGGCGAACCAGCGGGTTCTTCGCATAGCACAGCCACACAATGGCCCCGAGGACGCCGATCACACCCAGCACGGCCATGGTCACGATGAAGGGCGAACCGAACCAGTCGTCATCCTCACCACGATCGCACATGACTTCGAGACAGCCGAGGCCGAGCGTGATCAGACTGATGCCGATCACGTCTACCTTCTCGCGTTTCATGCGTTCCCATGGCGGATCTTCGACGAAAGCCGTCACGGCCATCACCGTCAGGATGCCGAAGGGCACGTTGACGAAGAAAATCCAGCGCCAGGAGAAATTATCGGTCAGATAGCCGCCCAGCATCGGCCCCAGAACCGGGCCGACGATGGTGGCGATGGCCGTCAGGCCGAACGCTGCCCCGCGCTTTTCAGGCGGGAACGTGTCGAGAATGATGGACTGCTGGCTGGGTTGCAGGCCGCCCCCGAAGAAGCCCTGCATGAGCCGGAACACCACCAGCATCGGCAGCGATGTGGCCAGTCCGCACAGGAAGGACGAGACGGTGAACATCGTGATGCAGATCAGGAAGTAGCGTTTGCGGCCAAAGAACCGCGACAGCCAGCCTGAAATCGTCAGCACGATGCCGTTCGCCACCAGATAGGACGTCAGCGCCCAGGTGGCGTCATCATACGAACTGCCGAGCGATCCCGCGATATGCGGCAGCGCCACGTTGACGATGGTGGTGTCCAGCACCTCCATAAAGGCCGCCAGCGTGACCGTGACGGCCACAAGCCACGGATTGTGACTGGGTTTCCAGTCCTGATGCCCGGCAGTATCACTCATTTCACATAAACCGTCGGCTCGACAGACAGGCCAAGGGCCAGCGGAAGGTTCGGATCAAGTCCACTGTCCACCACGATCTTGACCGGGATGCGCTGGACCGTTTTCACGAAGTTTCCGGTCGCGTTTTCAGGAGGGAAGGCGCTGAAGGATTCACCCGAGCCAAGCTGGATGGAATCCACATGGCCATGCAGTTTGAGCTGCGGGTAGGCATCGACGTCGATATCCACCTTCTGCCCGGGACGCATGTGGGTGAGCTGCGTTTCCTTGTAGTTCGCCACGATCCAGACTTCCGGCTCGACGATGGAGAACATCTCCTGCCCGACCTGCATGTAATCGCCGCGCTCGACGTTACGCTGGGAAATCCAGCCATCATGCGGGGCGCGCACTTCCGTCCATTCGAGGTTCAGGCGAGCCTGCGTCAGCTCTGCATTGGCGGATGCAAGGGAGGCCTGTTCCTGCGTGACGCGGGCATCGGCACTGGCCACGTTTTCCTTGACCGGCTCAGCCTGCGTGAGCTGACCCTGGGCCTGAAGGACGCGGGCCTTCGCCTGGTCCAGCGCAGCACGGGCATAGTCGATATCCTGCTGCGACGTGGCAGCACGGGCCACCGAACGCTGGCGACGGTAATCGGCTTCAGCCTTGATGAGTTCCGCCTGAACAGCAGCGAGGTTGCCCTGCGCCGTGACGAGCTGTCCGGGGAAGTTCTTGTGCGCCACGGCCAGCATGAGCTGATAGGCGTCAATATTGGCCTTCGCCTGAGACACGGCGGCTTCGGCCTTGTTCAGGGAAGCGGCATAGTCCCGGCTATCGATTCTCACGAGCAGGTCACCGGCGTGGACGAACTGGTTATCGTTCACCAGAAGCTGCGTAACGTACCCGTTGACGTGAGGGGCTATGGCGATCTTGCGACCGGCCGTGTAGGCGTCATCCGTCTCGATATTGTTGCGGGTCAGGAAAAGATAGGCCCCGATACCCACGAGAACCAGAACCACCAGCAGGATCAACGCGATCCGGACAAGGGGATTGCGCTTTTTCTGCGGCTTTCCGTTCTTGTCGGATGTCGTGCCATCCTGCGCGTGATCGGCCTGATCGCCTTGCGCCATAATGTTTTTCTCGCTTTGAAAACAGGTCTGTCAGATCGTGACCGGGTTGACTGTGCAGGGCCTGAAACCCTCGTACTGACCGATCGGTTCGGTCATCCATGACATATCGTCTCGCGGGCTTCAAGCTGGAAAAAAACTGATCCGTTTCCAATTGTCGGTTCTTCACGCGCCGGGACGCCCGCAAAAATCCCGCAGACGCGCGAGCCCCTCTTCGAACCGCTCCCGCTCGATCTCTCCCTGCGCGCTGTCCCCCAGCCGCAGCAGCCAGGACGGGTGGGCAAGCGCAAGACGCCGGACGGCATTTTCGCCCTCTCCCGCCGTCCAGAGCGTTCCACGCCGCTCCGCCATCGCCCTGCCCGGACCATCCAGCGCCTTCAGCGCCGTAGCCCCCAGCGAGACAATGAGTTCGGGCCGGACCAGCGCGATCTCCTGCTCCAGCCAGGGGCGACAGGCCGCCACATGCGCCTCATCCGGGTTCTGATGGATGCGGCGGCGCCCCTGAAGACGAAAACGGAAATGCTTGACCGCATTCGTCAGATACAGCGTGCCGCGATCGACCCCGACCTTTTCCAGCGCCTCCTGCAACACCTGTCCCGCCGGGCCAATAAAGGGCTGCCCCGCCAGATCCTCCTGATCGCCCGGCTGCTCGCCAACGACCATGATCCGCGCCCCAACCGGCCCCTCCCCGACGACGGCCTGCGTGGCCGCACAGTGCAGCGGACAGGCAGTGCAGGTCCGGATTTTCGCCGCCAGATCTTCAGGCGTATGCGAAAGCGGCTGGACTGGAAGACTGTCACGGGCGCGCAACCGGTCGTGAAAGGCGGGAGCCGGCAGAGGCACCTGTTCGGCCATCGTCCGAACGCGCGCTTCCGCCCCGGAGACAAGCTGCGGAATCAGGCGCGTTTCGGGCAGGTTTTTCCAGTAACGACCCGGCATCTCACGCCGCATGGCTTTCGTGCGGACGCGGGCGGGATTGAACGTAGAGGCATAATAAGTGTTCCACAGATCCCCGAACCCGTCATCCAGTTCCGGCTGTTCGCAGGGTTCGGCGGAATAGGCCAGATTCTTCCCGTCCCAGCGGATGGAGCCGCGCGGGGTCAGGATCATCCAGTCCATGTCCGTAAAGCGCTTCGAGAAGAATGGCGCGATCCGTTCGAGAATATGATGCTGCGGCTCGAACCAGGCGATGAACCGCCTCCGCCCCATTCCCTCCGCCTGCGCCGGCACTTCGCGAAATCGGACAAAGGCCATCATCTTGTGACAGTCCTGCCGGTTCTGCCGCACCATGATCCGTGCTTTCGCGATATCGGCGTCGGTCGCCACATCCAGCAGATGCGGATTGCCCTGAACGCGCCATGCGATCCGGTAAGCGAGCGCGAACCGGCCAGGATCGGAATGACACAGCATGTCCCGCAGCAACGCGATGCAGGACGCGCGCAATGTCACGCTTTTCAGGACCGGCCCCTCCGTCAGCGCTCCCATGCCGTCACTGTCATTGGTCTGCTGCCCGAACAGATCCGTCTCGCCCCCCCTGATCCGCCAGTCGAGAGCCTCGGGCGGAATCGCCCGCTGCAACGCCGCGCGCGCCATCTCCCGCCAGGGCTCGAACACGGCGCTGTCCTCAAGGGTCAGGACGTAGCGATTCACAAAAGAGTCATCTGCTGGGGCGCGGGGCTGAACAGACTGCGCAGGTCGTGCCGGTCGGTCAGACGGGCGGGGCTCCAGCCCGGCGTCTGCACAAAAGGCCGGACCTTGCGGATGGACACGTTCAGCCGCGCCAGATCCTCCAGCCGTACGGCCTGATGCCGCCGCGCCCTGAGAATGGCGGCCACGGCCTTCACCCCGAGCCCCGGCACCCGCAGCAGCATTTCCTTCGGCGCCCGGTTCAGATCCAGCGGAAACAGCGCCCGGTTATCCAGCGCCCAGGCCAGCTTGGGGTCCAGATCCAGATCCAGCATCCCGTCCGCACGCCCGGCCGTCAGCTCCCCAAAAGCAAAGCCATAGAACCGGAACAGCCAGTCCGCCTGATAGAGCCTGTGCTCGCGCTGAAGCGGCGGACTTGTCGCCGGCAGCAGGGCGGACGCATCGGGAATAGGACTGAAAGCGGAATAATAGACGCGCCGCAGCCCGTAAGAGCCGTAAAGATTGGCGCTGCTGGCCAGCACATCCTGATCGGACGCTGCATCCGCACCGACGATCATCTGCGTGCTCTGCCCACCCGGCGAAAACCGTTCGGCCCGACGGCCTGTATGACTGCGGTCCTTGCCTGCGTCGATCTTCAGCCGCATCTCCCCCATCGCCTGGCGGATACCCCCCGCCTTTTTCTGCGGCGCATACTGCTCCAGCCCGGCCACGGTCGGCATTTCCACATTGATCGAGAGACGATCCGCATAGCGCCCCGCTTCTTCCAGCAGGCGCGGCGCCGCATCAGGGATGGTCTTGAGATGGATATAGCCCCGGAACCCGTGCTTCAGCCGCAGATCCCGCGCCACCTGCACAAGCTGCTCCATCGTGCGATCGGACGAGCGGATGATGCCCGAAGACAGGAACAGCCCCTCGATGCAGTTGCGCCGATAAAACTCCAGCGTCAGCCACACGACTTCTTCGGGCGTAAAGCGCGCACGCTCCACATTCGAAGACGACCGGTTGATGCAATAGGCACAGTCATAGACGCAGAAATTGGTCAGCAGGATCTTGAGCAGCGACACACACCGCCCGTCCGGCGTATAGGAATGACAGATCCCGTTCCCGGTGGTGGACCCAATCCCCCCGCTTTTTGCGGAATCCCGCCGCGTCGAACCGCTCGACGCGCAGGAGGCATCGTACTTCGCCGCATCGGAGAGAATCGCCAGTCTCTGGGAGAGTGTTTTTTTCATACTATGTTCTTATTTCGTTCCAGAGTATGGAGCGCAAGAGAAACCGTGAAATTAACCAAATTTTTCCCGGTTTTCCGTTATTTTTGAAGGACTTTTTTTAACGGAACCGATTCAGCTTCCGTTAACCACTCCCCCCTATCCTGAGGCCGCAAACCTGCACCGACGGAGAACAGATTCAATGTCATTGTCCATCAATACGAACACCGCGGCAATGGCCGCACTCCAGAGCCTGAACCAGACGACGGCCGACCTGAACAAGACCGAAAACACGGTCTCCACCGGCAAGTCCGTCAACACGGCCTCTGACAATCCCGCGATGTACTCCATCGCCCAGAACATGACCGCCCAGATCTCGACCCTGTCGGGCGTCTCCACGGGCCTCCAGTTCTCCGCTCAGGTGCTGAACACGGCAACGACGGGCCTGTCGAGCATTTCGAGCGCTCTTCAGTCTCTCGCCACCACCATCGGCACGAACACGACAGGCGTCGACAACTCGACCCTGAACGATGCCATCACCAAGACGCTGGCCTCCATCGACTCCGCCGCTACGGGCGCGAAGTTCCAGGGCGTAAACCTGCTCTCAGGCCAGACAGGCAACGGCACGACCTATACGAGCCTGTCGACCGCCATGGACGCACAGGGCTCCACCTTCACGCAGAACGGCTTCAACGTAACCTCCGCCGGTCTCGGCCTGTCCAACCTGAGCATGGAAATGTCCGGTTCTTCGCTGGCTCTGGGGTCAAACACAAGCGCAAATGCGCTAAGCGATGCCGCAAGTACCTCAAACGATGCCAGTCAGAGCGTCCTTCAGCTTAAAAACACGACGGCGGCAAATACGAGCACGACAGCCACGGCTACGAACCCGTCAATTACCTACAATTTTGTAGCTGACGCTCGAGGAACCACCACAACCACTGCCGGCACGACCACAACTACCGCTGACACAACACAGACAACTGCTCTGGGCCTTGTCGGAGCAGCTCTCAGCACAACAGATAATGCAGCCGCATTCAAACTGAAAACAGACGGCACCTTAGCGGCAACAACCGCTTCAAAGGTCACGATTAAATCTCAAACAACTGCTTCTGATGGATCGATCACTTATTCCCTATCAAATGGCGACAGCCTCGTGCAGTCGAAAGATGGTAATGGAAACTCTGTTTACACAGCCAATACTGCCTTTGATTCCAATGGAAATATCACCACGCAAACAGTTGTGACGGACGTTGACACGTCTTCGGCAGCTAGCTTGTCTGGTGGCAGCACATCGAGCGCCCAGAGTGTCAAGCAGGTCGATCTGATGACGCAAGCCATGGAATATCAGGGCTTCGGCGTGTCCCGTGATTCTAATAACAACCTGACCATCGCTGGCAACTCTATTGACGCAACCAGCACATCGCTTGGAACTGCAACTTCTGCCGGCGTATATACTGCGAGTGCCGGCAAGACTGCAACAGCCGTCACCGGTGCATCCGTCGTCAGCGCCGTCGTTCAGGCTGCGATCTCCAGCGTAACGCGCACCGCGTCTTCGATCGGTTATTCCAGCACGACGATCTCCAACCTCCAGACCACGACGTCCAGCCTGTCCGACGCCCTGACGACGGGTGTTGGCGCGCTGACGGACGCTGATCTGGCCGCCGAAAGCGCCAAGCTGACCTCGCTTCAGACGAAGCAGCAGCTTGCCGTTCAGTCGCTCTCGATTGCGAACTCACAGTCTTCCACCCTGCTCAGCCTCTTCCGCGGCTGATCAGGTTTCTGAAGGGTGCTGGTTCATCCGGCACCCTTCAGACCCCCTGCCAATACGCGGGACTACTTCAGAAGCCCCTTGCTTCCTCCCCCAGAGGCTTTTGAAACAGTCTTTTCCGAAAGGAGTTTGCCGTCGTGACCTATGCAGCCTCACAGTATCAGAAACAGTCCGGAAGCTACCTGTCTTCGCGGGAAGTCGAGGTCATGGCGTTCCGACACGTCAATACGCTGCTGACGCAGGCCAAGGATCATGACAGGAAGGTTGCGGCGCTGGCCGCCAATCTGAAGCTGTGGAGCATTTTGTCCCTCAGCGTCGAGCGGGTCGATTGCCCCCTTCCGGCCGTTCTGCGCGACGATCTTCTCAAGGTCGGATCCTGGTCCATGCGCTATTCCAACGCGGCCTTTAATGCCCCGAAGGACCTTCAACCCCTCGTCGATATCAACAACGACATGATCGAAGGACTGTCCACCGAACCCGCGCCTTATGCCATGACGCCGTCCGCGTCTCAGGCCTATGCCGACTCGGCCGCGAAATCCTCTCTGGAACTTGTGGGCTGAGAGTTTTCGACCGCAAAGCAGCCCCCAACTAAAAAAGGGCGCCGGTTCAGCCGGACGCCCTTTTTTCATGCTCTCATACCGGGGCACACGGAACATTCTCGTGTGCCCCGGTGGCCTCAGGGCGTCATGGCCAGTCGGTTATCCGAACGGTCAATATCCGGGATGACGTGATCGGGGTCGAGCGTCACGGCCTTGAGGCCGTCATGAACCGGCAGCGAGACCACAATATCGCTGCTCTGGCGCCAGGCCTCCGTCGGGATGCGGAGATCTTCCGATTTTCCGTCCGCATAATCGGCGCGCAGAACCACCGGGAGCGGAAGCGCGCCGTAGTTACGAACCTGTACGGTTGCGGGCTTTCCAGCGTCGTGATGGACGGTTCCCAGTGCATAGTCCGGGGCGGCATTGGTGAAATACCAACCGCGCCAGAACCATCCCAAATCTTCGCCCGCTTCGCTGTTCATCAGGCGGAAGAAATCCGACGGAGACGGGTGTTTGTAGGCCCATTCAGCAATATAGCGCCGGAATGCCGCGTCAAATCGGACCGGACCGAGGATCTGTTCGCGCAGCAGTTTCAGGCCGTAAGCGCCTTTGAAATACGTCACGCTGTGGCGATATTTTTCAGACACACCATCGGCGGCCGTCATAAGAACCGGTGCATCCGGGTCAGTCAGGACTGGGACGATATCCTGCGCGGGATTGCCGGTTTTGGGCGCAAATTCGGAATCACGCTTGGGAGCGAACTCACCATTATTGAAGTGATCGGACGCATACACGTCGATGAAGGTGTTGAAGCCTTCATCCATGAAGGCGTTACGGCGTTCGTCCGTACCAACGATCATCGGAAACCAGCCATGACCCAGTTCGTGCGTCGTGATCCAGAAAAGCTGCGGATCGCGGTCACTGATGCCGTCAAAAACGATGCCCGGATATTCCATGCCCGCACCATGGCCGCCCAGATTGATGGCGTTCGGCCAAGGGTATTCGAACCACTGCGACGAGAAATATTCGATGGCGTGTTTGACGTAATCCGTTGAACGATCCCAGCCATGCGGCCCGATCCCTTCCCGCGGATAGACCGACATCGCAAGCCTCGGAACGGCATGATAGTTCGTCCAGGGCACGATGGGCGGAAGGTTGATACGCGCGGCATCCCAAACAAAGGCTGGCGAAGCCGCGAAGGCTACATCGCGCGTGTTCCGCATCCCGTAATGCCAGGTGACCTCGCCGCTCTGCTTCAGATGGCTTTTTGGATCGGTGATGTCATCGAGCGTGCGGATCATGACGCGCGCATCGCTCTGCGCGGCCTGTGCAAGACGGTTCCGCTCGACGGGGGTGAGAACCTGTTCGGGGTTGAGCAGCGCGCCGGAGCCTACGAGCGTGTAGTTCCACGGCACCGTTACGCTGTAATCAAAGCTGCCATATTCGAGGAAAAATTCCTGCCCCAGATAGGGCAGCGTGTTCCACCCCCGACGGTCATCATAGACGCTCAGGCGCGGATACCACTGCGCGACTTCATAGATGTCGCCTTCGCGGGTCGGCGTAACAGCGGTACGGCCGCCCCACGGACCGGGGATTGTGTAATGCCAGTCGATTTTCACGAAAGCCACGCCATGCGGATCAATCGTGCGGGGCAGCGTGAGCTGCATCCGCGTGTCGGAAATCAGCGGCGTGACCTCCACTTCACGGCCACCCTGCACGACCGAAACGTGTTCGATCGTCATGCCGTCGGTATGATCGCCCGTCATCATGTGGCTGCCGGGAATGGCGCCGACAGCAGCGCGCGTGTCGGCGCGGTAAATGTTCTGGTCAAGCTGGAGCCACAACACATCCAGCGCCTCGGGGCTGTTGTTGCTGTAGGTCACGATTTCGGAACCGTGCAGCACATGGGCCTGCGTGTCGATCCGCGAATGAATGACGTAATCCGTGCGGTTCTGCCAGTATTGCGGCCCCGGAAGCCCCGACCCTGAGCGATAGACGTTCGGAGCGTCGGGAAGGGTCAGAGGTGCGAAGACGGTGGCCGGGTCAGCGAGAGTTTTCGCAGCAACGGTCTCGGGCAGCAGGGCGGCGGGAACGAGTACGACTCCCAGCAGGGGAAGCAGAAAAAGGCGCACAGACATCCGGGGCGGGCCCTCCGTTGGGTGAGTTCGATGTTATTCCGTTATAATATCTCCAAGCGCTCCCAGATAGGAGGCAAGATCAACTTTCAGCGGCATCAGATAGGCATTGTCGTTTTTCTGCTTCACGACCCCCAGCATCCGGCGCGCAAAAGCAATGTTACCTTCAAGCGTCCCGTCGTAATCGCGCGGGAAGATAACGTGGTTCATGCGCTCCCAGTACCGGCGCGACTTCTCGCCCAGAACGGGGGAAATACCCCAGAACACCGTGTCGTCCCGCAGCCAGTCCATGCAGCATTCGAGCATCGGAATATCGAAAAGCGGCTGGGTGAAGAAGCCACAGGCTCCGGCGTCGCGCTTGCGGGCGATCTCTTCAAGCTCGTGATAGGGCGCGCGGCGATAGGGGTCGAACACCGCATAGACCTTCAGATGCGGGGCCTCGCGGCGGTAGCGTTCAATGATCTGGGCGGACGTGTTGGGATAAACCACCCGATCGCTGCCCGCAGGCGGCGGATCTCCGGCGACGACCAGAATTGAGGTCAGCTCCGGCCGGTCCGCACCCGGCAGCGGCGCGTCCGGGGCGATGTCGGTCGCACGGACATGCGCGATCACCTCGAACGGCGTCTGTTTCACAATCAGCGATGCGGCGTCATGGCTGCGCAGATCAAAGCGGATCAGGTCCGGGACGTTCAGTATGCTGACCTGCGGCAGGATATCCCGCACGGTCTGCACATCCGCCATCAGGGATTCCGGCGTGCGCGGAACCAGTTCAACAGAGACGCGCGTCATGAGGAGGCATCCGCAGACGTTGAAGACGATGTGGCGCGAGCCGCCTGAAGCGTGTTGTGCAGCAGGCAGGCAATCGTCATCGGCCCAACGCCACCCGGAACCGGTGTGATGTGCCCGGCAACCGGAAGTGCTTCGTCAAACACCACGTCCCCGACCAGACGCGTCTTGCCGTTTTCCGCTGCAACGCGGGTGATACCAACGTCAATCACGGTCGCACCCGGCTTGATCCAGTCCCCACGGACCAGACCGCTCTTGCCGGTCGCAACGACCAGAATATCGGCCTCGCGGGCCAGTTCCTTCGTGTTGCGCGTATGGATATGCGCGACCGTAACCGTGCAGTTTTCCTTGAGCAGAAGCTGCGCCATCGGCTTGCCGACGAGGTTGGACGCACCGATCACCACGGCATGCTTGCCGGTCATGTCCTTGTGGACGGACTGGAGCAGCATCAGGCAGCCCAGCGGCGTGCAGGGTACGATCCCGTCGATCCCGAGGGACAGACGGCCCGCATTGACTTCGCCCAGACCATCCACGTCCTTGTGCGGCGCAATCGCGTTCGTCACCACAACCGGGTCGATCTGTGCCGGCAGGGGAAGCTGGACCAGAATACCGTGAATTTTCGGGTTGGTGTTGAGCTGCGCAATCAGATCCAGCAGTTCGTCCTGTGACGTGCTCTGTGGGAGCATGTGCATGAAAGAGCGCATCCCCACGCGATGGGTCTGGATCGCCTTGTTCTTCACATAGACTTCCGACGCCGGATCGTTACCCACCAGCACCACGGCAAGACCGGGGATCGTGTTGCCCTGCTCGACGAATTTCGCCACTTCACGACCGATCTGATCGGTCAGGGCGCGGGCGATGGCCTTGCCGTCGATGATCCTTGAGGCCAGTTCGGACTGCTTCTCGGGGGACAACATGCTCATGGGCTCTCCGGATGACAACAGGCGGTCGTTTCAGTTACGCTGGCGAATGGGCCGTAACGGCTACAGGAACTGAGGATGGTCTCGTGACCGACGAAATACGCAAGAACTTCGCCAGTGACAATGTTTCTCCCGCATGCCCCGCCGTTATGGACGCCATGATGCGCGCCAACGCGGGCAATGTGGGTTCATATGGCGACGATGCGCTGAGCCGGTCCCTGAATGCGCGGTTTGGCGAAGTTTTCGAAACGGAGGTTGCGGTCTTTCCGGTTGTGACGGGAACGGCGGCCAACAGTCTGGCATTGTCTTCGCTCGTGGCGCCCTATGGCGCGGTTCTGTGCGACCAGAGCGCGCACATCAACAACGACGAGGGCGGAGCGCCTGAGTTCTTCATGCATGGCGCCAAACTCGTCACGCTCCCCTCCGCCGATGGTCGCATGGAGGCTGAGGCCCTGCGCACGGGACTGCGGGTCAATGCGGAGGGCGGAATCCTCAAGCCCCCCATCCACGCCCTGTCGCTGACGCAGGCCACCGAATGGGGCACGGTCTATGCGCCAAAAGACCTCGCAGCACTTTGTGAGATCGCGCATGAGCATGACGTTCCTGTCCATCTGGACGGCTCGCGGCTGAGCAACGCCATCGCGCATCTGGGCTGCACACCCGCCGAAGCGACATGGAAAGCCGGGGTGGATGTGCTGTCGTTCGGCGGCACGAAATGCGGGGCGATGGCGGCGGAAGCGGTCGTGTTCTTCGTCAATGACCGCACGCGCCCGGTGCTGAAAGATTTCGAGCGTCGCATCAAGCGCAGCGGGCATCTGTGGTCCAAGGCCCGCTTTCTGAGTGCGCAGCTTCTGGCCCTGCTGGAAGACGATCTGTGGCTGAAAAACAGCGCCCATGCCAACGCCATGGCCCAGCGCATCGTCGAAGGCCTGCGCCGTCACGCGGGTGCACAGCTTCCGTTCGAGACGCAGGGCAACGAGGTGTTCGTCATCCTGCCGGACCGGCTTGTCGAAGAACTGGAAGCGGCAGGATTTGGCTTCTATCGCTGGCCCACGCCGGAAGGTGTATCGGGCACGCTCATCCGCCTCGTACCAAGTTTTCATACACGCATCGAAGACGTGGATGCGCTGCTGGCCGAGATCGCTGCCTGAATGATCAGCCTGTTTGACCTGTTCAAGATCGGCATCGGGCCGTCCTCGTCCCATACCGTCGGTCCCATGCGCGCGGCCGCCCGCTTTGCGGAGAGCCTGTGCGATGCGCCGGACGTCGCACGACTGCGCGTGACGCTTTATGGCTCGCTTGCCTGGACGGCCCGGGGCCATGCAACGGACCGCGCCGTCATTCTCGGGCTGGCGGGAGAAAAGCCCGACACGATGGACCCGACGCTCGCGGACGGCATCGTGCAGTCCGTGACGCAGGCGCATCTGATCCCGTTCAACGGCCATCCCACACCGTTCAATCCGGACACGGACATCGTGCTCGACACGAAAACCGTCCCGCCGGTCCATCCCAACACGCTCCAGTTCGAAGCATTCGATTCCACAGACGCCCTGCTCGCCTGCGCGCGGTTCTGTTCGGTCGGCGGCGGATTCATCGTGCCGGAACAGGCGACCGAAACCGCGACCTACGCCCAGCCCGACATGCCCTATGACTTCACCAGCGGCACGGAGCTTCTGGAGCGCACGCAAAACACGGGGCTCGATATCGCAGGCGTCGTTCTGGCGAACGAAAGCGTGCTGCGACCCCGTGCGGAGGTCGAAGCCTATCTGGACCGGATCGTCTCCGTGATGATGGACTGCGTGGACGCCGGGCTGCACCGCTCCGGCACGCTGCCGGGGCGATTGAATGTTCGCAGGCGGGCCGCCGCACTCTACGAACGGCTCAAGGACCAAAGCCGCAGCAACCAGCCTTCCGCGCACGGCATCATGGACTGGATCAGCCTGTTCGCCATTGCGGTGAACGAGGAAAATGCCGCCGGAGGGCGCGTCGTCACGGCGCCCACCAATGGCGCTTCGGGAGTAATCCCGGCCGTGCTGCGTTATTACCGGGAGTTCTGCCCCGAATACTCGCTCGACGGACAGCGCCGCTTTCTGCTGACGGCCGCAGCCATCGGCGGACTGTTCAAGCTCAATGCGTCGATTTCAGGCGCGGAAGTCGGCTGTCAGGGCGAGGTCGGCGTCGCGTCCTCAATGGCGGCGGCAGGACTGGCGGCGGCTCTGGGCGCCACGCCGCTTCAGGTGGAGAACGCTGCCGAAATCGGCATGGAACACCATCTGGGCATGACCTGCGATCCGGTAGCGGGGCTGGTGCAGATCCCGTGCATTGAGCGCAATGCGTTCGGCGCGATCAAGGCCATCAACGCGGCGTCCCTCGCCATGCACGGCGATGGCGCGCATCACGTCTCGCTCGATCAGGTCATCCGCACGATGGCCGAGACGGGACGCGACATGAACCACCGCTACAAGGAAACGTCGCTCGGCGGTCTGGCCGTCAATTTCCCCGAATGCTGAAACCTCTCACGCTGCGGCCATGAACTCCGCAATGGCGTCCGCAGCGCGCTGCGATCCCCCGAGCAGAGGGGTACCGAAAGTTTCCTGAAACAGGTTCTCCTGCGCTGGACGATATGCCGCATGGCGTTCCTGCGCGCGGGCAATGGCAGGCATCAGATCGTCCAGATCCTCCACCACTTCACCCAGCGTCCAGTGCAGAAAATACGGATCATCCCGCCAGGGCAGTTTGCGTGGATTGAGGAAAACGCAGGGGCGCGGAATGCCGAGGAACTCGTAAACCTGACTGCTGACATCGCCAATATAAAGTGCCGCCTGAGACGTGTAAGTCATGTCCAGCATGGCGGACGACCCGGTATCGACCATCACTTCAGGGCTGCGCTGCCGCTTAAGCTGACGTTCGCGAATGCCGAACCCCTTGTGAAAGGTTTTGATATGCGGTGCCACGACCAGATTGTAATCGCTCTCCCCGGTCTCGCTCTGGGCCTTGAAACCCCGGATCAGCGGCATCATCCAGCCTGATGCGGAGGTCAGCTTGCGCTGGTAATGCGGGTTATACAGCGCAAACGGGCGACCATTGCCGAACGCGATCGTCTTTTCGCGCTGCACGGCCTCGAACACATCGAATTTCGGATATCCCACAACCCGCGTGGTTTCCTGCTTCAGAAGGCCCTTGTCCTGAAAATAACTCTCGATCTTGGGGCCGGGAACAAGCGTCAGATCAAAGTCCCGCACCAGATGCTCGTCATTGACGTAACGGTCTCCGGCGCCGTGCATGAGCAGGATGAGTTTCGGGCCACAAAGCCCCATTTCCTTGAGCACACCGGCTGTATATTCCGTCGCCACCACCGCATCATACTGGTTCAGTTCAGCGATGTTCTCCCGCAGGACCACCAGCCGCTCCTGATCGAGGCGTCTTGCGCGCTTCAGAAGACGGGCTTTCAGCGATTTGGGAAAAGCCTTCAGCGGCAGGTCAGGCACGTCCAGCGCGCGACGGATGCGTGCAAGATGCTTCACCGTCTCGGGGAAACTGTAATACTCCACCACCTCATGGCCGGGGATTGCGGCCAGTGCGCTGGCGACGGACGCCGTGTGGTAACACTGATAGGGTTCGGCAATATAGATGAAGGCGATTTTCATTAATCAGATGCGTCCTACCTGAAAAACAGGCCGGAAACCTGCACTTTTCGGGATTAAGGCCTTCAGGAGAAGACGGGTCGCCGCAAGATCCCGTCCGCGGAAATCCTGACACCGAAATATGTAACATTTTCTTCATAATCTCTGACCTTTTTGTGTCAAGAAACCTTCCCGAAATGCTACAATTCGTTACCGGCATAGACACTCTGGCGGCTTTGTGGTCAGTAAGGCCCGCATGTCCGGCGAACGCTCCGTTTTCAAATCCATTTTCAAAAATGTCAGTGTTCTCACCCTCGGTCGCATTGCCAATGCGCTGTGCAGCTTTATCTATATTGCCGTAGCCGTCCGTGCGCTTGGGCTGTCCGATTTCGGACTTCTGATCCTGATCCATTCGCTGGCCTCGACCGGCTCCGTCCTGTCGCGGATGCAGTCCTGGCAGACGCTGATCCGCTTCGGCAGCGACAGCTTCAACAGCAATGACACAGACCTTCTGCACCGGGTGGTGCATTTCTGCATCCGTCTCGACACGCTTTCGGCGGCGTTCGCCATCGTGTTCGGCCTCGTTGGCGTGCAGATCTATGGCCACACTGCAAACTGGTCCGCCCATGTACGGTTTCTGGCGGATCTATATGTCTGCGTCAGTCCGCTGATGTATTCAGGCTGGGCGAACGGCATTCTGAGGATGGCAGGGAAATTCCATCTCGTCCCGATCATCGACAGCTGCGCCGCCATCGCCAAAACCTTCGGCGTATTGCTGGGCTATGTGCTGCATCTGAAGCTCGGATATTTCCTGTTCGTCTGGGCCATGACGATCGTCATCGATTATGGCTTCTATATTTATTACGCGTTGGACATCCTGCACCGGAAATTCAAGTTCCGGTATTTCCGGGCATTCCGGCACTGGCGCTGGCAGCTTCCGGGCATGTGGCAGTTCACACGCGCGGCCAGCATCAACCAGACGCTGGGCAACATTTCGGGCCATGTGGCAACGCTGGTGGTCGGAACAGGTCTCGGGCCGGCGGAAGCGGCCGTTTTCCGCGTCTGCCGTCAGATCGCGGACGGGATCGTCACCCCGGCGCAGCTCATCTCGCCCGTGCTCTATCCCGAACTGGTCCGGATGCGGGACCGGCAGGACTGGCGCGGCCTCAAGCGCGTGACTTGGAAGATGTTCGGCGTTCTGGGCGGTCTTTCAGTCGCGCTTCTGCTGCTGTCGGCCTTCTTCGGATCAACGATTTTCCGCTTTCTGCTGCATGTCCATGTGCATCACACGTCACTCTATATTTCCATCATGCTGCTGGCAGCGGTGTTCAGCCTGCTGGTTATCCCGCTGGAGCCGCTGCTGATCGTCGTGGGCCATGTGAAGTTCCTCATGAAGAACCGCACTGCCGTCATGGCGATCTATTTCCCGGCGCTTTATGTCCTGACGCGGCATTTCGGTCTGGCAGGGGCCTGCCTGTCGACGGCGGCGTGCAATGCGACGATCCTGCTGTCGCAGATGCTGGGCGTCTGGTTCTTCTACGACCGGATCGGCAAGGCGGAGCGCTGATCCCGATCAGTGCAGAAGATGCGTGGCGTGGGAAGAGTGATGGAACACGGCATACCCCGTCACCGCCACTTCCACGAAGACCAGTTCCAGAACGAGCAGGATCTTTTTGCGGGTTGAAAGCGCCCTGAAGCGGGTCTTGATCTTCGCGTCGTCTCCGGTCGCAGCCCATGCGATGGCGGCGAACCAGCCTGCAAATGTAAAAGCAAACGCCAGATTGACCACAAACGCCTCACGCCAGTGAACTTTGCGGGTACAAAGCGCAATGATCGTTGGGAGAAAAGTCAGCGCCAGCAAAGCCAGCGCTCCACCGACGAATTTCATGACAGTAATCAGGTGCACGACAACACGGTCCCGGGCGGGTGAAAGCCCGAGAGTATTTCGGATTCGATATAAAAACAAACATAAAAAAGGCGGGAAGGTCTGACCCTTCCCGCCTTTTTTGAGTTCTGACGTGCCTCTTACTGGGCGTCGTCGGAGCTGTCGTCGTCTGAACCGGTCGGGGAGACGGCCACGAAAAGCTGCTGCCCGTCACGCAGGATGCGCAGGAGCGGCGGCTGCTTGCGGCCCAGAGCATCATGCACCTGCGCGACGACGGCCTTGGGCGACGGCGTAACGTGATTGCCAACCGCCACAACAATATCGCCCGGACGGATGCCAGCCTGATCGGCAGGTGAACCCTGCACGACATCCGCCACGACTGCGCCCTGCACGCTGTCGTCCAGACCCAGTTCCTGACGCGCACGCGGCGTCAGAGAGGCCAGCGACACACCCAGCTTACCCGCACCGGACTGCGCGCTGTCGGTCGCATCACCCGAAGCATGATCCTGCGCGGACAGGTTGCCGACCGTGAAGTTCACCGTCATCGGCTTGCTGTCACGCAGCAGCCCCAGCGTCGCCTGCGTGCCCGGTGCAATGGAAACGACCTTCACCGCCAGATCATGACCATTCTTGATCGGCTTGCCGTTCAGCGTGGTGACGACGTCGCCGCTCTTGATGCCAGCCTTCTCGGCCGGGCTGCCCTTGGAGACAGACGCCACCAGCGTTCCGTGCGGCGGCGCGCCCGGCTCGGGGGACTGGAGGTTCAGCGCCTGCGCCATCGTGGGCGAAATGTCCTGCCCTTCAATGCCGAGATAGCCGCGCGTGACATGGCCGGTTTTTTCAAGCTGGCTCACGACGGATCTGACGGTGTCGGACGGGATGGCGAACCCAATACCGATCGAACCGCCACCATTGGGCGAAATAATCATGGAATTGATACCCACGACCTTCCCATCCTGCGTGAACAGTGGACCGCCGGAGTTGCCATGATTGATCGGCGCATCGACCTGGATGAAGTCGTTATAGGCACCCGAATGCAGGTCACGACCCAGTGCCGAAACGATACCCGCCGTCACCGTGCCGCCCAGACCATAAGGATTGCCCACGGCAATGACCCATTCACCCGGCTGGACCTCGTCGGAATCCCCCAGCTCGATAAACGGCAGCTTGCCGGTCGGCTTAACACGCAGAAGGGCCACGTCCGTCTTCGGGTCACGCCCGATGATCTTGGCCGGAAGCGTCGTGCCGTCATCGAGCGTGACCGTCACCTTGGTCGCACCGTTCACGACGTGGTTGTTCGTCACGACATAGCCGTCAGACGAGATGATGAACCCCGAACCGCGAGCTTCGACCGTCCGGTTGGGCTGCTGCTGTTGCGGCATCATCTGGAACGGGAAGGGAAACGGGAACGGCGACCCCTGTCCCATACCACCGCCACCACCGCCCGGACCGTTTTCCTCTTCTTCCGCCACGTCCGCCTTGATGTGGGACGTGATGGACACGACAGCCGGCTTCACCTGCTTGACGAGCGTGACGAAATTGGGGAGCGCCTGAACGCCCGTCTGGGGCTTGATGGCGCCGCTGGGTGCTGTGGCAGCGGGCGTTGTGTCCGCGAAAGCAAAAGGGGCCGCGACCAGCATGGTGGTGGCAGCGAGAGCGGACAGGGACATGCGAAAGCGTGTGGTCATATCAATCCCGACTTGTTGCGAAACATCGTGGCTTATAGCGCTGAACTATGAACCCCGTTCCCGTTCCACAAGCTGACCGCCGGGTGAAACATCCGTAAGTTCGTGACGGACTGTGAATTTCGCCCTCCACAACGTCATTCTGCGATGGGTTTACGGAGTTTGCGGAAGAAATCTTTCAGCAGCGCCGACGCCTCGCGCTCGCATACCCCTCCGATCACTTCGGGACGGTGCAGACAGGACGGACGCTCGAAAATGCGCGGCCCGTGTTCCACGCCGCCGCCTTTGGGATCGTAAGCGCCAAACACGACCCGTCCGATGCGGAAATGCACAATCGCCGCCGCACACATCGGGCACGGTTCCAGCGTCACGACCAGAGTGCAATCTGTCAGGCGCGGACTTTTCAGACGCGCGGCAGCCTCGCGCATCGCCAGAAGCTCGGCATGGGCGGACGCATCATGCGTGCCCTCCACATGATTGCGCGCCACCGCCAGAACGCGTCCGTCCGGCGCCAGCACGACCGCACCGACCGGCACTTCCCCGCACGACGACGCCTCCCGCGCAGCCTGCAACGCGGTCTGCATCGCCGGACCGATATCCGTGTAAATCCTTGTCTGTCCCTGATTCATGATGCGATGATGCGGCGCATGACCCCTCCCCGTCCATCCCCTTCGCATCGCGCGCCGCTGATCGGTCTGACGCTGGATCATGAACCCGGCGGGCCGGGGCAGTTCTCCCGCTATCCCTTTCATGCGCTGCGGGAGAATTACTTGAGCGCTGTGAGCGATGCGGGCGGGATGCCGGTCTGTCTGGGCTATGACTGCGATGCCGAAGCCCTGATGGCTCGGTTGGACGGCCTGATCGTCACGGGCGGCGCATTCGACGTCGATCCGGCGCTTTATGGTGAGACGCCTCATCCGCTGACCAGCCCGCGCCCGGCCCGCACCGCCGCCGAACTGTCCCTGTTGCGAGCCGCACTGGCACAGGGCAAGCCGGTTCTGGGCATCTGCGGCGGCATGCAGCTTCTGGCCGTACACGCCGGAGGCACGCTGATCCAGCATCTTCCTGAAGAGCTGCAACACGAACAGCCCAACCCGCGCCACGAACCCGGCCATGCGATAGACATCGTTCCCGGCACGAAACTCGCGCAGATCGTGGAGGCAGAGCGCATGAGCGTGAACTCCTCACATCATCAGGCCGTGCGCGACCCCGGACGGGCTAAAATCTGCGCTTATGCGCCGGATGGAACGATCGAAGCGATCGAGCTTGATGGCCCCGGTTTTGCCATTGGCGTACAGTGGCACCCCGAATTCTCCCTCGACCCCGGCGACCGTCGCCTGTATGCGGCGCTTGTGGAGACTGCACGATGACTGACGACAATACCGAAAATACCGCCCCCGAGATGCCCGAAATCTCTGACCTGCACGAGGACACTGCACCCGAAACGGACGCAGCAGCCCCGAGAGGCGAGCGCATCGCCAAGGCACTGGCCCGCGCTGGCGTGGCGAGCCGCCGCGATATCGAGCGCATGATCGAGGACGGGCGCATCAAGCTGGGCGGGCAGATCGTCACGCATCCGGCGACGTTCGTGCAGCCGGGCGACATCATGCTGGTGGACGGCAAGCCCGTGGACTCCCCCGAGCGCACGCGTTTGTGGCGGTATCATAAGCCCGACGGCCTGATGACGACCCACAAGGACCCCGAAGGCCGCAAAACCGTATTCGACACGCTGCCCGAGGGGCTGCCGCGCGTCATCAGCGTCGGGCGTCTGGATATCAATTCCGAAGGTCTGCTGCTGCTGACCAATGACGGTGAACTGGCCCGCCGCCTCGAACTGCCGGGCAATGCCTGGGTCCGCCGCTACCGCGTGCGCGTGTTCGGCGTCGTGGACGAGAAGCGTCTGGCCTCGCTGATTGATGGTTTCGACTATGACGGCGTGCGTTACGGCTCCATCGAAGCCGCACTGGACTCGAAGAAAGGCGACAATGCCTGGCTCACGGTCAGTCTGCGTGAAGGCAAGAATCGTGAAATCCGGCGCGTCATGGAAGGTCTGAACCTGCATGTCAGCCGCCTGATCCGCCTATCCTACGGCCCCTTCCAGCTTGGATCGCTCAAGGCGCGCGAGCTTGAGGAAGTCCCCGGCAAGACCCTGCGCGAGCAGTTGCCGGACCTCCCCGCCCCGAAGCGTCATCGGACGCGCTGATCCATGCGGATTGTTGGAGGAGACAACAAGGGCCGCGCCCTGACCGCGCCGTCCGGAACCAGCACGCGCCCCACGTCAGACCGCACGCGGCAGGCGATTTTCGACATGCTCGCTCATGCCCCCTGGTACGGGCAGGAGGAGCTGGAAAAGGCTTCCGTGCTGGACTGCTACGCCGGAACCGGCGCGCTGGGGCTTGAAGCCCTGTCGCGCGGGGCGGAAAAAGCCGCGTTCATCGAACGCGACCGCAGCGCGCTGGCGGCCCTGCGGATCAATCTGGACATCTGCAACGCCCGGGACCGCTCCCGCGTGCTGAGTTGCAGCGTCACGCATCCGCCCAAAGCCACGGAACCCTACACGCTGGTTTTCCTCGACCCGCCCTATGGCAAGGGACTTGTCGAATCGGGTCTGCGGGCGCTGGCGCGGAACGGCTGGCTGGCGCAGGGGGCGCTGATCGTGACCGAAACGGGCGCCACGGAAGAATTTACGCCCATCATGCCACCTTCCGAACACTTTATGCCCACACTCACGCCAGAAATCCTCTGTGAGCGTCGTTTTGGGGCGGCAAAGGTGACGATCTGGAAGCATTCCTCCACTTTTCCTTAATTTTCCCTCTGTATTCAGTACCCTGTCGGCTATAGTTCAGAGTGAATTTTACAAGCCGCAATCCAGAAAACCGACGGGGTGACGAGACTTGGCCGCGTTCAGCCGATCGACCAGTACAGTGCGCAACATCGTCCGCGACGCGCATGACCGGCACATGACACCGAAACTGCGAAGCGCCCTGCGCGCGCGCTGCATGGAGCTTCTCGGGCTGGTCCTGCTGATCTTCGCCGTAGCGGTCGGGATCGCGCTGTGGAGCTTCAATCCGCACGATCCGTCCTTCAATACCTCGACGGGAACGCAGCCGACGAACCTTCTGGGCCGTGCGGGCGCGACCATTTCGGATGGGCTGATCCAGTGGCTCGGCCTCGGCAGCGGCATGCCGATCGTCATTCTGCTCGCCTGGGCCTGGCGCATGGTCCGCCATCACGGCATGAGCCTGCCGATCCTGCGGATCGTGGCCGCCCTTGCCCTGCTGCCCGCCGCCGCCACCTTCATCGGCACGCTCCAGCTTCTCATCCCCGGCCTTCAGGTCGACTGGCCGACCGCCAGCGGTCTGGGCGGTGAAATGGGCGTTTCTTTTGCCCATCGCCTGCTGGATGCCGCCCATGCCGAAGCCGGGGCCGCCGGAAACGCGATTGCCGTTCTTCTCGTCCTGCTGCTGATGGGTCTGCTTCTGCCGCTGGCGATGGGTCTTGAAGCCCGCGAATGGCGCGCTCTGGGCAAGACGGCCGTGGTGCTGGGTCGCCAGCCCTTCTCGCTCGCCAAGCGCATGAACGGCCCGCAGACATCTGATCATCGGCCCGCGCCCGATCCGCGCCTGTATGAATTCCAGCCCAGCCCGGCCGGTGGCGCTCCAGCGGCGGATGCAGCGCCCCTGTCCTTCCTGCGCCGCAGCTTCGGCAAGAGCGATCCGCGCTCCCGCCCCGAGCCGTTCGTGCCGCAGAATACCGGCTGGATGCAACCCCCCATGGACACGCAGGACGATCCCTACAGCCAGCCCACCGCCGAGACGCGCCCGGTCAGCCGGACGGAAGCCGCGGCTGCCCGCGCTCGCCAGACTGCGGCGCCGGAAGAGGAAGACGCCCCCTCCAACCCTTATGCCGAGCGTCTGGCCCAGATCGCCCGCCAGCGCGATACGCCGCTGCCGCCCGTCCGGCGTCAGATTGACGACGAAATGGACGAGGATCTGCCCCAGAGCAGCATCGACACACCGCCCGAACCCGAGCCGCAAAAGCGCGGCCTGTTCGGAATGCGCCGTCCGGAACGTCCGCCCGAGCCTGTCGCCCCGCGTCCCGCCGCGCCACGCAATGCCGTGACGACGGGCTGGGAACTGCCCTCGCTCGCCCTGCTGAACCCGCCGCCTCCGCACGCCGTGACGGGCCCTTCGCAGGAGACGTTGCAGTCCAATGCCCGCCTGCTGGAGAGCGTTCTGGCGGATTACGGCGTACAGGGCACGATCGGCGATATCCATGCCGGTCCGGTCGTCACGCTGTACGAACTCGAACCCGCACCGGGCATCCGTTCGTCCCGCGTGATCGGACTTGCCGATGACGTGGCGCGCTCGCTTTCGGTTCTGAGCGTGCGGATCGCCACCGTGCCGGGACGCAACGTCATCGGCATCGAGGTGCCCAACGCCAAGCGCGAGACGGTCTATTTCTCCGAACTGCTCCGCGCGCCGGAATGGATGAACGGAAACGGCCGTCTTCAGATCGCGCTCGGCAAGGACATCGCCGGCGTTCCGGTCTATACCGACCTTGCGAAAATGCCGCATCTGCTCGTCGCGGGTACGACAGGTTCGGGTAAGTCGGTCGGTGTGAATGCCATGATCCTGTCGCTGCTCTACCGGCTCAGCCCGGAAGAGTGCCGCCTGATCATGATCGACCCTAAAATCCTCGAACTGTCGATCTATGACGGGATTCCGCATCTCTTAACGCCGGTCGTGACGGAACCGACCAAGGCCGTCAGCGCGCTCAAATGGACCGTGCAGGAAATGGACCGCCGCTACCGCCTGATGGCGCAGCTTCAGGTCCGCAATATCAACGGCTACAACGAGCGCGTAAACCAGCTCCGCTCTTCGGGCGAGATGGTGACCAAGCGCGTCCAGACCGGCTTTGACCCCGAAACGGGCCGCCCGGTATTCGACGAGCAGCAGGTCGCTACGGAGAACCTGCCTTATATCGTCGTCGTCATCGACGAAATGGCCGATCTGATGATGGTCGCGGGCAAGGAAATCGAAACTGCCGTGCAGCGTCTGGCCCAGAAAGCCCGTGCCGCCGGCATCCACGTCATCATGGCAACGCAGCGCCCGTCGGTTGACGTCATCACCGGCACCATCAAGGCGAACTTCCCAACCCGGATTTCCTTTCAGGTTATCAGCAAGTTCGACAGCCGCACGATCCTTCAGGAACAGGGCGCGGAGCAGCTCCTGGGTCAGGGTGACATGCTCTTCATGCAGGGTGGTGGCCGCATCACGCGTGTCCATGGACCGTTCGTGGCGGATGAGGAAGTCGAGGCCGTGGTGGCGGATCTGCGTTCCAAGGGCGATCCGATCTATAACGATGACGTGGTCTCCGGGCAGGATGACGATAGCGCGGGCGGTCTGACGGCAGGGTCCGGCTCGGGCGGTGACGGAGAAGGCACCCTGTTCGATCAGGCTGTGGATATCGTGATGCGTGAAGGCCGCGCCTCCACGAGCTTTATCCAGCGCCATCTCTCGATCGGATATAACCGCGCGGCCAAGCTGATCGACCAGATGGAAAAAGAAGGCATCATCGGTGCCGCAAACCATGTGGGCAAACGCGAGATCCTTGTCCGCCGCAAGGAAGAGCATGAAGACTGACCGCAAGGAGCGGATCCGACAGGCCAAGGCCTCGCGCAACGCCCACAAGCCGCGCCGCCTGCCATCGCAGGCGGACTCTCCCGCCACGGAAGGCCCGCGCACCCCGTTTTATCCGGGAATGGACATTCCCGTCCTGCTGGAAACGCCCCGCTTCCTGATTCTGGGCAAGCCAGCCGGACTGGCGGTGCATCCCGGTCCGTCCACGCAGGATTCCGTAGAAACCCGCCTGCTGCCGCATCCGCGCGGAGGGCCTTGGCTGGCGCACCGACTGGATACGGACACTTCCGGCTGCCTTCTGGTTGCACGGCGCAAGACGGCCCTGATCGAGGCGCAGGCAGCGTTTCAGGACCGACAGGTTCGCAAACTCTACTGGGCGGTTGTGGTGGGGACTCTGCCGCAGGACAGCGGCGAAATTGACGCGCCGCTTCTGCGGAAGTCCGGTCCCTCGGGTTGGCGCATGGTTGTGGATGCGAAAGGCGATGAGGCCCGCACGCGCTGGCGTGTGCTGGGACGCGGGAAGGGTCTGTGCTGGGTGGAACTGGAACTGCTCACGGGGCGCACCCATCAGGCCCGCATCCATTGCGCGGCTCTGGGAACGCCGATCCTTGGCGATAGGGTTTACGGGGCTGCGGCAGGACCGTCTTTACCGGGGCTGCATCTGCTCGCCCGCAGTCTGGAACTGAACCTGCCGTCTGACACACTCGCCGCAGAAGCCTCCCCACCAAACTTCATGGCGGAGACGCTGCAACGGATGGGCTGCGAGGGCGCGACTCAGTCCTGAACGAGTTTCAGCGTGCCGACCACGCTGTGGATGATGATGTGATCGCGGCCATCGCCGACCTTCCCGGTGGCCGTGATCGTCCGGACCTCTGCTGACCCGCCGGATTCTTTTTCCCAGTTCCCGATCTGTACCGTCAAGCCGAGAGACTGCTGGAGAGGCAGCGTCTTGTCCGAGCGTCGCTGTTTCAGGTGAATGTCGAACGTTCCGCCAAAGCCATGAGGCAGGTGGATCGTCATGTCGCCGCTGACCGTGCCGATATCAATCGTGCGCATCTGCGGCGCGGCATCGAGCGTAAGGTTTGTATCCCCGCTGACACTGCGGATCATGACATTGTGGGTCGCATGATCGATCGTGCTGTCACCATTCATGGTACGGATCGAGACTGCACCGTCGGAATGATCGAGCGTGATATCGCCGCTGGCACTGCGGATTTCCACAGCGGCTACCGCATGATCCACATCCAGCGCGCCATTGACCGTATGGACCTCGAGCGGCCCTCTGGACTGCTTGATATGAATGTCGCCGCTGACGGTCCGGACAGACAGCGGACCGTCTGACGTCCCGATACTGACATCTCCGTTGATGCTGGAGAGTTTTCCACCCTCGGGCAGAGTGGACAGGGACATATCGTCCGAAATTGAGGACTGGCTTAGGGGCGCAGCGCAGACCGGAAAGGCCAGGGCTGTGCCGAGGGCGAGGACAGGAAGGGAAAGCACGAAACGGTTCATGATATGGGCCTTTCGGGCTTCAGCGACCTGCGACGGAACGATTGAGCAGAGCGGCATGGACGCCACGGGCAATGGCCCAGGCCGTGAGAATGCCCCAAGCCAGAGTCAGCCCCCAGGGCACCACCATGAACACCAGCCCAAGCCCGCCCGTAATAGCGCCCAGACCCGCGACCATGAGATGGATCGTCCCGATGACGGTGAGGGCGAGCGCGCCATACCAGAACATCCGCACCTGCCAGTCGAGCTGCGTCCGCGTCAGACCCGTGGCGGAGCGGCGGCTTTTATGCGCGATCATCACACCGATCAGGGCCGTCACACCTGTGAAAAATCCGGCGACATACAGTGCATAGATCAGCAGGACCAGATCGCGGCCACTCCGGGCATCATCTCCGCGACCGTAGCGGCTGGCGGGTTCGTAAGGGGCGTAGGATGCGTACATGAGGGAAACATTCCTCTGAGAAAAACTCGACAGCAACCTTGATGCACAAACCGTGCCAGATACGGATTCCCGGCATTTCGACGCATGAAATCCGCCGGGAACTCTGAAGAAATGGCGTATTGCGCCAGTTCCCGACGAGCCTATTCCGCCAATGCCCGGAAACGTTCGGGAAGTGGCCCATCTCCAGCGAGAATACCACGCACACCCACAATCAGAGCCACCAGCAGGACGATGTTCCAGACTGCGAAAATACCGATCGGCAGCAGGAAAAGAAGCTGGCCGGGGCCGGAACTTCCGGGCGGTTCCGTCAGGAAACACGCCAGAAACAGAGCGGCGGAACCGACGATGAAGGCAACATCATACCAGAACAGGCGCACCAGCCAGTTCAGATGCATCCGCTCTATCCCAACGCTCGGTCGGCGCAGGAGATAGGCGACGATGACACCCGCCAGAAGGCTGATTCCCGTGAAGAAACGGGCGATATACAGCGCGTAAACAATCAACACGCCGCTTCTGCCGATGACCGGGCTGGAGTTTCGGGAGGTTCTGGAAAATTCGCTCAAGCGCGTCTCCTCAAGGAAGGTTCACATAAAAACGCCCGACCAGAGAGGCCGGGCGCAAGATCACGCGATGGTGATATCCCGGAGGATGTCAGCGGCCCAGTTTGCGGAGTTTTACACCCGACATGAGCCGTTTTTCGATGACGGCGAGGGACATCCCCCGCGTCTCCGGGACGAACAGGATCGTCAGCAGCAGGAACAGGGCGTTCAGCCCGGCGAAGAGCCAGAATGTGCCTGCCGTGCCGAGGGTCTGCATGAGGGTCAGGAAGCTCACACCGACCAGAAGATTGGTCATCCAGTTGGTGAAGGTTGAGATGGCAATGCCGAAATCACGCCCGCCCAGCGGCTGGATTTCGGAGCACAGCACCCACATCAGCGGCCCCGCCGACATGGCAAATCCGGCGCAGAAGATCATTAGCAGGAACACCGCCGCGATCTGGGAGGACTGCGTGGTCATGCCGGTCTGAAGCAGAATGGCCAGAATACCCATGCCGAACGCCATGACCGTAAAGCCCGCATAAAGGATCGGCTTGCGGCCCCACCGATCGACTAATCCCAGCGCTACGAAGGTCGCCAGCATGTTCACCAGACCGATGATGGCCGTACACCACATCTGCGACTGTGCATCGAAATGCGCCGCCGCGAGAATGTTGGGCGCGTAATACATGACGATGTTGATGCCCGCGAGCTGCTGCATCATCTGGAGCATCACGCCCAGCGCCACGGAACGGCGAAAATTGGGATTGGTGCGGAAGAGCTTGAAACCCTCCTGCTTCGTCTCAAGCTGCTCGCGGATGGCGCGGATTTCCTTGGCAGCCGTCAGCGGGTCATCGCGCAGGTCCAGCAGGATCTGCCGCGCTTCCTTGTGGCGCCCCTGCGCCATCAGCCAGCGCGGACTGTAGGGCAGGAACAGCACGCCGATCAGAAACAGAACAGCCGGGATGCCAGCCACACCGAACATCCAGCGCCAGTTGCCGCTATAGGAAAAATACGTGTCGGACAGGAACGCAATGAAAATGCCGACCGTCACCATGAGCTGATAGGTCGAAACCATCGCCCCGCGCGCATCCTCGCTGGCGATTTCCGACAGGTACAGCGGGGCGGTGAAGGCGGAAATGCCGACCGCGACACCCATGACAACCCGAAAGGAAATCATGGACGCGACCGACCAGCTCATGGCGCAACCAAGCGTGCCAATAACGAAGATCGCACCACCCACGATCAGGGAATGTTTGCGCCCCAGCGTCTTGGACATCCAGCCCGCACTCAGAGCACCCGCCGCTGCCCCCGCCATCATAGAACTGACGACCCATTCCAGCGCAATGGTGGAGGCGTGGTATTCCTTGCCGAACAGGTCCAGCGCTCCTGCCACTACCCCAATATCAAGCCCGGACATGAGACCCGCCAGCGCCGCGATCACGCCAATGGCGATGATCTTGAAACGCGTTGCGTCGAAAATGGATGTGCCGCTGTCATCCTGCGGCGAAATGGTCCCTGTCATTCCGGGCTGATCGTTCATAGGCCAGTGCGTTCCTCTTGCTCAGTCATAAAATGACACCAATCTTTCATGTGGATGTCATATCCGTAACCTATAACACAAAACCGTTTACAGCGTGAGCGCACTGCGGAGTTCGCCGACGGTGAACCCGTTCCAATTCCGCATGGTCTGCGTGGCGGTTGCGTCCAGAATGTCGCGGTCTGCGGCGTCCCGACACAGCGTTTCGCCGCCGAAGCGACGCAGCAGGGCAGACATGGCGACTTCCGCAGCGCGATTGGCGCCATCATCAGTCTTGATGGCCAGCCCAAGGCCCAGTTCCGGCAAAGACGCGATCATCACGCCTTCCGCGCCCATCTTCACAAAGGCCCGCGCGCCGAACCGGTCCATGATTTTCGTGTCATAGCGCCCCGTCCCGGCGACCATGAACGGATTGGCCGCCACGGCCTCACGAAGACGTGTGGCCGCACGGAAACGCCCTTCGGACAATCCGGTTCCCGCGCCAAATCTTGCAAAACCTTTCGCAAGTGCCTTCAGCGGGACGGCATAGGTCGGCATGGAACAGCCATCCATGCCCCGGTTTGCGTCGTCATGCGGCGTGTCCATCATGGCGGCCAGCACATCCGTCACGCGGCGCTGGATCTCGTGGGACGGGTCGATATAGCCGGTCGGGTCAACGCCCTGATCGCAGGACAGGCACACCATGCCCGCGTGTTTGCCCGAACAGTTGTTGTGCAGCGGACAGGCGTCCTGATGGGCAGCCGCCAGCGCGCGGCCAGCCGGTTCATAGGTCGGCCAGTGCGTTCCACATTCCAGAGACCCGACATCCCGGCCGACCGATTCCAGCATCGTGGCCGCCATGTCAGCATGGGCTTTCTCGCCACCATGCGAGGCACAGGCGAGCGCCAGCGCATCGTTGCTCAGGCCAAGACGGTCCGCCGCGCCACTTTCCACCAGTTCGATCGCCAGCAGGGATTTGACGGTCGAACGCGGAAACACCGCAGCCTCCACGTCCCCGCAGGACCAGACCACGCCACCATCGGCATCCACCACAACCGCCCGGCCCAGATGATGGGATTCGACACGTCCGCCGCGCGTGACCTCGGCCAGAAGGCCCGACTGTGCTGCCATATGATACTCTCCCTGCCTCTCATGATGTTTCCGGACCGAGCACATAGCACGGACGGCCGTCCTGACGATCCGCCGTCAGCCAGGGCTGGATCAGACGCCGCCGGACACGCACGATCCCCAGATCTTCCGTCACCGGAGCATCCGCAAGATCCTGCGCCAGATGCGCGGCCGTGCGGAACCTGAGGCCGTCCGTCAGAGACAGGCCATTTTCCACAATCATCCGGGCGCTGACGATATCCGTCAGATGATACACAAACGCCTCCCCGGACGGAGGGCGGAACCCGACAGGATTCAAGAAACAGGCCTCAACCTCATCCGCATCCAGATGCGTCAACGGTGGTGTCCAGCCCAGAAGATCCGGTTGATCAGTCGGGGCCACAGAAACGCGGGGCAGCGGATTTTCCGGGCGCGGACGACGGGACTGGGGCAGCGTTTCAAACAGCAGCGCCGACGACGGGGAACGACGGCGGCCCATGCGTTTCAGCCTGCCGTGGTTTTCGGTCGGCGGACCGGCAGGGCACCGGCTTTCTGGCAGGCCACGCACAGGCCTTCGATTTCGACGGTCGCGGACTCGGCTTTAAAGCCCATGCTTTGCGCGGCACGGGTCAGAACCGGCGCGATGGCCTCCTGCTCCAGTTCCCACGCCCGGTCACAGCCCCGGCAGATCAGAAACTGCGCCCGGTGCATTCCGCCTTCGTCATGGTGGTTGCAGCCATGCGGACACTCCACGGCATGCGAACAGCCCACGAAGGCGCTCAACCGCTCCAGGCGGTGGATCAGGCTGTTTTCCAGCAGAAAATCCAGCGCCCGGTAAACCGTAGGCGGGGCGGCTTTTGGATGGGCGGGGCGCAGTCTGGCCAGAAGATCATAAGCCCCGGACGGCTTCTCGCTGGACAGGATCAGCCCCAGCACCTGCCGACGCGTCTCGGTCAGGCGCTGCCCGTTGCGCTGGCACCACTCGGCCGTGAGGTCGAGGCGCTGTGTGACTTCGGACGAAAAGACGAGCGTATCAGCAGTGGCAGAAGAATCCGGCATGGACGTCAATATGGCATCCCCGCCCCGCTTTGCCGAGAGACCCACGCGCAAACAGTGTCAGGTTGCGAACTGCCGCACCAGATCCTGGATCACGTCCGGATCGCTTTCCAGCATTACCTGTCGGCGGAGCTGGTCACAGTTTTCGAGCGTCAGGGTCCGGATCAGGCGCTTCACACGCGGCAGGGACGCAGAGTTCATGGAAAAGGACCGCAGACCCAGACCGATCAACAGCGCCACCACGCGCGGATCAGACGCCATTTCCCCGCAGACCGAAATCGGACGGCGCGCCTTCAGGGCCGAATCCGCCGCCGCCTCGATCAGCCGCAGCACACCCGGATGAAGCGGACTGTAGCGGTCCGCCACCATGGAATCCGAACGGTCCACGGCGAGCGTGTACATCGTCAGGTCATTGGTGCCGAGCGCCATGAAATCAGCGTGCCGGGCCAGCGTATCCACCGTCAGAGCGGCAGCGGGAGTTTCGATCATGATCCCCAACGGCGGCAGCGGATCGGGCAACGTATGGCCTTTGCGTTTGAGGCGTCGGATTACCCGGTCATAGATCTCCCGCGCCGCAACGATTTCGTCTGCGGACGTCACCATCGGCAGCAAAATCCGCACCCGACCGATGGCTGCGCCTTCTTCAGACTCGGCGGCCCGCAGGATCGCGGCGAACTGCGTTTCCAGCACCTCCGGCACCCGCAGGAGCAGACGCACGCCTCTCAGGCCCAACGCAGGATTGCCACCATCCGCCACCTGCTCCGCCAGCCCCAGCCGACGCATACAGGCACGACCTTTCTCGCCGCCCCAGTCCAGCACGCGGATCGTGACGGGGCGGCCGTCCATGGCCTGCACGATGGCGCGATAGGCATCGGTCTGCCCGTCTTCGTCCGGCAAGTCTTCGCGTTCACCAAACAGGAACTCACTGCGCAGAAGACCTATGCCCTTCGCACCATTGCGGAGAAGCATCGGCATTTCTGCCGGAAGCTCCAGATTGGCCGAAAGCTCGATATCCTCGCCGCTCTGAAGCTGGGCTGGCAGACGCTTGAGCCGCCCGAAGGCCCGCTTTTCCCTGACTTCACGTTGTGCGGATTCTGCCGCCAGACGCAGTTCGGTCTCGTTGGGCGATAGCGTGACGGTCCCGAGATGCCCGTCCACGACCAGCATCTCGCCTTCCTGAACCTGCGCCATGAGGTTCGGCACGGCGAGGATGGCAGGAATATCGAGCGCGCGCAGCAGAATAGCGGTGTGGTCCGCGCCACCCCCGCCCTGCGTGACGACCGCCGCAATCCGCGCAGGATCGATCATGGCAACATCGGCCGGACGAAGCTGCTCCGCCACCAGAATAGAGCCGGGAGGGAGACTGGAAAACGCGCGATAGGAAATGCCGGTCAGATTCCGCATCAGGCGACGCCCGACTTCTTCGAACTCGCCCGCAAGACGCAGATTGGCGTCGGCGTCCTGCGCGCTGTTTTCCCGTGCAACGGCATCGGCCATGCGCGAGACCTGCGCCGCCAGCTCCTGCGTGACGTCCGAAACGGCTGCCTCCGCACAAAGCCCCTCCCCCGCGATCCGCTCCCTCACCTGACGCACCAGCCGCGACGGACCGAGCATCCGTTCATAGACCGTCAGAAGGGAGGCGATTTCCGCCCGCCCCTCTTCCGGCAGACCGACCAGCCGGTCGCGCATTTTCTCGATCTGATGAAACGACCGGGCGATGGCTTCGTCCAGACGGACGTTCTCTGCCTCCGGCCCGATGGCGCTGTAGCGTTCAGTGATGTCGGGCAGCGGGAGGGCTTCAACCCGTCCGGCAGGGCCGAGTGCCATACCGGGCGTGATGGCCTTGCCCTGAAGAAACGTACTGGAGGACGCGCTGCGGCGGGGCTGTCGGGAAGAGCGGCGACGGGGCGGCGTTTCAGTCACGCTCGCCAAATCCGTCCGCGATCAGGGCCTCCAGAGCATCGAGCGCCTCGGCAGCCTGAGGACCATGAGCACGGAGCGTTACGCTTTGCCCCTCCCCGGCCCCCAGCATCATCAGCCCCATAATCGACAGGGCAGAGACGACATTGGAGCCGTGAGCAATCGTGGCTTCAGCGTCGAAGCGCTCGGCAGTCGTCACAATCTTGGCGGCGGGGCGAGCATGAAGGCCCAGATGATTGACGATGCTGACAGTGCGCGGCGGGACGGACAGGGTCGTATCACTCATTCAGCGAACTCGATTCAATGAACCGGCAGCGTACAGGCACGCGGCCCTCCATGGAGGCAGGGGGCGGGAAGCTGTGACGCCACGGCGATATACTTCCGCCCCGCCATTGTGGCCTTTTCCACGCAACCCGCAAGGTCCAGATCGCGACGTGTTTTCGCCAGTTTGACCAGCATCGGCACATTCACGCCTGACACGACTTCGACATGCCCCGGCTCGCGCAGGGACAGCGCCAGATTGGAAGGCGAACTTCCGAAAATATCCGTCAGCACCAGAACGCCATCGCCGGTATCGAGGCGCTGGAGCAGGCGCTCGGCCGCAGGACGCAGCACGGCGGGATCGTCATCATCCGCAACACCGACCACGCCCACCTGAGTCTGCGAGCCCACGACATGAACCAGCGTTTCCAGCAGGACATCGCCAAGACGTCCGTGCGTAATCAGCATGAGTCCGATCATACCGTTCTGTCCTGTAAAGAAAGATCCTGTGGCGGGTCCTGTGGAGGGACGGCCCAGCGCCGGGGGGCCACCCCTTTGCGGGCGAGTTCGCGGTGCAGAACCATCATCGGCCCGACCGGCATGGCTTTGGGAAGAATACGGGCCAGTTCTTCCACGATCGTCACCGAGCGATGGCGTCCGCCGCTGCATCCGATAGCGATAGTGGCATATTTCTTGCCTTCCGCGACAAAACGGGGAAGCACCAGTTCCAGAAGGCTCTGGATATGGCCGAAAAAGGCGGGATAGGCCGGGTCCGACTTCACGTACTGCACAACTGCCTCATCCAGACCGGTCATGGGCTGGAGGAACGGATCATAATGCGGATTGCGCAGGAAACGCGCATCGAAAACCATGTCGGCTTCGCGCGGCAGACCTGACGGATAGGCAAAGGACATCAGCGCAACCGTCAGCCCGTCCCCGCCCGAGCAGCCAAAGCGCGTCTCGATCAGCTGGCGCAGCTCCGGCGAGGGCAGGTCGGACGTGTCGATCACCAGATCCGCATTGGCGCGCAGCGGAGCCAGAAGAGCGGTTTCCTGTTCGATTCCGGGAAGAATGGTGCCGCTGGTGACCAGCGGATGGCGGCGGCGCGTGGCGGTGAAGCGACGCAGAAGGATTTCAGGTTCGGCGGTGGCGTAGAGGAGCTGCACCACACAGTCCGGCAGGAGGCGAAGGCGCTCCAGTTCTTCAAGAACGCGGGAGGCTTCGAACCCGCGACTGCGGACGTCGATTCCGATGGCCAGATTCTGTCCGGCCCGTGAGGCGAGCGCCTGGATCAGGTTCAGGGGTGGGTTGTCCACGACCTCATGACCCAGATCTTCCAGAACCCGCAATATGGATGATTTTCCCGCCCCGGACAGACCCGTTACAATCAGGATCCGACGGGACCCGTGACCATAGCCGGATAAGGAGCCAGACTCGGGATGGTTCGCCGATGCCATGCCACACTCTAGCCTTTTTTCTTTTGGTACGGAACTATTTCAAACCTTCACGTTTTTTTAGCGTTTCTCCGGCCCCTGCAACCCATTCATAAGAACCGCAACAGGCTTTGAGCGCTGTCCTGATCCGGGCCACCGTTCCCGGAAAACCGGGCTCCAGAGACAACATCACCGCACCCGTCCACGGGTCCCGACACGATTCGGGCAGGCGGGGCTGCCCCTGCCCCAAACAGACCCGCAGATGCACCGTCGCTTTCGCAACAAAAGGTATCCGCAGGATTCCCACACCCCGGACTTCAATCAGCCCCGCAAGTCGCGCGGGGGCCGAAGCCACCGCGCCCTCCAGAAGCACACGGTCATCCGCCACGAGGTCAAAACCCGCATCCATCAGCCGCAAAGCCAGTTCCGATTTCCCCGAGCCCGATGGCCCCGAAATCAGGACAGCCGCCCCGTTCCACGCCACACAACTTGCATGGACCGAACCTTCGGGCAGGGATGTCGGGACAGACATGACGGATTGCGACCTCCTCAGGAGCAGACTAAGACCTTGGGCCGGACAGGGGCATGACGGCCCCCTGACATGGATCAGGACTCAGAACCACCATGGGCACATCCTTCCCCTCCCCGACCGTCACCGTACATGGAGACGAGGTTACCTGCACGGATTTCAGCGGTTTCAGCCCGGATGGGGACCGCCCCGGACGGCTGACGGATGAATGTCAGGCAGCACTGTCGGCCATTTCTCTGGCGCTGGCCGATCATGGCCTCACGCTGAACCATACCCGGCATGTCGCGGCCATGATCCGCGAAGGGCAAACGTTCAACCAGTGCCAGACAGCCCTGAACGAGGCTCTGGGCGCAGCAAAACCCGCCCTGACCTTGCGGATCGTGCAGCGTTTCCCCCTTCCCGAACAGCGCATCGCCCTCAGCCTGACCGCCACACCCCACGGATAGTGAAAAAATACGCCACTTCATGGCGGATTTTATAATTTTTCCGAAATAATTCATTTTCAGTCTGCTGAAGATCGAATTTTTCTGACTGAAAATAAAAACTGGCACGCTTCCTGCATTGAAGATTTCCAGACGCAATCAGCGTCGGAACCGACTTCAGGAATGTCGTGCCATGATCCGTTTTTCCACTCTGCTGCTCTGCGCTCTCTCCACCGCCAGCCTTGCCCTGCCGCTTCAGGCCGCTCATGCCGCTCCCAGCGGGATCGGGACGACCAGCACGGAAATCGACCTCTCGTCGCTGGATCTCAGGACTACGCGCGACTGGACCATCGCCAACCAGAAAATTACCCAGGCGTCCCACGCCGTCTGCCAGAAGCTCATTCATGACAACTGGCTGGTAGACAGCGATGGCGCCGACTGCGAGCAGGACGCGTTCTCCCGCGCCCATGAGGATCTTTACGTCCTGCGGGACCAGCAACGCGCGCGGCATCAGGCTGGTCATGTGATCCTTGCCCTCTCCGCCGGGAAGTGACGACCATGTCCCGGACCGCTTTTGCGGCCCTGATGCTGGCGCTGCCAGTGGCGGCGGCTCTTGTTCCGGGCGCGATTGCGGGTCTGTCCCCGGAACCAGCCATTACGGTGCAGGGCACGGGCCGGATGGCAGCGTCAGGACGCGCGGGGGAGCCGCACCACGAAACAGGCACCCCTGATCGCGCCGGACGCATCCATCCGGTTCTCGGCGAACAGATTTCCGCGCAGGGCATGAATGATCTGTCGGCTGATCGCGAGCCCGAGGCCGGAATGCTGGCCGAAGTTCTCGGTTTGGGGGCGTTCTGAATAGAAGCGGTCGAAAATGCTTTCCAGCTTTCCGGGCGGAATACCGGGACCCTGATCGGTGATGGTGATTTCCACCACACTCCCCGTTCCCGGCCCGCTACCCGCGATGTCTCGTGCGCTGGCATGGAGCGCGATGATGCCTTTCGGCGGCGAGAACGAGACGGCATTTCCAATCAGGTTCCGCAGCACCTGCACCAGACGATCCTCCACGGCCAGCGCCTTGAGCGGCGGGTCCTGATCGCGGACGTCCAGACGCAGCACGGGATCGTTTTCCCGGCGAGTGGTCTGGTGCATTTCTGCAAGAATGGCGAGGAGGGCGACGACCGAAACGGGTTCAGGGCGCACGCGGGAAAGCTCGGCATCAATCCGGCTGGCGTCGGAAATGTCAGTAATCAGACGATCAAGCCGTTTGACGTCGCTGTTGATGATCCCCATCAGCCTGTCGCGCCGCTCGGCAATCTGGATGCGCGGCAGCGTCTCGACGGCGGATCGGATGGAGGAAAGCGGGTTCTTGATTTCGTGGCTGACATCGGCGGCGAAGCGCTCGATGTCATCCATCCGCGCCCAGAGCGCCAGCGCACTGCCCCGAAGCGAGCGGGCCAGAACGCCGATCTCGTCCCGACGGACAAGCAGCCGTTCAGGCACCAGATCCTTGCGCCCATCCGCCTCGCGCATGTCGTTGGACGCCCGCGCCAGAGTCAACAGCGGACGCGCGATCGTCAGCGACAGATACCAGGACAGCAGCACCGTCACGACAAGCGCCGCCAGAACCAGTGACAGGATCGAGGACCGGACGGCGAACAGCGTGCGGTCCACTTCCGGCGCGTGGCGGGTCAGCTGGATTTCGCCCACCGTCACACCATCACGGACAACCGGCTCCACCACCGTCACGACAAGCTGATGATCCTTGGTGCGGCGGATGAAGGGTGGCAGTTCGGCCTGCGACTGGAGCGGCCGGGCATCATGCGGACCGTCCATGGCGGTATCGTTGGTGTCGAGCGTGACTTCCTCGCTGGAGGTCAGCGGCAGGAGCGACAGCAGCCAGTCGTAGAAACTTTCCAGAATATTGTTGCGCGGTGGCTGCCACGGCGTGCCATCGACGGGGTCGGGGAGCGCATGATCCTGTTTGCGACGTGACGCCGTGCGGCTGTCCACGACAAGCTTGCCATCCGGATCGAACAGCAGGGCGTGAGCATTCGGACTCGGCTCGGTCAGGCTGGCTAGAAGCGGGCGAGCCTGCGCGACGTCCAGTTCCAGATTGCCACCGGGCGCGGGGTGGCCCGACCCATGCGCGCTCACCCGAACAGCGGACTGGCCAAGCGCGCCTGCATAGATATGAGCCTGTTCGCGCAGGGCGTTGACGTCGGTTTCCAGCAGCCCGTTCTGGAACTGGTCCAGAAACAGCAGCGTGACGGCCAGAAGGGCGAGCGGCAGAGCGTTGAGCAGCAGAATCCGCACCAGAAGCGGGGACGCCAGACGCCGCCGCGATAGCGAGATTTCCGAAGCCCGGCGCGGGCGCAGGCGCTTCAGAATCTTTGCGCCGACTTTCCGCAAGGACTCGCCCAGCCCCGCCCGCAGAGCAGCCCGGGCCGATTCGGCACGCCGCCGGTCCCGGCCCTGTTCCAGCCGGTCGGCATCGAGAATATGGCCTGTCGGAAAAGCCTCCGAATCATCATCCACGCGCGCTTACTCGTCCCGGTAGCGGTAGCCGATGCCGTAGAGCGTCTCGATCTGGTTGAACTCGTCGTCCACCTGCCGGAACTTCTTCCGCACGCGTTTGATGTGGCTGTCGATCGTGCGGTCATCGACATAGATGTTGTCGCCATAGGCGGCATCAATGAGCTGATCGCGCGACTTCACCATCCCCGGCCGCAGGGCCAGAGCCTTGACCAGCAGGAACTCCGTGACCGTGAGCGCAATGTCCTGCCCGTCCCACAGACACTGATGACGCGTCTCGTCCAGCGAGAGCTTGCCCCGCACGATGGCGGAGCCGACGGCTGCCACACCCGTGGCCTCGGCCCGGCTGGCATCCTGACGACGCAGCAAAGCGCGGATACGCTCGATCAGCAGGCGCTGGGAGAACGGCTTGGTGATGTAGTCGTCAGCCCCCAGACGCAGGCCCATAAGCTGGTCCAGTTCCTCGTCCTTGGACGTCAGGAAAATAACCGGCAGGTTCGAGCGCGAGCGCAGGCGCTGGAGCAGTTCCATGCCGTCCATGCGCGGCATTTTCACATCCAGCACCGCAAGGCTGACGGGGCGCGACGTGATGCCCTGCAACGCGCTTTCGCCATCGGTATAGGTGTGGACGGTAAATCCTTCGGCTTCGAGCGTCATCTGAACCGACGCGAGAATGTTCCGGTCATCGTCCACCAGCGCGATAATCGGCGCGGCGGAAGCTCCGGGCGGCGTCTGCGAGGCAGGCGCGGGCGGCGCGTAGGGGGTTCGGGGCGTCTCCATAAGGGGTCCGTCTGCTGAGAACTGTTGCGGCTTTTTACCTATAACCCATGATCCATGATGGCGGAAAATAGGCTTTTCAATGACATGATGCGTCGTTATGCGACGGCGCAACCCTTGTCTTTAGGACAATCAGCGTTATCTCCTGAAGAAGAACGGGGCCGCATGATGGCCCGTCCCACCAAAGAAGGTCGTGACATGACAGACCACAACGCCTCGCCGGAAACGGCCCATGACGTGCCTGAACAGGGCGTCGAGACCTCCGGACACGAGACACCGGGCATGAACGAAACCGGCGGTGAAACGCTGGAAGAGACGACTCCCGAAGCCCGCATCGAAGCTCTTGAAGCCGAGGTTGCGGAACTCAAGGACCGCTGGGTCCGCTCCGAAGCCGAAAGCCAGAACATCCGCGCCCGCGCCAAGCGCGATATCGAGGATGCCCGCCAGTACGCCATCCAGAAATTCGCCCGCGATGTGGTGGAAGCCGCTGACAATCTTGAGCGCGGTCTGGCCTCCCTGCCCGCCAAGACAGAAGGCGAAGACGTCCTCATCACGAAGCTGCGTGAGGGAATCGAAGGCACGCAGCGCTCGTTCCTCGGCATTCTCGAGCGCAACGGCATCACCTGCGAAGACCCGACCGGCAAGCCGTTCGACGCCAACCTGCATCAGGCGATGGCGGAACAGCCATCCGACCAGCATCCGTCTGGCCATGTCATGCAGGCCTGGACGCCGGCATGGCTGCTCAAGGGCCGCCTGCTGAAGCCCGCCATGGTCGTGGTCGCCAAGGGCGAACCGGCTGCGGCACCGCAGGGCGTCGACACCACGGCCTAATTGGCCACAGGGGCCATTTTCTTTGCGGAACGGCAGCCGGGAACGGTTGGCGTTCCGCAACACCCTGCTAAAGTCGGCTCATGAGTCGCATACTTGTCATAAAACTCGGCGCGCTGGGCGATTTCGTTCAGGCTTTCGGCGCTTTCGCGTCCATCCGGGCCGCTTTCCCCCACGCCACGCTGACCCTTCTGACGACCGCGCCTTTCGTGGATCTGGCCCGCGCCGCGCCGTGGTTCGACGAGATCCTGACGGATGACCGCCCGTCGATGCGGAACCTGCCCGGACTATGGCGCCTGTCGCGCAAGCTGCGCGGTTATGACCGGGTCTTCGATCTTCAGACCTCGGGTCGCTCCAAAACCTATTTCCGCCTCGCAGGACAGCCTGCAAACTGGTCAGGCATTTCCGATGGCTGCTGCCATCCGCACGGCAATCCGTCTCGCAACGCTATGCACACGCTGGCCCGGCTGGACGATCAACTCCATGACGCGGGGGTCACGCCCCTGTCACGCAGTGTTCCGCGCTGGCTTCAGGGCCATGGGCCGGACATTGCTGCCCCCTATGCCGTTCTGGTACCGGGCGCAGCCCCTCACCGCCCTCAGAAACGCTGGCCCGCGCCCCGCTTTGCCGAAATCGCAAAATCCCTTGCCGCGAAGGGCATCCGTCCGGTCATCGTCGGAACCCGGACCGAAGCCCCGCTGGCTCAGGACATCCTGCACATCTGCCCAACCGCCCTCGACCTGACGGGCCAGACCACGATGGTTGAACTCGCGGGCGTGCTCGACCGTGCCTCCCTCGTGATTGGCAACGACACCGGCCCGATGCATCTGGCTGCCGCGATGGACACACCCTGCCTCACGCTGTTTGGCCCGGACAGCGATCCGCGCCTGACGGCCCCCCTCACCCTCACGTCCGGCAGAACAGAGCTGATCGTGGTGCCCGATCTGGCGATGCTGCCCGTGGAACGGGTCGAGACCTGCATGAACGCCTTGCTGTCCCGATGACCCGAATCCGCTGCGTCATGATGCAGAAGAACGAGGCGACCCTGCTGGAGCCTTGGATTCTATGGCACGCGGCGATTTTCGGCTTTCCCAGCCTGACCGTGATCGACAATGGGTCGACCGATCCCACCGTTCTGGAGATCCAGCGCCGCTATGAAGAAAAAGGCGTACGGATCATCCGCGATCACGCATCGCACAGCGATTTTCTGCATAAAGGCGAGGTCATTGCCGGGATCATCCGTCAGTGGGATGCAGAAGAGTCCTACGACTTTGCCATCCCGCTGGACTGCGACGAATTCCTGACGGTTTTTCTGGACCAGCTTTCGCTCGACCCTGACGTCATTCGGCGACAGTTCGACTATCTGAAGCAGGAAAACGCGACCTTCATTACCGAACGCCTGCTGCTGAACGTGCCAGAGGCGCCGGATTACTACCTGCCCCAGATCGTACGACGCAGTTTATTCAAAGCACGAACGATCGTCAGCCTGGACCGTGGCTTCCACAATCCCCAAAGCCGTTATCCCGAGCGCTATGTCCGTACGCCTTTCGTGCATCTCCATCTGCACAACCGCCCCGATTATGAAGATATCCGCCGCTTTGCGCGCCAGAAACTGACTGCCACAGACACAGGCGAAGCACTGGAACACCCTGCGGACGGGACACATCTTCACTTCTATTTCCGTACGGACGCCGAGGATTTTGCTGCCGCTTACCGACCCGTTCCGAATATTTATGCGCCCATAATCGCGCAGCGCTTCCGCGATCTGGGCGTCGATCCGGGCATTCTGCTGGGCACAGGAGAGAGCGTTCCGCACCCTCCCCTCAGCATCCCGTCCGGCTTTGTGGCACATCGGGCACGCGATGACGGGCAACAGCACGAGTATCGGGTTTTCGATCCGCTGTATTATGCCCGGAGCAATCCGGACGTGACGCAGGACGCCTATTACGGGATCTGGCCGCTCCTCCATTATGTCACGCTCGGATGGGACGAAGGACGGTCGTCCGATCCCCATGATGCGCCACCTCTGCTGATCCAAACGGACAAAGCGACCTGAAAACGGTTCGACTGTTCGTCTGGGGGTTGCGGCGGGACGGGGATTGAGGCCATTTACCCGTTCATTTTTCGGCAGAGCAATCTGCCGGTCCCACTCGCACAGGAGCGATCTCCATGCCCGCCATCACACTCCCCGACGGAAGCGTCCGCACATTCGACGGGACGGTGACGGGCACGACGATCGCCGCCTCCATCGGACCGGGCCTTGCCAAGGCTGCCATGGCGATGGAAGTGGACGGCAAGCCCGTCGATATCAGCACCGAAATCAGCAGCGACGCGTCCGTCAAGTTCGTCACCCGCAAGGATGAGGACGCGCTGGAAATGATCCGCCATGACGCGGCGCATGTTCTGGCTGAAGCCGTGCAGTCCCTGTGGCCTGAAACGCAGGTCACGATCGGGCCGAGCATCAAGGACGGGTTCTATTACGATTTCTCCCGCGAGAAGCCGTTCACCCCGGAAGACTTCCCGGCCATCGAAGAAAAGATGCGCGAGATCGTGGCGGCCAACACGCCGTTCGTCCGCGAGGTCTGGGACCGTGACGAGGCCATCCGCTTCTTCGAAGAGAAGGGCGAGGACTTCAAGGCCCAGCTGATTCAGGATCTGCCCGAAGACGAGCAGATCTCGATCTACCGTCAGGGCGAATGGCTCGACCTGTGTCGCGGCCCGCATCTGCGCACCACCGGTGATGTCGGCACGGCGTTCAAGCTGATGCGCGTGGCCGGGGCCTACTGGCGCGGCGACCATCGCAACCCCATGCTGACCCGCATCTACGGCACCGCCTGGCGCGACAAAAAGGAGCTGGATGCCCACCTCCTGCGCCTTGAAGAAGCCGAAAAGCGCGATCATCGCCGCATCGGCCGCGAGATGGACCTCTTCCACATTCAGGAAGAAGCCGTTGGACAGATCTTCTGGCACCGCAAGGGCTGGCGCCTCTACACAGTCCTCCAGGACTACATGCGCCGCGCGCAGGAACGGAACAACTACGAGGAAGTCCGCACCCCGCAGCTCGTGGACCGTGCGCTCTGGGAGGCTTCGGGCCACTGGGACAAGTATCGCGAGAACATGTTCATCGCGAGCGTCGAGGACGAAGACAAAACCCTCGCGCTGAAGCCCATGAACTGCCCGTGCCACGTGCAGATCTTCCGCCACGGCCTGCGTTCCTATCGTGAACTGCCGCTGCGGATGGCCGAATTCGGCGCTTGTCACCGTTACGAACCGTCGGGCGCGCTGCACGGCATTATGCGCGTGCGCGGCTTCACGCAGGACGACGCGCATATTTTCTGCACGGACGACCAGATCGCGGACGAAACCGCCAAGTTCGTGGCAATGCTGGCCGAGGTTTACACCGACCTCGGATTCGAGAGCTTCCGCGTGAAATTCTCGGACCGTCCGGAAACGCGGGCGGGTTCGGACGAGGTCTGGGATCGGGCGGAAGGCGCGCTCAAGAAAGCCTGCGAAATCGCGGGCGTCGAGTACGAATACAATCCGGGCGAAGGCGCGTTCTACGGCCCGAAGCTGGAATTCGTGCTGACGGACGCCATCGGCCGTGACTGGCAGTGCGGTACGCTTCAGGTGGACTATGTCCTGCCGGAACGTCTGGACGCCTCTTACATCGGCGAGGACAGCAACCGTCATCGTCCGGTTATGCTGCACCGCGCGATTCTCGGCAGTTTCGAGCGCTTCATCGGCATCCTGATCGAGCAGTATGCCGGCAAGTTCCCACTCTGGCTGGCACCGACGCAGGTTGTCGTAGCGTCCATCGTCTCCGATGCCGGCGATTATGCCAACGAAGTCGCCGCGACCCTCAAGGCCGCGGGACTCCAGGTCGAAACCGACATCCGTAGCGACAAGATCAACGCCAAGATCCGCGAACACAGCCTTGCGCGCGTTCCGGTCATTCTGGTCGTTGGTCGTCGCGAAGCCGAGGAACGCAAGGTCGCCATGCGGCGTCTGGGGGGCGCGACGCAGGAAATCCTGTCGCTCGACGAAGCCGTTGCGGCTCTCGCGAAAGAGGCTCAGGCCCCTGACATCGCGCGTGCGACAAAGGATTGAACGTAATCCCCTTGCACCGCGCGTAAGGCAGGACTATGTGCAGAAGGAACGGGATCGGAAATGGCCGTATCCCGCCTTTCTGCGTGAAGGCGGATACAGGCTGCCGGACCCGAACGAAACTGATGACAGGAGCTGACCATAGCTAGACCGCCGATGCAGGCCGCGCCCACCCGTGAAGGACCGCGCGTCAACGAGGAAATCCGTGTTCCGCAGGTTCGTCTGATTGACGAAGAAGGCGAAATGCAGGGCATCATGACGACCCGGGATGCCATGATGCGCGCTTTTTCGGTGGGTCTCGATCTGCTGGAAATCAGCCCAACCGCTGTTCCTCCTGTCGTGAAGATTCTCGACTACGGCAAGTTCAAGTATGAGCAGCAGAAGAAGAAGAACGAAGCCCGCAAGAAGCAGAAGGTCGTTGAGATCAAGGAAGTAAAGGTCCGTCCGGGTACGGGCGAGCACGACTTCCAGACGAAGCTCAAGGCCATTCACAGCTTTCTTGACGAAGGCGACAAGGTCAAGATTTCCCTGCGCTTCAAGGGCCGCGAAATGGCCCATCAGGAGCTCGGCATCAAGATGCTTGAGCGTATCCGACTGGAAGTCGAGGAAAAGGCGAAGGTGGAGCAGATGCCCCGCCTTGAAAACCGCCAGATGCTGATGGTGATCGCTCCCCGCTAAGGGAGAGGTCATCCAGAGACTGAAAAACCGGCCTCTCCTGAAAAGGAGACGGCCGGTTTTTTTATGCCCTGCGTCTTAAGCCGCTTCGGCCGCGAGATTCGTCCGATACAGCGCGACGAACTGCCGCAACAGACCCGCAATTTCGGCCACGGGGGTCTCCCAGTCTCCCGAACGTGGCTGACGGAAAATCCGCATACTGGGATACCACGGCGTCGTGGACGCAGTTTCGCCCCAGCGCCAGCAGGCGTCACTCCGCGAAATCATCCAGACCGGCAAACCGAGTCCACCCGCCAGATGCACCATGGACGTATCGACGCTGATCAGCAGATCCACACCATACAGCCGGGCCGCAGTATCGGCGAAATCCACAATCCCGTCCGTGACGTCAATCACGGGCAGTCCGGTTTCAGCAATCTGGTTTTTCGCAGCACCAAGCTGAAAACTGACGAACCGGATTCCCTCCACACCCATCAGAGGGGCAAGTTTCTCCAAAGACACACTTCGGCGGCGGTCCACCTGCGTGGCGACGGAATCATGAGGGCGCGGATCACCATTCCAGACCAGCCCAACGATCAGCTCGGGCTGGTCTGGCCTCTGCAACACGCTCTGTCGCAACGCGCCACCAACGCGTTCCTGTTCCTCAAAAGGTACGGACAGATACGGACAGTCTGGAGCCGTGTCTGGTGTCAGACCCAGACGCATCGGCAGACCGACCAGCGGACAATGCAGATCCAGAGGCAATGATGATTCAAGAACCGAGATGACCCTGTCAATGCCGTCCATCCGCTCCAGAAGCCGAACCAGCGTAGGCGGAACCTGCACTATGGTCGTCGCTCCAAGCGCCTTGAGCAGGGGCACGAAACGGATGAACTGAAGCGTATCGCCATAGCCCTGTTCGTGATGGATCAGGATGGTTTTGCCTGTCAGATCCTCTCCTTCCCAATGCGGGACGGAAAGATCCGTGCGCGGCGTCTGGCTGCACCGCCAGCGCCATTCATATTCCCGCCATCCAGCCTCGAAATTTCCGATTTTCAGAAGACTGACAGCCCGTCCGAAACGACAGACGCCGTTTTCCGGCGCCAGAGCAATGGCGCGATCATAATAGGGAAGCGACTCTTCACTCCGGCCAAGGCACTGGAGCGCGTGAGCAATATTATTGATGGCCGGGACATGATCCGCGCAAAGGGAATCGCCGGTTATGGCGTTCTCCAGAGCCTCGTCGAACACGCCTTTACGAGCCTGAACCAGACTCAGATCGACGTAATAAGGCGCTTCGGACGGTTTTTGCTGAATGGCGACCTTCAGAGCCCGCTCCGCCCCATCCAGATCGCCCCCTTCCAGACAGACAATTCCCAGACGATGCCAGATCCTCGGGGCGTTGACGTCCAGATGCAGGCTCTGGAGATAGAAGCGCCGCGCCTGCTGCCAGTCCCTGAGGCGTTCATACAGACATCCCGCCAGAAATGCGGAATGCGGTTCCTCAGGGAGGGTCTGAACGCCCTCGTTCAGCTTTTCGAATGCAGCAGATACGTCGCCCGCATCGGCCAGAGCGAGAATATCCTGTGCCAGCACACGGAAAGAATTGGGCATGAGGGCTCCTTTTTTTCCGTGGTAGCGAAAGCGCCCTAAGAAACCCTTAAAATCCTTCTCTTTTGCGCCCTGACAAATGCCCTACCGGCAGACAAGCCATTACTGCGACAGCTCTGCCTTGACGAAGACATTCACACGAACAGTCTGTTCATCAGGGCTGCGCTGCGGGGGCGCGGAATCGGCCATGCGGGCCGCCATGAGCATGACGGGACGCGGGCCCGGCTCCTGCGAGGAAATACGGACTTCACTCAGACGCACAAGGTGCAGACCGAGCGTCTGTGCGCTCTGCTCGGCCTGCTCGCGGACCTGTTTGAGCGCCGCTGTCCGGGCATCTTTGAGAAGCTGCTCACGGGTAGCATCGTCCAGAGACCAGTCCATCCCCTCCAGCATCAGGGACTGCGACTGGAGCTGCCCGGCCAGAGCGAGAAGCTGCACGGAATCCTTGCCACTGAGTTCAAGCTCCTGCTGGGCCGTCCAGCTTTTCGGCGCGTGTTCGGGCGTGTTCTCGTAAATGGAGTATCCCCCCGCCTTCGCTTCGATTCCCGCCTGACCGCCCGCGAGTTTGAGGGCTGCGGCCATCCGGGTATTCACGTCCTTCTGCGCCGTCGCGGCAGACGGGCTGTCGGCACGGACGGACAGGCGGATCGTCAGTTCCGTTGGCGCGGCATGGGCGGTGCCGGTCACGTTGAAATCAAGCTGGGTTGTAGTTTGAGTTGTCGTCTGGGGCATGTCAGCGGCCTGTGCTGTGGAGAACATCCCGGAAAGGGGAAGCGGAGACACGGCCAGAGCGGCCACCAGAAGCGGGGCTGGCCGGATCAGGGAGGAAAGACGGGTCATCGGATCTCCTGAAGACAGGTATCGTGTGGAACGCCCCGAAAAGAGCGGCGGACCAGCGCGTTAGCGCGGCCCGTCAGCGTGGCTCCGGAGCATGTTTCAGCAGGACCAACGCCCGACGCAGGCGTTCGATCCCTGCCCGGACATGCCCCTGTGTGCACAGCAGGTTTCCCTGCGCACGCAAATGACGCGCATCTTCCATCATCCCCAGCGCAATCGCACCGGAAGGAGCGGCCAGTTCTGCATCCACGCTTTTACGCAGCCGCGCGCAGTATTCCGCCGTTTCGGACGTGACCGAAATCGCGTCGTCCGAGCGCCCGGACGGCTGGTGCTGCGCCGGATGCAGGACCGGCGACGCGGCCAGACAGCCGAGCAGACAGAAAGCCGGGAGGATCACCGGCGAAGGAAGGGAAAGGCGCATTCAGGACTGTCTAACCCATTCCAGCTAAGCACAGAGTGGGGCTGGCATGAAACTTCCGTCATCCAGCTTTCAAAGCAGGCGCCACAATCGGCAGAAGCAGCGTCGCGGAAAGACCCTGATCCCCGTTTTTCAGTTCAAGCGCACCGCCATGCAGGCTCATGACAGCCTGTACGAGCGACAGGCCAAGCCCGGCCCCCGGCGTGTTGCGAGCCGCTTCGGCACGGAAAAAGCGTTCGGAAGCGCGGCCAAGATCGTCCTCGCTCATTCCCGGCCCCTGATCAGCAACGGTAATGGCCAGCCGATCATCCCGCATGTCCACCGACAGGGTAATGGCCGTGTCGGGCGGTGCGAACTTGATGGCATTGTCCAGCAGATTGGCGACGGCCTGTTGCAGCAGATGCGGGTCGCCATTGACCGGCCGCACACTCCCGGCCCTGAAGACAAGTCGTAATCCGGCATCTTCGACGGACGCCTCATAAAGCTCGCTCAGCCCTTCCAGAAGGGAGCGCACATCCAGAATCGTGAAAGCCGCCCGTCTTGCCCCCGCCTCAAGCTGTGCGATTCGCAGCAGAGCCTCGAAAATCGACGTCACTCGATCGAGATCCATAACCGCGCGATCAATCGCGGCATGAAGTTCCTCGGCAGAGGTGGCGGTACGATTGGCGTCTTCAAGTCGCGCGCGAGCACGGGCGATAGGGGTTCGCAGGTCATGAGCGATGGCGTTGGAGACCTGTTTGACGCCGTCCATCAGACGGTTGATCCGCTCCAGCATGGTGTTGACGGTCTGCGCCACCAGATCGGTTTCGTTGCCCGTCAGAGGGATGCGCTGGCTCAGATCGCCCTGCGCCACCGCCGCCGTCGTGCGCGCGATGGAGCGGACGACCTGCCGGAAAATCCTGCGGATCGCCAGCGCCCCGCCTGCCGCCAGAAGCGACACCATGACCCACGCCCAGATCAGCGTGTCGGTCAGAACGTGCCGGACGAGCGGACGCCCGCGCACATCGCGCCCCACGATCATCCGAAACCCCTGCGTCAGGGCATAGGCGTGCATCTTGGCATTAGTGCGAAAGCCGTCGCGCTTGATGGCCAGCTCATAAAACTGGTCCATCTGGCTGATGACAACCGGCCATCCGGGTAGATTTCCGGCATATTTACGCCCGTCAGGACCAACCAGAAGATACAGCTCGTCATCATCGACGTTCTGGTCCAGCCGGTCCTGAATGGCGAGGCTGAGCGCGGGCGGCCCACCCTGTGCCCAGCGATGGGAGAGATCAGCCGCATCGACCTGCACCGCCAGTTCCACCTGACGGTCCAGCTGGCCGGTCGTGTTCCACCAGATGAAGGACAGGAACGCCCCGGCCGAAATCACGAACACCAGCCCGTAGGCCAGAGCAAAGTTCAGTCCGGCCGAGCGAACCGGCCAGCGCAGGCGCCGTTTCAGGAGCAGCCAGAAACAGCGGACCTTACGCAGGAGCATTCCCAATCAGTCCGCCCGCAGGATATAGCCCGCATTGCGGATCGTGTGAATCATGGGCTTGTCGAACGGCTTGTCCACCTTCTGGCGCAGGCGCGAGACATGCACGTCGATCACGTTAGTCTGCGGGTCGAAATGATAGTCCCACACGCGCTCAAGCAACATGGTGCGGGTCACGACCTGCCCGGCATGGCGGATCAGGAACTCCAGAAGGCGGAACTCGCGCGGCTGAAGATCAATCTTCTCGCCGCCCCGCTTGACGGTCCGCGACAGCAGATCCATCTCCAGATCACCCACGACCAGCCGCGTCTGCGGCGCGCTTTCGGGGCGACCACGACGGCCCAGCGCCTCGACACGCGCCAGAAGTTCGGAAAAGGCGAAGGGCTTGGTCATATAGTCGTCGCCGCCGGCCTTGAGGCCTGCAACGCGCTCGTCCACATCCGCCAGCGCCGACAGCAGCAGGACCGGCGTTGCATTTTTCTGACCGCGCAGGGTTTCCAGAATCCGCAATCCGTCGATGCCACCCGGCAGCATCCGGTCCAGAATTACGACGTCATAGTTCTCGCTGACCGCCAGAAACAGGCCGTCCTTTCCGTTATCCGCCTCGTCAACGACATGCCCGGCTTCCCGAAGCCCCTTGAGCACGAAAGCACGGACCGTCGGATCATCCTCGACCAGCAGGATACGCATCGTTGTCTCTCTTCCTTCCGAACGCAGTCTCGCCGTTCCTTGCCAGAAAGAATACCGGCTTGAAGGACGCCGTCAAACGCCGTTGTTACAGAACAGACTGCCTAGCGGGGAATTGCGTTGTCAAACGCATCCTGCTGCGCGTCGCGCAGGGACGAGGCGCTGATCGGCCCCCATGAGAACGGGGAGGCCTCCGAGAGCCCGTCGCGATAACCGCTCTGCCCACGCGACGGCGGCACGGCACTGCACCCGGCAAGCAGGACCAGAGCGCACAGACCGACTAACCTGCGGAGTGACTCAATCATCCGCATCCTGCGGACGCGGACCAATATGAATGGGCAGTGTCAGAGACTGTTTGCCGCGCCTGATGCGGAAACTCAGAACCACGCCCGGACGCGCCGCCGCGATACTGCGCAGAAGCATCCGCGCGCTGGTGACGGGAACATTGTCCACCTGCGTCACGATATCGCCCCGCCGAAGCCCGCCCTTCTGAGCCGGGCCACCGTTATCGACACCGGCAATCCCGATCGCGGTGTCGCCATCATCCAGTGTAATGCCGAGCCAGCCATGTTCGGCATGGCCCGTCGCCTCGATTTCCGCGACGATCGGGGCCACGATTTCGGACGGAATGCCGAACCCGATCCCCACAGACCCGCCCGCAGGCGTCACGATGGCGGCATTCACGGCCACGACCTGCCCGCGCATGTTGAAGGCCGGGCCACCTGAATTGCCGGGATTGATCGGAGCATCAAGCTGAATGAAGTCGTCAAGCGACCCGATCCCCAGATCGCGCCCGACCGCCGAGACAATCCCCGCCGTGACGGACGATCCGAACCCGAACGGATTGCCCGCGACGAGAATCCAGTCCCCGATATCGGTCTGCTGGCTGTCGCCCCAGGTGACATGCGGAAGCGGCTCGGGGCTGTCGACCTTGATGACGGCAATATCCGTCAGCGGATCGGCCCCCAGCAGACGCGCCGGCATTTCATGCCCGTTGGACAGCGAGACCACGACCTTGTCCGCCCCGCCAACGACATGGCGGTTGGTCACGATGATCCCGGACGGATCGACGATAAAACCCGATCCCGCGCCGACCATTTCTTCCTGCTGGCGTTTCATCCGGTCCCGGTAGCGCTTTTCCAGCGGGGTGCCGCGGATCTGGGGCGGAATATGATCGTGGCCGTCGGGGCTGTTCTGGGTGATGGCGATGTTGACGACGGCCGGGATCACCTGCCGCACCAGCGGGGCGAAACTTAAGGGACCATATTTAACCAGAAGCGGCGGCAAAGCGGGGGCCGGAGCCGGGACGACGGCGGGCTGTGTGGGGATGCCATGCGCGTCCGTGTTTTCGCCTGCGACGATGCGGTCAGGGATGATGGTCGGGAGCAGTTTCGGCGCGGGAGCCGGCATGGCCGCCGACTTCTGCGGCTGTTCCACGGGGTGTGCAACGCTCTGCGGGCTGTTGCCATGACCGCGCAGGACCAGCATCAGCCCCACCGTCATCACAGTGGCCGTTCCGGCACCGATCGCAGCAGCCTGCAGGGTGCGGTTCATGGGAAACAGGACAGGAACATCGTCATACCGAATCTGCTAACACAGAATTGTTCCACATCCCAAGATCCTGACGATTCAGCGCCCCTGCTGGGATTTCGAACGCGGTTTCGGCGGCTCTGCCGTCGCAGGATCTTCGGGCCAGTCATGACGGGGATAGCGGCCGCGCATGTCCCGGCGCATATCGGCCCAGCTTCCTTTCCAGAAGCCTTCCAGATCCGCCGTGATCGCCTGCGGACGCCCGGCGGGAGACAGCAGCGCGCATTGCAGGGCAAGCTGTCCATCCGCGAGTTCCGGCGTCCGGGCCGTCCCGTAAAAGGCCTGCGCACGGGCGGAAACCGTAGGAACCGCGCCGGTATAGTCAATATCGTGCGTGCTGGCCTTCAGCGTCAGGCGCGGCGGGAGCTTGCGGTCCAGCGCGGACAAATCGGCATAGTCCAGCCGCGCGCGCAGGATGGACAGCAGGTCCAGCGCCCTGACCTGCGCGAGCCGGTCAAATCCCGCAAGATATGGCTCCAGCCACTCCAGAGACGCCGTCAGACCGCCGTCGGACAGGTCGGGCAGATGCGGCGCATAGGTCGCGCGGGCATGGGCCACACGGGCCTGAAACTGACGCCCGGCCTCCGTCCATGTCAGAGCCTGCGCCGGAGTCGCGGCGATCTCCTGCAAGAGAAGGCTCTGCGCCTCCTCGGGGCTGATCTCGCCGTTGCGGTCACGCAGGACCAGAGCGCCCAGACGGAGCCTACGACGGGCGATAATGCGACCGGATGTCCCGTCCAGCGTCGTCTCGACCTGCTCGCGGGTCCGGTCCAGAAGGGTCTGGGGCAGGTTTTCAGCATCCAGCGGGGCTGCGAGCGTGATTTCCGTTGAAGTCCGCGTGTGAAACGCCGCCCCGGCCAGCAGTTTCTCGCGGGCCAGCGGGTCATTGGCCGAAACGCGGGCACTTCCCCCACCTGCCAAACGGAAACGCCCAAGCTCGCCCGCTGCCTGCGCCACACGATCCGGGAAACCAGCGGCCAGCAGCGCCCCCGCATGGTCCGGCAGCGGGATAAGCGGCACGTCCCGCTCTCCCATCCGGCGCAGGAAGCGTTTGGCGGACTGACGCATATGGAACAGGCTGGCCCGGTCCGCGCGCGGGTCATCGCGCTCGAACAGGGCGAAGCGAACGCGGATATCAGCACCCGGCGCGGGGCCGGAAGGGCGGTTCGGACGTGGACGGAGCGGATCGCGCTCCTCCAGCAGAGCCGCCAGACAGGCCGCCGTCACGCGCTCCGGCAGGGTCCGGGCTGCGCACAGCATCGCGGCCAGACGCGGATGCGTGCCGAGGGACGCCATGCGTTTGCCAAGCGCCGTAATACGGTTGGCATCATCCAGCGCGCCGAGTTCGCGCAACAGTTCGCGCCCGCCCGCCAAAACGCCGGAAGGGGGCGTGTCCAGCAGCGGCAGACTGTCCGGAGCCGTTCCCATGACCTCCTGCCAGGCGGCGGTGACGAGCGCGAAATCCGTCAGATCGGCCACGAGAATTTCCGGCGCCTCCTGCGGGCGCAGGCTGCGCTGCGTCATCTCCGACCACAGGCGGATGGCAATGCCCGGAGACTGCCGCCCCGCACGGCCTGCACGCTGGGTGGCAGTGGCGCGGGAAATCTTCAGCGTTTCCAACCGCGACAGGCCCGTATTCGGGTCAAGCCGCGGGGCCCGGCGCAGACCACCATCCACAACAATCCGCACGCCCGAAACCGTGACGGACGTCTCAGCAATGGACGTCGCCAGCACAACGCGGCGCATGTCAGACGGCGCGATGGCGCGATCCTGATCTTCGGTCGTCTGCTCGCCGTGCAGCGGAAAAACGGGGACTGTGCCGTCCAGCAGCGCCTGTATCCGCCGGATTTCGCCAACGCCGGGCAGAAAGGCAAGAATATCGCCGTCTTCTTCCGCAAGAGCCTGACGTATCGCGCGAGCGCAGGCTTCGGGCAGGTCCCGCATGTGGGGAATATCGCGGGTATGGCGGATGTCGATGGGGAACTGGCGGCCTTCGCTCTCGATCAGCGGAGCGTTCATCAGCGTCGTGAACGCCCGGCCATCGGGCGTGGCCGACATGGCCAGAATCCGCAGATCCGGCCGCATTTCGCGTTGCATGTCCAGACAGAACGCCAGCGCCGCATCCAGATCGAGCGAGCGTTCATGCACTTCATCGAACAGCACCGCGCCCACACCCTCCAGCAGCGGATCGGTCAGCAGACGGCGCAGGAGCAGCCCTTCGGTCACGACTTCGATGCGCGTTCTGGCAGACATTGCGGAATCGGTCCGCGTGCGGAACCCCACGATACCGCCCGGCTTTTCACCCAGCGACGACGCCATGCGCGAGGCCGCTCCACGCACCGCCACGCGACGCGGCTCCACGAGGATCAGGCGCTGCGTGCCGAGCCACGGCGCGTCCAGAAGAGCGAGCGGCGTCAGCGTCGTCTTGCCCGCACCCGGAGGCGCGACGAGGACGGCGTTGGGCTGCGTCTGCAACGTCGCCAGAAGCTCCGGCAGAATCGCCGTGACGGGAAGTTCGGGAGGAAGAATGAAGGTCAGAACGCAGCCCCCGCACCGGCACACCAGCCAGCAATTCAAAAGTTTTTGGTGAAGCTTTTTTTAAAAAGCTTCAGAGACCTCCGCCTTTTTGAAAAAAGGCGGAACCCAAAAACTTTTCTCTGTATCTTCTTACCGCAATGGGAAGCCGAGTTTGTGCAGGACAGAGCGCATGACATGCCGCCCGCTCAGGCCCTTGAAGCTATCGACACGACTGGCGACCGTTTCCGACCAGGCACGCGACGACAGGCCCTGTTCCTTCTGGTAGTCGTCCGCGATCCGGTCATAGGCCGCGATGCCTGCAGCTTCGTTTTCGATGCTATAATGCTCACGGTGCAGGACCACATCCTGACCCAGACGCGGTTTGTGGCCGTTCTGGGCTACGGGGTCGGGCTGGCCGACGCACAGACCCACAACCGCAACAGACCGCGGCGGCAGGGACAGGAGGCGTGCCACTTCTTCGGGATGGTTGCGCAGGCCGCCGATATAGACCGTGCCCAGCCCGAGGGACTCGAAGGCGGTGACGGCGTTCTGGGCCGCAATGCCGGTATCAAGCGTCGCCATGAGGAAGATTTCTTCATAGTCGAGCGCCTCGTGTCCCGTCCCTGCCCGCTCCGCGATCCGCTCCAGCCGGGACAGATCCACGATCCATGCGAGGAACAGAGGCGCGACTTCGATATGCTTCTGGCCACCGCACAGTTCAGCCAACTTTGCCCGCGTTTCCGGGTTTTCGACGGCAACGACGGACCAGACTTGAAGATTACTGGAGGTCGCAGTCGAGGACGCCGCCGCAATTCCGGCTTCCAGCGTCCCTTCGGGCAGGGCATCCGGCAGATAGGCCCGGACCGAATGGTGCGACAGCAGCAGGTCGAGCACCGCATTGTCCGGCAGGGTTTCCGGCGCCGTCGTGCGGTACCGTGTCTGCCACAGTGCGGAAATCCGTTCGGAAGAGGTGCCCGACATATCGTGTCCCTTATTCGTCGCCTTACTCGTCGTACGTCATCAGAGCGTTCAGCGGAACGTCCAGTTTGTCACGGCCTTTCAGATCCGCAAGCTCGATCAGCACGGATGCACCCACGACTTCCGCGCCCACCTTGCGCAGCAGGTCGATGGACGCGGCCAGCGTGCCACCCGTCGCCAGCAGATCGTCCAGCACCACAACGCGCTGACCCGGCTTGATAGCGTCTGCCTGAATGTGCAGCTCATCCTCGCCATATTCGAGGCCGTATTTCAGGGAAATGGTCTTGCCCGGCAGCTTGCCCGGCTTACGCAGCATCGTGAAGCCACAGCCCAGACGCAGCGCGAGCGGAGCGGCGGTCAAGAAGCCGCGGCTCTCGATTCCGGCCAGCATATCGGGCTGCCAGGCGGCGATCGCACGAGCCAGACGCGCGGTGGCGACCTGCCAGGCGTCGGGCGAGCGGATCAGCGTCGAGATGTCATAGAACAGGATGCCCGGCTTCGGAAAATCCGGAATTTCGCGGATGTAACTCTTGAGATCGAGCGGCTGGGGGTCCTGAAACGACATGGTGGCACGGCTTTCATCTGGTCATGGCAAACAGCGCGGCATGTAGGGGAGTCTCCCCTCCAACTCAAGTCCCGGGCTCAAGCCCGGATCACGGCTGTCGCCTGTTCGATGGCGGCCAGAAGCCCGGCCCTGCGGAATGGTTTGGGCAGAACAGCCATACCATGCGGAGCGGTATCGCGGTCTTCATAATCGCCGGACATGAGCACGACGGCCATCTGCGGATGACGCTCGCGCAGCAGATGCGCGATCTCCAGCCCGTTATGCGATCCCGGCAGGTTGAGATCCGTCACCAGAAGATCAGGGGCGTCCTTTCCCTCCAGCGCGGCCTCCCCGTCCAGCACATGCCGGACACTCCAGCCCTCCCGCTGGAGAACCGTCTCGACCACCAGCGCAATGGCGGCATCATCTTCGACAAGCAGAGCTTTCATGACGGATGTTTCCTCAAGAATGGCGCGGAGGTTCCGCAATGACCGGCAGGCGGGGCCGCAGCAGGGCGAAGCCCATCGCGGCAACGAAAGCAAACGCCATGAAAAGCGCCATCGGAACGGCCGTCCCGGACGGCATCAGCCCGAACAGTGCGCTCGCCACAGCGCCAAAAAGATACTGCATCGTGCCCGCCAATGCCGAGGCCGAACCGGCGCGATCGGACTGTTCGGACAGCGCACCCACCATAGAATTGGGCCCGATAACGCCCGTGGGGGCCATGGTGATGAGAAGGGCGATGATGAGCGGCCACAGGAACATCGCCTTGATATGGCCCTGCGCGTCGAGATCGTAGTTCGACACCAGCGCCAGAAGAAGCAGGACCGCACAGCCCGCCAGACTGACACCCAGCGCGGAAAACAGCATCCTGCCCGTACTGACGCGCCCCACAAGCTGCCCGTTGATGGCGGACGCCCCGATCATGCAGATCGCGAACAGCCCGAACAGCATGCCGTAATGGAACGGCGACATCCCGAACACGTCCTCGAACAGCATGGGCGCTGCGGTCAGGTAGGTGAAGGTCACGAAGCCCAGAAAACTCCAGACCAGACCATTCGTGATGAAGCTGCGGGTCCGAAGAATATAGGTGTAGCGTTCGATGATGGAGATGGGTCGCAGATCGCGACGGTCCTGCGGAGCGAGCGTTTCTGGAAAGACCGTCATCAGCAAAAGGGTACAGAGCCCGCCATAGACAGCCGTGGCCCAGAAGATCATGCGCCAGTCCACGAATTTCAGCGCAAAACCGCCCAGCATGGGCGCGAGGATCGGCACGGTGCCCTGAATGACGATCAGGCGGGACATCATTTTTGACGACTCATCCCCTTCCGTCAGATCGCGGATACACGCATTCGGCACCACGAGCCCGGCGGACGCCATGATGGCGGAAAAGACGCGGCAGATGCACAGAAACGTCATGCTCGGTGCCATCGCGCAGCCGACTTCGCCCAGCGTATAGCCCAGCATCCCGATCAGCAGCGGCCAGCGACGGCCGAAGCGGTCCGAGATCGGGCCGATACTGATCTGCCCGATGGCCAGCCCGATCACCCAGGCCGCCATCGTCGCACTGCCCGCACCAGGTGAGGTGTGAAGCTGGCGCTCCATTTCGGGGAGAGCCGGAAGATAGACATCCGTCGAAACCGGCCCGACAGCCGTAAAAATTCCCAGCAGAACCGGAAGCCATGCGGGCAGGGAATCTCCCCGTCTGAATCTCATGGTCTGGTCTGTCATGCGCGTCTGCCTGTTCACTTCAGGTTGCGGATTGATAGTCTGATGACGTGGTCAGGGGGCGTCCCGTTCCCGTGCATCCTGTCCTCGGCCATGCTGACGCAGCAGAACAGCGCCCAGCACACCCGACACGACGAACAGGATTCCCGCAAGCCCCAACTGAAGGACATGCCCGATCCGCGTCCCGGAGCCGACCAGAACGAAAATCAGCGTCTGCGGCAATCCGCCCAGAAAGGTCGCGACCGAGAACGGCAGCAGCGGCAGTTCGAACAGCCCCGCCGCCGTCGAAACCAGCAGGGCGGACCCCACCGGCATCAGCCGCAGCGTCAGCACCGCGCGGAAAGGCTTTACGTGAAGCGTGCGGGCCAGAGCGGCATAGTCCGCTTCCAGCCTGTCATGCAGCCGCGCCCGGAACGCCGCTGGCGCCAGAAGCCGCGCCCAACCATACGCCAGAACCGCCCCCAACATATAGGCCAGCGAACACAGAACAAGTCCGCCCCATAATCCAAAGGCGAGGCCCGCCGCCACGCACAGCGCCTGACGCGGCAGGCCGCACGCGCTGTAGGGCACAGCCAATAGCAGGAACCATAGCGGCGCCCCCGGCGTCTCGTGCCAGTGTGGGGCGTTTTCCAGAAGATGATGAATGAACGGCAGCCGCTGGAGTGCTGCCACCAGCACTAGCATCGCGCCGATCGTCAGCGCGGCACGCCACGGCACGATCTGCCGCAAGGTGCGGCGCAGGTCCGGATCGGGGGGGAGAGACATCGGGCTACCCATTCCTGCCCGATACCAGCCGCAGGCCGCCGCGGCTATGGGCCGGACCGTAAACACGTGTTCATGCTGGCGCACCCACCTTTGAAGAATGGGCATCCGAAAAAATCATCCGGCCACATTTTCCTCTTGAAGATATATCGTAAGATACTATATCGTTCGATATATCGAATAGGAGAACATCATGTTCAGACGTAAAATGGATTTTTTCAACACGGACCGTCATGGCCATCATCACCGCGGCAGTTTCTTCGGCAGGGGCCGCCCCGTCGCGGAAGGCGACGACCAGAAAGATGGGCGCAAGAGTGAAGGTCGGGGCGGCGAAAATCGGGGCGGTCATCACCGGGGCACGGGCCGCGGCGAAGGCGGCTTCGGACACCGGCATGGCGGCCGTGGTAGCGGGATGGGCGGCGGCATGGGAGGTGGACGTTTTGGCGGCCGCTTCGGAAGGGGGTTTGGCGGCGATCTCGGCGGCGAAGACTTCACACGCGGTCGCAAACTGACGGCCGATGAGCTTCAGCTCGTTATTCTGGCTTTGCTCGCGGAAGCTCCTGCCCACGGCTATGAGCTGATCCGGCGCCTCGAAGAGCGGTCGGGCGGATTCTACAAGCCCAGCCCCGGCGTGATCTATCCCTCCCTCACCTATCTTGAGGAAACCGGCCTTGCCGCCGTCACACAGGAAGGCAACCGCAAGCTCTACAGCCTGACGGAGGAAGGAAAAGCCCACCACGAGGCCCGCAATGAGGAGGCAGCCCGCATCCTCGACGTTCTGAGCCGCATCGGCGCCCGCATGGCGGATGTCCGCGAGGCTTTCACCGGCGTCAACGACCTTGATCCCACACTGGGTCAGGCTTTTCACGACGCACGCTTTGCCCTGAAATCCGCTCTGAAATCCCGCCGCGGCGCAGGTGCGGACGAACTGCGGCGGATCGTGGCGATCCTCAACCGTGCGGCAGCGGAGATCGCAAACCCTGCTTCCGATCAAAAGACATCGGACGAATAAGGCAGGACGCGCCTCTCCCAACGCCTGCACCGATGCCGTAAAGGATGGTCCATGATCGTTCAGGACCATCCCAATTTCTGCAACATGCCCGAGGACATGCGTTACTACCGACCGGAGCATTTCGGGGCGGGATTCATCGAAAAATCGATGGTCTTCCTCCTGCCGGAACGGCTGAGGAAATTCCGGCGCAATCTGTGGCATGTCCGGCGCAATCCCGGCGACGATGCGGTCTATATGCCGTTGTTCCGCGTCACTTGCGTCCTGCCGTCGGAACCTGCTCCCGTTGGGCTTCAGGGACCGTTCGACGTCTATCCCTTCTATACCCGCACCACGAAAACCCGCAGCCGCGAGCTGGATTATTACGTCCTGTTCGTCTTTCGGGACCGCATGTCGTGGATGCGCTGCAAGGCGCTGCTCGAAAAGCCCTGACCCTCACGCAGCTTTGCCTTTGCGGAGTGGCTCCGGCAGGTCAATGATGCACCATTCTCAACCACCACAAGGCTCTCCGCCATGCCCAAGACCCTTTACGCCACGCTCAAGGCCCTTCCCGGACAGCGCGAAACCCTGCGCGGCCTGCTGACGGCGCTGGCAAAAGACGTCCGCGCCGAACCCGGCTGCGAGCGTTTCAAGGTCTATACGCTCGCCTCCGACCCCGACCTGTTCCATGTGGAAGAAACCTACCGGGACGACGCGGCCTTTGCCGCCCATATGGCCACCGAACACGGTAAGGTGTTCAACCAGACGATCACGCCGCTGGTCGAAGGCGGCGGATCGGAAGTTGTGTTTCTGGACGCGGTGATCTGACCGCTATTTCAGATACAGATAGAACGGGATGAACCCGAAAATCGCCCAGGCGATCATGAAAATGAACGGGGCCTGATGGGCGAACAGGGCCCCGCGCTGGGCGCGGCGCATCATGTCACGGGTCTCGTCCTCGTTCGGAGCCAACGTAAAATCGGTCAGCCCCGGGCTGCGGGTGTGCAGATGTCGCTGCTTGCCCTCCCATTTTCCGATCGCGGCATAAGCCGCGCGGATGCCCGGCAGCGCCATCAGCGCCAGCACGAATCCCAGTAGCGAAAACAGGGGCGGCAGCAGAAGCACCATGCTGTCGCCCCATCGTTTTGTGGAGCCGGTCATGGCCGTCGCATAGGCGATAACAAGAAACGCCTGCGACCCCAAAAGGGCCTGAAGCCGACCGTTCACGACTTCGGTCTCAAACCGGATTTCCGAGCGGTAAAAAGCCAGAAGCTCGTTATCGGTCGGATGTCCCTGCGCGACGATCTGGCTGGTATCGGGGGACGGGGATGCGGTGTCGTCCATCGGGACCTTCGTAATATTCTCGGTCCCAGACAGCGCCCCAGAGATGTCTCAAGTTCCGCAATTTCCGGACAGGTCGCCTCAGATCAGGCCTTTTGCCCGGATCAGAGCAAACGCGGCCAGCGAGACCATGCATTTCAGTTCGCCTTCACGGATCATGGTCTCGAATGCCTCCAGCGTCATGTCATGGCTGGTGATGTCTTCTTCCGTGGCTTCAAGGTCCACTTCGCCGCGTGTCAGATTGCGGGCCAGAAAAACATGCCCCTTCTGGTTCGAGTACCCGGCGCCCTGATACATCGTACCGACATGGATCATCTCGCCAGCGCGCAGTCCGGTTTCCTCGCGCAGCTCGCCTAGGGCGAGTTCAACCGGATCGACGTTCTCTTTCGTCTCCCACATGCCCATCGGCAGCTCCAAAAGCCGCTCGCCCACCGGGTAGCGGAACTGCTGGATCAGCGTGACCTTCCCATCGGCATGCAGCGGAAGGATCACAACGAACTCGCCCCGCTCCACGATGCCATAAAGGCCCTGCTTTCCGTTGGGATGGACGATGATATCCTCACGCAACGCGGTCCAGGGATTGCTGTAGGCCAGCCGGGTCGAAAGCGTCTGGAAACCGGCGTCCCTGCGGGCGTCTTCGATGGTCTTATCGGTGCTCATGGACGGCTCCTGATCTTGTTTCGTTCTTTCGAATCGGCGACACTCACATCATGGAGCAACGCCGGATCGTGCATATCGACATGGACGCATTTTACGCGTCTGTCGAACAGCGGGACGACCCCTCCCTGCGCGGCCGTCCGCTCGCGGTTGGGCGGGGCGAAGCGCGGGGCGTGGTCGCAGCCGCAAGCTATGAGGCAAGGCGCTTCGGCGTCCGCTCGGCCATGCCGTCAGTTACGGCCAAACGCCTCTGCCCGGAACTGGTGTTTGTCCCCGGACGCTTTGATGTCTATCGGGCTGTTTCGGCCCAGATTCATGACATTTTCTCCCGCTACACACCGCTGATCCAGCCGCTGTCGCTCGATGAAGCCTATCTGGACCTGACGGACCATCTGGGCGCTTATGGCTCGGCCACATTGGTCGCGGACCGCATCCGCGCGGACATCCACGCCGAAACCGGCCTGACCGCCTCGGCTGGCGTGTCCTATAACCGGTTTCTGGCCAAGCTGGCCTCGGATTACCGCAAGCCCGACGGGCTGTTCGTCATCACGCCCGCCATGGGGCCGGAGTTCGTCGCAGCGCTGCCCGTGGATGCGTTTCACGGCATCGGTCCGGCCACCGCCCGGAAAATGCGCGCCCTCGGGATCGAGACAGGCGCGGACCTGCGGACACACGACATCGAAACCCTGACGCGGCATTTCGGCAAGGCGGCGGCGTTCTATTACGGCATCTCACGCGGCATTGATCATCGTCCCGTCGTTGTGAACCGGGAGCGCAAATCCCTCGGAACCGAGCAGACCTATCTTCAGGATCTGACCTCCGAAACCGACGCACACATGGCCCTGACGCAGATCGCCGCCAAGCTGTGGGGCAGTCTGCAACGGCGTCAGCTTCAGGCCCGGACCGTAACGCTGAAGGTCAAATACGCCGATTTCCGCCAGATTACCCGCGCCCGCACGCTGCCTGCACCGGTTCCGTCCGAAGAGGTCCTGCTGCAAACGGGCCAGAGCCTCATGATGCCGCTGTTTCCTTTTGTGCCGGGCGTCCGTCTGCTGGGCCTGACCCTTTCGGGCTTTCATGCCCCCGCCCCCACGTCGTCCGACCAGATGGAACTGCTGTTCCGAGACGCGCCCGACCCCTCATAAGCGCCCTCCACGCGGAATTTATGACCCAAAGACAGGGCCGCCCTCGTGACGGCACCCGTCATCTGGCCTATGCCATGGGGGATCTTTTCACAGATAAGCCTCAGGAGAGCAGAGCCATGACCGCGCAGGAAACGTCGGCGGCCTCACCGACGAAACGTGTTCTTGCCGTCGTTCTGTTCAATCTGCTGGTCTATATCGTGATCGGCCTGCCCAATGCCGTTCTGGCGATTTTCGTCCATCAGGGGCTGGGCTACAGCACCACCGTCGCAGGCATCACGTTCTCGCTCCAGTATTTCGCAACCTTCGCCGCACGCCCCTCCGCCGGACGACTGGTGGACCGGATCGGCCCCAAACCCGTCGTTATTGGCGGACTTGTGACCTGTGTGCTGTCGGGCCTGCTGATCGCAGGGTCCGGACTTTTGGCCGCAACACCGCTGCTGTCTCTGGGAGTGCTGCTGGCCAGCCGCCTGCTGCTAGGGTGGGCGGAAAGCTGGGCCGCGACCGGGGTGATCGTCTGGAACATCCGTCGCGCCGGGGCGGAAAACACCGCCATCGCCATTTCATGGAACGGCATCTGCTCCTATGGCGGAATCGCGCTGGGCGCACCGGTCGGCGCGAAACTCTCTCTGCTGGCCGCGCCTTATGGCGGGCTGGTCTCGGTCGGTATTCTCTCAGCCGCCCTCCCCCTGTTCGGCCTTGCGATCATCGGATTTTATCCCGCCGTCGAACCCCTTCCCGCGACCAGCAAGCCCATCGCTTTTTCGCGCGCCCTCAGACTCGTTCTGCCGCATGGATCGGCGCTGGCAGCAGGGTCCATCGGATTTGGCGCCATCTCGTCGTTTCTGGCCCTTTATTACTCCGTCCTGCACTGGGAAGGCGCGGCAACCGCACTGGCGGTTTTCGGGTTCATTTTCGTCGTCATCCGGTTTTTCTTCGCCTCACAGATTGCGATCCGTGGCGGCGTGTTCGTAGCGATCGTCTCGCTGCTGGTGGAAGCGCTGGGACTCGCCACGCTCGGCCTGTTCCAGACGCCGTTCGCAGCCCTCGTCGGGGCCGCGCTGACGGGAGCAGGCTTCTCCCTGCTCTTCCCCGCACTCGGCGTTCTGGCCGTCAACAGCGCGGGTCCGGAGAACCGTGGGGCGGCTCTGGGCGCCTATTCCATCTTCATTGATCTTGCCATCGCGTTCTCGGGGCTGTTTCTTGGACAGGTCATCGAGTTCGCGGGCTACAGAACGATGTTCGCCACCACCGCAGTCTGCTGTCTAGGCGGTGTGCTGATCAGCCGTTCGCTGGGCCGCCGGATTTCCTGACAGATCCTTGCTTCAACTGACACGGACCCGACATGATCATTCGTTCCTGCGCCGTTTTCTGTGGTTCCCGCTTCGGCAACTCCCCCGCTTACGCTGAAGGGGCAACAGAGATCGGAACGGCTCTGGCGCAACACGGAATCACGCTGGTCTATGGCGGCGGGCATGTCGGACTGATGGGCACGGTTGCGGATGCAGCGCTCAAAGCGGGCGGCAGGGTCATCGGCGTCATCCCCGAATTCCTCCATGCCCGCGAAGTCATGCACAAAGGCGTCACGCAGCTTGAAGTCACGCCAGACATGCACACCCGCAAGGCCCGCATGTTCGAACTCTCCGACGCCTACGCCATCATTCCCGGCGGCCTCGGCACGTTCGACGAACTCATGGAAATCATGACCTGGAAGCAGCTCGGCCTGCATCAGGAGCCGATCTATATCGTCAATATCGGCGGCTGGGCCACATCACTGGTCGACACGCTGAATGCTGCCGTCGATCAGGGGTTTGCAGACCCGTCCGCCCGCCGTCTGTTCAAGGTTGTGCAGGACGTGCCGGAACTGATGGAACACCTCTCCGTCAACGTCCCGGCCTAAGTTTTGGAGCGGGGCGCGTCCCCGCTCACCCCTCCAGCGTCGCCACCAGCAGAGCGACGATGTCTTCCAGCCGCACACGGTCCGCGTCTGAAAACCGGTCCTTCACCGGGCTGTCGATGTCCAGCACGCCCACAAGCTTGCCCCCCGCCACAACCGGCAGCACGATTTCCGATTCCGACGCCGCATCACAGGCAATATGGCCCGGAAACGCATGGACGTCCGGAACCACGAGCGTCTCGCGGTTCTGCGCGACCGTCCCGCACACGCCCCGGCCCAGAGGAATCCGCGTGCAGGCCATCCGCCCCTGAAACGGCCCCAGCACAAGCTGCTGTTCAGCCTCTTTCCAGAGATAGAAGCCTGACCAGTTGATCTGCGGCAGAGCCTCAAACAGCAGGGCCGCGATATTGGCCATGTTGGCGATCATGTCCGTCTCGGTCGACACGACGGACCGCACCATCGGAACAAGCTCGTCAACGCTCAGGCGATGGATGGGAGCACTCATGAAAAGACAGTCCTGCAAAAATAGAAGATTAGGACCACCGATCATAGGTCAGATCGGAAAAAACGCGAAAGGACGCCATTTTTAATAGAAAAGCGTTCGTTTCCCGTAATGCTCCCGGGTCTGCGAGAATTATTAGAAATTATTCACAAAATAAAAAACAGTTTCTTCAAATGAAGAGACTTCTAAAAGAAGCCGGTCCTTTCGTCTGAAAGATCCTTTCCATGATCCTGACATCCCAGACCCTTCCGACTCTGCCGGACTCCATCCTGACCTCGCCCTATGATCGGGCAGAGGTCACACCCGGCATTGTTCATCTCAGTGTCGGCAACTTCCACCGTGCCCATCAGGCCGTCTATACAGACCGCGCTCTGGCCCTTCCGGGGCAGTCCGACTGGGGCATCGTGGGCATGGGCCTGATGGACCTTCCCGGCGAAGTGGCAAAGGCCGAGGCCCTGCACGCACAGGACGGCCTCTACACCCTGCGCGCCTGCCCGCCGAACCGTCCCGATACGGTCCGCGTCGTCAAGTCGCTGGTCGAATACATCCATGCCCCCGCCGACCGCGAGGCCGCTCTGAAGCGCCTGACGGACCCCGCCATCCGCATCGTCAGCCTGACCATCACCGAAGGTGGCTACTACATGGACGAAGCGGGCCGGTTCATGACCGAACACCCCACCATCGCCGAAGACCTGCACCGCCCGGTCCCACAGACCGCCTTCGGCATGATGACCGAAGCCCTGCGCCAGCGCCGGGACGCCGGGATCGCACCCTTCACCATCCTGTCCTGCGACAATGTGCCTGCGAATGGTGATGTCGCCCGCAATGCCGTGCTGTCCTTCGCCCGTCTGCGGGACGCGGAACTGGCGGCGTGGATCGAAGCTGAAGTGGCCTTCCCGTCCTGCATGGTCGATCGCATCACCCCGGCCGTTCATCCTGCCGACGTGGCGCGACTCAATGCCCAGAGCGGCATCGAAGACCGCGTTCCGGTTTTCTGCGAAGACTTCATCCAGTGGGTCGTGGAAGACAATTTCCCCGCCGGACGCCCGGCCTGGGAGCAGGTCGGCGTCCTGTTCACGGACGATGTCGAGCCTTACGAACAGGTCAAGCTGCGGATGCTGAACGCGTCCCATTCCATGCTGGCGCTGCCCGGCGTGCTGATGGGATACCGGCTGGTCGATGAAGCCATGGGCGACGAACATCTCGCTGCCCTGCTGGAGCAGTTCCTGCGCCACGACGTCGCACCACAACTGACGGCGCCTCCGGGGATCAGCCTGTCGGACTATGCCGCCCTGCTTCTGGAGCGGTTCCGCAACCATGCCGTCAGCGACCAGCTTCTTCGCATTACGTCGGACAGCACATCCAAGCTGCCGGTCTTCCTGCGCGCCACGGCGGAAGACGTTCTAAAAAACGCGCAGGACCCGCGCCGGATCGCCTTTGGCCTCGCCTGCTACTGTGCCTATCTGGTGGGCCGCGATGACGTACAGGCCAGTTTCCCCGTCACCGAACCCCGCCTGAGCGCCGACGACCGTGCTCTGGCGCTGGACCCGAACCCGGCCAAGGCGCTGGAAATGAGCGTGTTCGCCGGATGGGGCCTTGAAGACTCCGCCGAGTTCCTCACGCGCTTCATCCAGACCCGCGAAGACCTGAAAACACGCGGCACCGCAGCCGTCCTGAAGGATCTGGTCGCAAACGGATAAAAGTTTTTGGTGAAGCTTTTTTCAAAAGGCTTCAAAGACCTCCGCCTTTTTGAAAAAAGGCGGAACCCAAAAACTTTCAGATCTGTCAGTCCGAGACGCGGGCGATATCGGCACCGCAGGCGGCAAGCTTGCGGTCCACGCCTTCATAGCCCCGGTCCAGATGATAGATGCGGCTGAGCTGCGTCTCGCCTTCCGCCGCCAGACCCGCGAGGATCAGCGAGAAGGACGCCCGCAGATCGGTCGCCATGACCGGCGCACCCGATAGCTTCGACACGCCACGGATAATGGCGGAGCGGCCATGCACATTCACGCGCGCGCCCATCCGGTTGAGTTCCGGGACATGCATGAAACGGTTCTCGAAGATCGTCTCGGTGATCATGGACGCCCCTTCCGCCACGGACAGCATCGCCATGAACTGCGCCTGCATATCCGTCGGAAAACCGGGATACGGCTCGGTCATGATGTCCACGCCCTGCAGTGTGCCGCTACGACGGACCCGCAAGCCGCGCGCCTCTTCCACAACCTCGACGCCTGTTTCCTCAAGCGTGCGGATTACGGCCCCCAGATCATCGGCCCGTCCGCCCACGAGCAGCAGATCACCGCCCGTAATGCCAGCCGCGCAGGCATAGGTGCCGCACTCGATGCGGTCCGGCATGACGGCGTAATGCGCGCCGTGCAGCTTTTCCACACCGTCAATAACCAGCGTGCCCGAGCCTTCGCCCGTGATCTGCGCGCCCATGGCGTTGAGGCAATGCACCAGATCGCTGATTTCCGGCTCACGCGCGGCGTTGACGATATGGGTGCGCCCCTTCGCCAGCGTTGCGGCCATCAGCAGGTTCTCGGTCGCGCCTACGCTGGCGAACGGCAGGATGATCCTGTCACCCTTCAGCCCGTCCGGCGCGGTCGCATTGATATAGCCGTTCTCCAGCCGGATCACGGCGCCGAGCGTCTCAAGCCCCTTGAGATGCATGTCGACCGGGCGCGTGCCGATGGCGCAGCCACCGGGCAGCGAGACCTTCGCCTCGCGCGCCCGCGCCAGAAGCGGCCCCAGCACCAGAATGGAGGCGCGCATCTTGGAGACGATGTCATAAGGCGCCTCGACGGAGCCGATCTCGCCGCCGATGGACAGCGTGCGCGGCCCGACATCTTCAACCGCAATACCCAGCCCCAGCAGCAGGTCGCGCATTGTCTGGATATCCGCAATGCCCGGCACATTGGACAGCACCAGCCGCTCGGACGTCAGAAGTCCCGCGACCATGAGCTTGAGACCGGAGTTCTTCGCCCCGCCGATCTCGATTTCGCCTGTCAGGCGGCGGCCACCGCGAATGATGAAACGGTCCATGGTGCGATCCTTGAGAAACGGGCCTTGAGAAGCGGAGGGTTAGAGGCGGGGCGTGGTGACGCCGGATTGGCGCATGTATTTTCCGGCACGGTCGGCATAGCTGACCTCACAGGGACTGGCGCCCTGAAAGAACAGGAACTGGCAGATGCCCTCGTTCGCATAAATCCGCGCGGGCAGAGGCGTGGTATTGCTGATCTCGATCGTGACCTGCCCCTCCCATTCCGGCTCCAGCGGCGTGACGTTCACGATAATGCCGCAACGTGCATAGGTGGACTTGCCAAGGCACACCACCAACGTGTCACGCGGGATGCGGAAATACTCGACCGTATGCGCCAGCGCGAAGCTGTTGGGCGGGATGGTGATGTCACCCGTGCGGGTCACGAAACTGTTGGAGGCGAAATTCTTCGGATCGACGATAGCGCTGTCCACATCCGTGAAGATCTTGAATTCTTCCGCCACACGCGCGTCATAGCCATAGGATGACAGGCCGAAAGAAATGACGCCTTCGCGTTTCTGGGCCTCCACGAACGGCTCGATCATGCCTTTTTCCCGGGCCATCTGGCGAATCCATGTGTCGGGCATGATGGGCATGAAGGCACTCCTGGGCGGGGGCGACAGAAATCGCCGTGCGTCTAACCCACCTGCTCTAGCGAGCGACGCCCGATCACGCAATGTGTCAGATCAGTCATTTTTCGTGAGCGCCTGTGACGAACGGCCCAGCAGGGCTTCCAGCCACTGCGGGCGCAGCTCGCTGGTCAGCACACCGCCCACGATCAGCACAGCCCCCAGCAGCGTCGCAGGAGGCAGATGATCGCCTGCCATCCATCCCACAAGCCCGCCCCAGACGGGCTCTCCGGCATAGATCACCGCTGCTTTTGTGGGAGAAACGGATTTCTGCGCCCAGTTCATCACGACCTGCACCAGCGCACTCAACCCACCCAGAGCCAGCGCACAGGCGATCCAGACCCATGAAAAGGCCGGAAGCACTTCCCCTGAAACCGGGACCATCAGCCCGGCAAACAGACTACCCGCGAAAAGCTGCATGACCGTTATGCGCAGACTGTCCACACCGCGCGCATAAAGGCTGATCAGGACAATCTCGATTGCAATGGCAATCGCGGCACACAGCGTCAGCAGATCCCCGCGCCCGAAAGACAGCGACAGCGCCGCCGGGCCAGCCAGACAGACCAATCCTGCGAACGCCAGACCGATCCCGAGCCAGCTCATGAGATGTGGCGCCCGGCGCAGGAACGCCCACTGAAAGATCGGCACCAGCGGCACATACAGCGCCGTAATAAAGGCGGAACGACTGCTGGTAATGTCGTGCAATCCCGCGCTCTGCAACACATAGCCGGTCGCCAGAGTAACGCCGATCAAGGTTCCGGCCCAGATTTCCCGCCGGTTGAAATCCAGCAGTTTCCGCCCGGCCAGAAGGCCGACGAAAACTGCGGCCATCATGAACCGGACAAAAACGAAAAACCGCGGTCCGCAATGCTGCATGGCGGTATGCAGCACGAGGAAGGTCCCACCCCACAACACTGTCACGCCCGTCAGCGCCAGCTCCTCTGGGGACGGCATGGGAAACTTGCGTTTCACGGGCCTCAGCGCTCGTCGGGAGCGGATGAGGGAGCCTCATCCTGCGGCCGGGCGCGCTGCTGCTGTTTGCGGCGCATCAGATTAGCCCGGAGCGCCTTGGCCTCGCGGCTTTCCCGCTCTTCCTTTGCAGCCGCAGCGCGGTCCCGGATGATCTGTTCCGTAGGTTTTGCGTCCTTACCGGTCATGGGTCTGTTCCTCGAATGTCGTCCGCAGACGGGTGCCCAGAAGCTCGTCATACACACCGAGCGTGCGGGACTGCATCAGCGCTGTCGTATAATGGGCGACGGCATGGGCGCGGGCCTTTTCCGCCAGCCAGTCCAGCGCCTCTTCGTCCATTTCCAGAACGCTTTTCAATGCCACGGCGAGGGCCTCCGGATCATCGGGCGGCACGATCAGCCCGGTTTCGCCCGGTAGAATCGTTTCCATCATCGCGCCCTGCGCCGTACCGATCACCGGGCAGCCCATCATCTGCGCTTCCACAAGTGTGCGCCCGAACGGCTCGGGCCGAAGCGAGGGTGCCACGACGACGCCTGCCAGTTCGCAGGCCGCTGGCATGTCGGTGCAGGTTCCGGCAAACCGGACATGATCCTCAAGACCCAGATCCCGCACACGCTGTTGCAGTTTGCGGGAGAACTTGCGGTCATTCTCTGGCCCCGCCAGAACGCAGATCCAGTGTAGGTCCGTCCGTACCCGCAGCAACGCCAGCGCTTCGACCAGAACACCCTGCCCTTTCCACGCCGTCAGGCGCGCAGGCATGAGAATGATTTTTGCGCCCTCGGGCATACGCCACGCTTCGGCCAGTTTCTGCACGCGCTCGCCGGAAATCGTCCCGGGCGCAAACTCCTGCGGGTCCGCCCCGCGCGGAATGACACGAAGACGGCTTTCCGGCACGCCGTATTCGCTCCGCAGACGGCTCGCAATGAACTCCGAAATGGCGATGACGCGCACGCCACGCGCCAGCACTGAATTATAGAGTTTCTTGCCCCACCATGTCGCCTCATGCACGCCATGCCATGTCGTCACGAGCGGGATGTTTTCGCGGCGACAGGCGATCCATGCTGCCCAGGCCGGAATCCGCGAGCGCGCATGGACCAGATCCACGCCTTCACGCCGGATAATCGCCTGAAGATCCCGCGCCCGGCGCAGAACGGCGAAAGGGGATTTTTTCTTCAGATCAAGCGCGATATGCCGCCCGCCCGCATGACGGAGCTGCACCAGAAGACGCCCCGGACGCGAAGCCACAAGCGCGGTCCCGCCGCCTTGGGTGATGGCAGACGCAATCTCGACAGCCCCGCGCTCCAGACCGCCGGTGCCCAGCGCCGGAAGAACCTGAAGGATGACGGGAAAGCGGTCGGTCATGAGGGTTCTGCGGGGCCTGTTCCGGAAGGGTATTTTCAGATGAAAACAGCCTGTAGCCGGGTCTGCCTCCCCTTCCCACCCGAAAAATGAAAAACGATCGCCCTGAACGACAAAAGGGGCGGCCTCCGTGCCATTTCCGGCACGAACCCCCCCCCTTCCGCCTGTATCGGGAGCCACAGCTCCCGGTTTTATCAGCCCTTGTGATCGGGCAGGGCGTAAACCACGAGCTGGTCGCTAACCGGCGTCATCATGAAGTGATGTCCACCCGCCATGATGGCGACGTACTGGTGACCATTGGCCTCGTAGGTCATCGGGTTGGCCTGTCCGCCGCCCGGCAGAACCGCGCTCCAGACCACCTTGCCGGTATGTTCGTCGATAGCGCGGATCTGGTTATCCGTAGCCGCACCGATGAACACCAGACCACCAGCCGTCACGACCGAACCACCATTGTTCGGTGTGCCGATTTCCCAAGGCAGACCTGTCGGCAGCCCCCATGGACCATTGGCGCGGGCCGTTCCCAGCGGGTGCTGCCACAGCACCTTCTGACCATGCTTCATGTCGATGGCCGTGATCATGCCGTAGGGCGGACGGTTGCACATCATGCCCGTGTACTGGTTCCAGAACGGGGTCACGACGATGCCGTAAGGCGTGCCGTCCATGGCGCCGTTGCCTTCTGCTCCGCCACCACCCGGCTTGTAGTTCGGGTCGTCGATGGGCATCAGACCAAGCTGGTCCGCCTTTTTGCGGGTCACGAGCTGGTCGTACATCGGGGTGATGTTCCAGTTCGCGATCAGGATGCCGCTCTGCGGATCATAGGACATGGAGCCCCAGTCACTGCCGCCGTTATAGCCCGGATATTCGATCCACGGCTTGTCGACGCTCGGCGGGGTGAACTCGCCCGTATAGTTCGCACGGCGGAACTTGATACGGCAGAAGAGCTGGTCAAGCGGAGACATGCCCCACATGTCCGTCTCTTTCAGATCCGGCACGCGCAGGGCGGGCATGCCCGTGGACCAGGGCTGCGTCGGCGTACGCGGATCGCCCGGAATCACACCCGGAGACGGAGCAGGACGCTCCTCGACCGGCAGGATGGGCTTGCCGTCACGACGATCGAGCACGAAGGTCTGACCGCGCTTGGTCGGCATGATCAGCGCTGGAACGGTCTGGCCATCCGGGCCAGGCATGTCCATCAGCGTCGCCTGCGAACCGATGTCGTAATCCCAGACGTCCTTGTGAGCCGTCTGGAAGACCCAGCGCGGCGCGCCCGTCTTCACGTCGATGGCAACAACTGCGGAAGATACCTTGTTTTCTTCAGGACTACGCAGCGCACTGTAATAGTCCGAAGCCGAGTTTCCGGTCGGGACGTAAACGAGGCCGAGCGCATTGTCGCCGGTCATCGCAGCCCAGGAGTTCGGCGTACCACGGCTGTAATGGTTGTTGCCCGTCGGCTGGCTGTGATCGTTGGGATTGTTCACATCCCAGGCCCACAGGAATTTGCCGCTTTCGGCGTCATAGCCACGGATTACACCCGACGGCGCCCAGCGACGCTGACCGTCAAGGACTTCGTGGTTGACCACGACCACACCATTCACAACCGGCGGCGGCGTCGTCATGGACACGAAGCCGGGAACGGACTCGCCCATGCCCTGCATCAGGTTGACCTGACCGCCATGTCCGAAGCCTTCGCACAGATTGCCGGTCGCGGCATCAACCGCGATCAGGCGCATATCGAGCGTGCCTTCGAGAATACGATTGTGGCAAGGCTGGCCTTCCGGCACCTGCGAGGACGTGAAATACGTCACACCCTTACACGCAGCGGTGTAGGGAATGGCTTCATATTTCTCGTTGATGTTGTGACGCCAGATCTCCTTACCCGTCGCCGGGTCGAGCTTCATGATGTCGTTCTGTGCCGAACACATGTAGAGGCCATCACCCACCTTGATCGGCGTGGTTTCGGCAGCCCATTTGTTCGTCTGCCCCGGACGCGGATAGCTGCCCGTGTGATAGACGAAAGCAACCTTGAGCTGGTCGGCGTTCTGCGGCGTGATTTCCGACAGCGGCGAATAGCGCGTCTGGCTGTCATCACGACCATAGGCGGACCAGTCTCCCTGCGCGGGAGCGGCGCTCTGCTGCGGCACCATCTGCGGAACGTCGTTCGGGTCCATGGACCCGATATCCGGCAGATTGGCAGCATTAACACCCGGAGCCTGCGGGGCGTAGGGAGAAGGACCGGAGAAGCGGCTCGTACTGGCAGGAGTCGTTGCCGTCGGCTCGTCGGCATTGCCGGGGCCGGGAACGGAAGCCGTCGGCGAACCGCCACTTCCGGCAGGAGCAAACTGGGCGTTGGCGGCCAGCGGAACACAGGCCAGCGTGACGCAGGCTGCGGTGGCGAGAAGATGGGATCTGCGCATCAGACGGCTCCCCTCAGGGTGCGGCGGGTTTCCAGTCGGCGAAGAACAGGAATGGTGAGAACGACGAGGATACCCAGCAGCGTGGGGCCAAAATCGCGCGGCAGAAGATCAACCGGGCTGAAACCCACTTCCCACAGCGACCAGACCCATGTGTAAGCCAGCGCGCCCAGATAAAGGAAGGCACCGAGCGTACGGCCCAGAACCATGAACACGCCGCTGGCAACCAGCACGACGCCACAGATCAGATAATAGACGGAGCCGCCCAGCATCGCGAGTTGAGCCCCGCCGATAACAAAGAACAGCCCCACCAGAACGATAACAACCCCGAGCACGAGCGTGAGCCACTCGGTCAGGGTTCTGTTGCCATAAGTATTTGGCATCGGTGAAAGCCTCCTGCACTGATACCCCGGACGGTAATTCCGGACTTTCAGGAAAGCTACGGCTCTTTTGCAATATTCCCCTGTTTTATTCTAACAAAACCGTGTGCGAATACAGTTTCATTATGGTGAATTCAAATAAACGTTATTCCAATTACCCAGCCGGAATCGTGACAACCGCGCCACCCGTATGATTGGTCGCCGCAAGGGCGGCCAGAACCTGCACCATCGTAAAGGCCAGTTTGCTCTGGAAATCCCGGTCACTGATCCAGAACCACGCATTGTGATAACTGACGGCGGCATAGGGGCCGTCCGGCTCGTCCTTGCTCGAATGGATCACAACTTCCGGCCGGTTTTCAATTCCGACCTGCCCGATCGTTGGTGGCGTGCGACCGGCTTTGATATCGCCTTCCGGAACCTCGACCTCATAGGCAAGCTGCGTGAGCATCGCGAGCATCGAACGCGTCAGAATCGCGATCTGGCCCGGATGCTTGGGGTACGGCCCATAGACAATCTCGGCCTCTTCCGCCGTCGGATCGAGATGCAGCAGACGACGCACTTCGGCCTGAATCGCGAGCAGATTGCTTTCCGAAGTGGATGTCAGAACAAGATAGGACCGCTCAGGCCCCGGCCCGCTGCCACTGCCGTTACTGTCGGACTTGCCACCGTTCTTCTTGCTGTCCGTCGGCGTCGCCGGATCGGTCGTGATGCGGATGGTCATGGCCCCCGCAACCTGAAGCTGCCTCAGATCATGCAGCAGCAGATAGAACCGTACGGACCCGCCGCCAAACGGTCCCGCACCGAGGCCCCGCACATTGGACAGGCCATCAATGGACTGCGCCGTCAGACGCAGCAGCGTGTCGATCGGCAGCCCGCCAAGGCTGAGCGGCATAATGACGGTCGGCGAGATCGGCCGGACCACGTTTTCGGCGTATTGCTGCCCGGTGACGGGCTGATAGGTGAAAGTCGGGCTTTCCCCCAGCGACATCGTCCCTGTGCCGAACAGGTAGTTCCCAACCGCCGTTGCCGGATAGGCATAGAAACCGCCGCTGACGCTCTTGGAGACGCTGTAGCCCGCAATCACCTGTGTTGTATCGAGGAAGGTCGGCGGATCGGCATAGCGTAGCCGCACGATATTGAGCAGCATCTCATGCTTCTGGGTATCCCCCAGCGCGCGGGAGTATTCGAGCTGGTCGTTACGCAGCTTTCCCGGGCCCATGGGACCACAGGCAGAGAGCCCGATTGCGGAAAAACAGGTCAGGGCAGCCAGCAGCGTGGCACGAAAATAGGAAGGATTCGGCATGGCTGTGTGAAGACTGTCCCATTGGCAGGCAAAGCGGAAGGCCCGACCTTACTAAAGGGCGATGCGCATATCTGAAACCGCCATCTTTCCTTTCAGGACCCGGCGAGACAAGATTCTCGACGAAATGTGTCGTCGAAGTGCTTGAAACACCTTCCAGCCTTGCCTAGATCAGTAGTCGAAACACAGGCCCGTGAGGGTCTGGGGACGTCAATAGGGTTCGATCCGGTGCCTCACAGGGCCGGGACGGACCGCTGAGAGGACTGATTTTACATGAGCAAAGTCATTGGCATTGACCTTGGTACCACCAACTCCTGCGTCGCCGTACGCGAGGGTGACGAAACCAAGGTGATCGAAAACAGCGAAGGCGCCCGCACCACGCCGTCCATGGTCGCTTTCACCGATAAGGGTGAGCGTCTCGTTGGACAGGCCGCGAAGCGTCAGGCTGTCACCAACCCCGCCAACACCCTGTATGCCGTCAAGCGCCTGATCGGCCGTCGTTACGACGATCCGACCGTCCAGAAGGACAAGGAGATGGTGCCTTACGGCATCGTCCGGGGCGACAATGGCGACGCATGGGTCGAAGCCCGCGGCGAGAAGTATGCTCCGTCGCAGATCGCAGCCTACGTTCTGGGCAAGATGAAGGAAACCGCCGAAAGCTATCTCGGCGAGACCGTCTCCCAGGCCGTCATCACGGTTCCGGCCTACTTCAACGACGCCCAGCGTCAGGCCACCCGTGACGCTGGCAAGATCGCTGGTCTCGAAGTCCTGCGTATCATCAACGAGCCGACCGCAGCAGCCCTCGCCTATGGCCTTGGCAAGCGCGATTCCGGCACGGTGGCTGTGTATGACCTTGGTGGTGGTACGTTCGACGTTTCCATCCTCGAGATCTCCGACGGCGTGATCGAAGTGAAGTCCACGAACGGCGACACGTTCCTGGGCGGTGAAGACTTCGACAACCGCATCATCGGCTTCCTCGCCGACGAGTTCAAGAAAGAGCAGGGCATCGACCTGCGTGGCGACAAACTCGCCCTGCAGCGCCTCAAGGAAGCCGCCGAAAAGGCCAAGATCGAGCTGTCTTCCTCCAAGGAGACCGAGATCAACCTGCCGTTCATCACGGCTGATGCCTCCGGCCCGAAGCACCTCGTCGTCAAGCTGTCCCGCGCCAAGCTGGAAAGCCTCGTCGATGATCTGGTGCAGCGTACGCTCGGCCCGTGCCGTGCAGCCATCAAGGATGCGTCCGTCTCCCCGAGCGAGATCGACGAAGTCATTCTCGTTGGCGGCATGACGCGTATGCCGAAGGTCATCGAGACGGTTAAGGAATTCTTCGGCAAGGAACCGGCCCGCAACGTCAATCCTGACGAAGTGGTCGCCATCGGTGCCGCCGTTCAGGGCGCTGTCCTGAAGGGTGACGTCAAGGACGTTCTGCTTCTCGACGTGACGCCGCTGTCGCTGGGTATCGAGACGCTGGGTGGCGTGTTCACCCGTCTGATCGACCGCAACACGACGATTCCGACCAAGAAGAGCCAGACCTTCTCCACGGCCGAAGACAACCAGAACGCCGTGACCATCAAGGTCTATCAGGGCGAGCGTGAGATGGCAGCAGACAACAAGCTGCTGGGCAACTTCGACCTTCAGGGCATTGCGCCTGCACCGCGTGGCGTGCCGCAGATCGAAGTCACCTTCGACATCGACGCCAACGGCATCGTGAACGTGTCCGCCAAGGACAAGGCCACGAACAAGGAACAGCAGATCAAGATCCAGGCTTCTGGCGGTCTGTCTGACTCCGACATCGACCGCATGGTCAAGGACGCGGAAGCCAACGCAACCGCCGACAAGGCCAAGCGCGAACTGGTCGAGCTGCGCAACAGCACGGAAAGCCTCATCCACCAGACCGAGAAGTCCATCACCGAAGGTGGCGACAAGGTTCCGGCGGCTGACAAGTCCGAAGCGGAAGCCGCTATTGCCGAAGCCCGCGAAGCTCTGGGTGGCGAAAATCTCGACGCCCTGAAGGCTGCCAGCGAGAAGCTGACGCAGGCTGCCATGAAGGTTGGTCAGGCTGTCTATCAGGCCGGTCAGGGTGCTGAAGGCGCTGCGGCTCCGGAAGCTGAAAAGAAGGACGACAACGTCGTCGATGCCGACTTCGAAGACCTCGAAGACGACCACAAGAAGCACTGATCGGGTGACTTTCCCGGATGGAGCGCAATGCTCCGTCCGGCCCTGTTTTCCGAGGGCGCCCGTTCCCGCAAGGGGGTGGGCGCCATTCTTGTTTTTCCGGCCCATAACAGGGACCGCCTTCCGGAACGCCCCCTAAGGACCGAACATGGCCATCAAAATCGACTATTACGAATCCCTTGAAGTCTCCCGCACAGCCTCGCCGGACGAGCTGAAAAAAGCCTTCCGCAAGCAGGCCATGCGTTATCATCCCGACCGCAATCCGGGTGATGACGCCGCCGAGCAGAAGTTCAAGGAAATCAACGAAGCCTATGATGTCCTGAAGGACTCGCAGAAGCGCGCGGCCTATGACCAGTACGGCCATGACGCCTTTGAAGGTGGCATGGGCGGAATGGGCGGCGGCTTCGGCGGTGGTTTTGCCGGTGCGGGCGGTCTGGGCGACATCTTCGACCAGATGTTCGGAGACATGATGGGCGGCCGTCGGGGTGGTGGACGCCGGACCGGGGCCGATGTCCAGGTTCAGGTCGAAATCACGCTAATGGAAGCCTTTACTGGCGTGAAGAAGGATGTCGAGGTCCACACCCGCGTGGCCTGTGAATCCTGCCACGGTTCGGGTTCGGCTGATCCCAAGGCGGGCAGCACCACGTGTCCGACCTGTCACGGCGCGGGCAAGGTCCGGGCGCAGCAGGGCTTTTTCCTCGTCGAACGCCCCTGTCCGACCTGTCATGGTTCGGGACGGACCGTCGCCAATCCGTGTAAGGCCTGCCACGGCACGGGTACACAGGCGAAGACCGAGACCCTCAGCATCGACATCCCGGCCGGTGTCGAGGACGGCACCCGCATCCGCATGGCGGGCAAGGGCGAAGCTGGCGGCGAAGGCGTGCAGCCGGGCGATCTGTATGTCCACATTTCCGTCCTGTCGCATGACATTTTCCAGCGCGACGGTGCGAACATCTATTGCCGTGTTCCGCTGCGCATGACGCAGGCGGCTCTGGGCACGGAAGTGGAAGTGCCGGTTGTGGATGGTGGCCGAAGCAAGGTCCGCATTCCTGCCGGAACCCAGACGGGCGAGACGTTCCGTCTGCGCGGCAAGGGTTTCTCGGTCCTGCGGTCTTCAGCACGCGGGGACATGTATATTCAGGTCTCGGTCGAAACGCCGAGCCATCTGACGAAGCGCCAGCGCGAACTTCTTGAAGAATTCGAGAAGGAAGCCGGGGACGACCATGCCAAAGGCAGCCCCGAAAGCAGCGGCTTCTTCGCCAAGGTCCGCGACTTCTTCGACGGCCGCTGATCCTCGGCAGGCTCACGAAAAACCCCGGTGCCCTCCCTGAAGGCACCAGGGTTTTTTTATGTCAGTTTTTTATATCAGGCCGCGCCGAAAATATCCTTCAGGGTCTTTTCCATCACCCCGGCATCCAGCGTCTTGCCCAGCCAGTGCTCTACGCAGATCACGCCTTGATTGACCAGCATGCCAAGCCCGTCCAGCGCGGTGCAGCCCTTGCCTTCTGCTTCCCGCAGCAGACGCGTTCTGGGCGGGTTCGGGATCACGTCCGCGACGATCAGGCCCTTACGCAGGGTTTCGACCTTCAGAGGCGGCATGGTTTCGGAATCGCCCAGACCGATGGATGTCGCATTGATCAGAATGTCCACGTCTTCCGGCACGCTGGCATCACCGTCCCAGGCCTGAACATCCGACTTGGCCGACGTATTGTCCCGGACGAGGGCGGCGATAGTCTCGGCTTTCTTTGGATCGCGGTTCATGACGGTGATATGGGCGGCGGAGGCCAGACCCAGTTCCACGGCGATGGCGCGCGCGGCCCCACCTGCTCCCAGAAGCAGGACCTTCTTGCCGGACGGGTCCGTGACCTTTTTGAGAGAGGCCAGAAAGCCCTTGCCGTCCGTATTGTCGCCGATCAGACGGCCATCGCGGATGGAGACGCAGTTCACGGCCCCGATGATCCGGGCGGATTCAGCCACTTCGTCCAGATGCTCGATCACCTTGACCTTGTGCGGCAGGGAACAGTTGAACCCAACCCATTCCATGGCCCGCGCGCCTGCTACGGCGTCTTTCAGACCCTCGGCCTTGACGTCACAGTTGATGTAGCGGGCATCGATGTCGTGGTGTTGATAGGCGGCCTCGATCATGGCGACGGTCGGGTTGTCGTCGCAGGGTGTCGAGAACGATCCCGTCAGGATGCTGCGGAAATTCTGCTGGCTCATGAGAGGCTCCTCGGATCTGTGCAGTCTTGCGTTCACACGACATGACGCACGAGAGCGCAGAAGGTCCATTCACATTCCGGAAATCCCCAATTTTCTGTCTCAGTCGTCGACGGGCACAATCAGACCCAGAAGGGCAGCCTCCCGTCCCGTCAGCAGATCAGCGAGCGTATAGCCGTCCAGAACTGCCAGGAACGCGCCCAGCGCATCGCCCAGCACGCTCCGCAGCACACAGGCCGGAGACAGCACGCAGGGCCGTCCATCCGTGCTGTTGCGGCCTTCGCAATCCACTAGCGCCATATCGTCTTCGGTAAAGCGCACGACTGCGCCCACGTTGATTTCCGCAGCTGGCCGCGCGAGTTCCAGGCCTCCACCCCGTCCACGGACGGTGGTGACGAAACCGCCCTGCCCCAGACGATGGACCACCTTCACCAGATGGTTTTCAGAAATACGATAAGCCTGCGCGATCTCGCGGATGGAGACACGACGGGACGTATGGACTCCAAGATGGATCAGCACGCGCAGGGCGTAGTCAGTGTGCAGTGTCAGACGCATGGCGACTCCTCTGCCAGATTGACAGGATCAGGTCACGTTTATAAAGATGTATTTTATATACACCTTTTAGGGGACCGCTCATGTCCACTTCCGCCGACCGCAGCCTCACGCCAGAGGTCATCGCCATCATCAAGGCCACCATCCCGGCACTTGAAGCGCATGGTATGTCCATCACATCCGAAATGTATCGTCGTCTTCTGGCCGATCCGGCGATTGCGGAAATGTTCGATCCGACCCATCAGTCGACAGGAATGCAGCCCCGCGCGCTGGCCATGGCCGTGCTGGCCTATGCGAAAAATATCGACAATCTGGGCGTGCTGGGCGGGGCGGTCGAACGGATCGCCCAGAAACATGTTAGCCTCGAAATCCAGCCCGAACACTATCCGCATGTCGCAACAGCTCTGCTCGGCGCGATTTCAGCCGTTCTGGGCGATGCCGCAACGCCGGAAATCCTTGATGCCTGGGGCAGGGCCTACTGGGCATTGGCCGATATCCTGATCGGTCGCGAGCATCAGCTTTACGACAGCAGCGCCCATACCGAAGGAGGCTGGACGGGTTGGCGGGCTTTCCGCATCGCGCGCGCCACGGCAGAATGCGCGACCGTCACGTCGCTCGAACTGGAGCCTGTGGACGGAAAGCCGGTCATCAGCGCCGTTCCGGGTCAGTATCTGGGTGTTGATCTGGACATTCCGGGCCATGGCCGGACCCGCCGCAATTACAGCATTACTTCCAGTCCCAACCGGACGGGCTATCGCATCAGCGTGCGTCATGTTCAGAACGGCGTTGTTTCAGACTGGCTGAACAGCAGCGCCTGTGTCGGCACGCAACTTCTGCTTTCACCGCCTGCGGGCAATTTCGTCCTGCCGGAAAAAATCGAAGGACCGCTGGGCTTCATCTGCGCCGGGATCGGCATCACACCCATGATCGGAATGCTGGAAACACTGGCCGGACCAGACGTCACGACGCCTGTTCAGGTCGTACAGGTGGCCCATTCCACCGAAACCGCGCCCTTCGCGGCGCGTCTGGCAGAACTGTCCCACAACACGGCAGGGCGCATCCGGGTCGTGACGCGTCTGACTTCAGAAGACGGACACCCGACCGCCGCCTGGGTCGCAGAGCAGCTGCCGGATGGCGTCTCGGCCTATCTGTGCGGGCCGACAGGCTTCATGCGCGACATGGTGCAGGGCCTGCCGGGCGCCGGAGTTCCGGCCAACCGCCTGCGTTACGAGACGTTTGGACCGGATACCGGCGTAACGGACTGACTTTAGAGCGCGCTGGCCTTCTGTTCCGCGTCCGACAGGATGCGGGCACGGTCAGCACCGCCATTGGTGGCGAGGCCCTCGGCTTCGATCACGGTGATGTCTGTAATGCCGATCATGGTGAAAACGGATTTCAGGTAGCTGAGCTGATGCTCGAAGGAGGCTGCGGGCGAGCCTTCGCCATACAGACCACCACGCGCCACGGCGAGCACGACTGTCTTGCCCTTGGCCAGACCTTCAATGCCGGACGGGCCATAGCGGAAGGTCTGGCCCGCCACCATGATACGGTCGACCCAGGATTTGAGCTGGCTGGGAATCGACAGGTTGTACATCGGCACGCCGATGACGACGACATCCGCCGCCTTGAAATCACTCAGGGCTTTGCCGCTGGCAACCAGTTCGGGGCGGGCCGACACATCCGGCGTCAGTTCCTTACCGAGCCATGACAGCGCTTCAACGTCGAGATGCGGCAGCGGATCGCTGGCGAGATCGAGGGAAATGACCTCGACGGACGGGTCTTTCTTGCGAAACTGGGCGACGGCGGCGGCGCTGACCTGACGGCTGGCGGAGCTGTCACCGAGAATGCTGGAATCGATGTGAAGAAGTTTCATTTTGATCTTTCCGGTTCCTGATCGTAACCAGCACCAGATAAGGAACCTTTGAACCCCGCCGCAAGAAGGCACATTCCGGAGCCATAGGCACATGGATGTTCGCGTCAGTGACACCCCCCTTCCCCAGAAGCTGTCCGTAAAGCCGGGTGTAGCGCCTCTGGACTGCGCGCAGGACAGCAGCGCCTGCGCCGTCATCCGCTCCATTCTCGCCCGCACAACGGACAAATGGAGCATCCTGATCGTCAAATCACTCGGACGCGGACCACACCGTTTCAGCGAGCTACGCCGTGCGATCGACGGAATTTCACAACGGATGCTGACGCTCACCCTCCGCAATCTGGAACGTGACGGCCTCGTCCTGCGGACCGTCACGCCCACGACTCCGCCGCGCGTGGATTATGAACTCACGACGCTTGGGGAATCGCTCTGGACGCTGACGGAAGCCTTCGGTCAGTGGGCCATGTCGAACCGCCCCGAAATCGAAGCGGCCCGCGCCCGCTTTGACGCCCGGCTTGACGCCGATCTCTGATCTTTTCGCACGCAAGGCTCCATCATGACCCTGATTTCCGCCCCCCGTATCGGTATTGCCGGCATCACGGGCCGACTTGGCACCCTTTGCGCCGAGGAAGCCGGAAGCGCTCTCGCAGGCGGCCTCTCCCGCACCGCAGACGCCCAGCGCAACATCACGACCGACCCTGCTACGCTCGCGAAGAACTGCGATGTGGTGATTGATGTCAGCCATGCCACGACGGTCCCGGCCCATGCGGCCGCTTTCGCGCAGGCCGGATGTGCGTGGGCTTTGGGAACGACGGGCCTTGATCGTGGCGCGCAGGATGCCGTGAACGCGGCGGCGCAGCATATTCCGGTCCTTCAGGCCGCCAATTTCTCTCCGGCGCTGACGCTGTTTCTGGAACTGGCCCGACAGCTTGGCGCGGGCCTGCCGGATTATGATGCGGAAATTCTGGAGGTCCATCACCGCCAGAAGCTGGACACACCTTCCGGCACAGCGCTGGCGATCGGTAAGGCCGTGGCGGAGGGGCGCGGAGTCGCATTCGAGGATGTGGCCCGAACCGATCAGAACGGTCTGCGCCCGGACGGGGCGATCGGATTCGCGTCCCTGCGCGGCGGGCAGATCGTGGGCGAACATGATCTCGTCCTGATGGCGGCGGACGAACAGATCACCCTGTCTCACCGCGCACTGGACCGGAGGGTCTTCGCCAGAGGCGCCCTGCTCGCCGCAAAATGGCTCGCCGGACGCCCCGCAGGCCTCTACACAATGGCAGACGCCTTAAAACCCTAACCCCGAATCAGGGTGCAGGGATCAAGATCCCTGCCGGGCCCGGGCAGAGCCCGGACACCCCCGATCAGCCACCAGCGATCGGCAGATTCACCCCCGTCATAAAGCTGGAATCGTCCCCCAGCAGAAACGCCACCACACCGGGGATTTCGTTGATATCGCCATAGCGGCGCATCGGCACGCTGCCGATCATCTGCTCGGCGACGATTTTGGGGTCGGTGGAGAAATACTGGCTTCCGACCTGGGCCTGAAGCTCGACCTGACGCTCCCACATGAAGCCGGGGCCCATGTAGCCGGGGCTGATGGCGTTCACGCGGATATTGTAGGGCGCAAGATCCAGCGCCGCCGTTTCGGTCAGGGCGATGATGGCCCCCTTGGACGCGCCATAGGCGGCCATGTTCGGCGGCCCCTTCACGCCCGCCATACTGGCGGTGTTGACCACGCGACCGTAATTCTGCGCGATCATGTGCCGCACGACGGCCTTGAGAACGTGAAATGCACCTGTGACATTGATCGTCAGCACACGCGCGAAATCTTCGGACGGATAATCCTGCACCGGGGCGAATGCGCCCTGATATCCGGCATTGTTGAACAGGAAATCGATCTTCCCGAAATCCCGCACCACGGCCTCCACGGTCTCGGTCACGGCCTCTTCGGACGTGACATTACAGACATAGGACCGGGCTTCGACACCCTTTTCCCGCACGGCGGCTTCGGCTTTCTCAAGAGCCTCCCGGTTCATGTCGAGCAGGGCGATGGCCGTCCCTTCCCCGGCCAGACGGAGGGCGGTCGCAAGACCGATATTGCCACCGGCACCAGTGACGAGACAGGCTTTACCGCTAAAGTGATTCGACATTTCAAATGCCTCAAATTCCCTGTTTTTCCCGGACTCGACCTCGGGCCGCGTCTTTGACGGGCCACGACGGTCACGGGAGCACAAACGCAGCATGACCGGTGTCGTTGAAAAATGAAACGGGGGCCAGCGCTCTCTTTTTCGTAATATCCGTCTGGTTTTTTTGTAATTTCAGAGTGGCTTTCCGGACTTTTCCGCAGAAAACCGCGTTCAGACCTCATACGGCCCCTTGACCCTTGCGCCCAATTCCGCCAAGCCGTCCCCTCCCTGAATGCCACAGACCGCCTGCCAAGGCACACTGTGGCCCTTCTCACCACTCATTCCCTGCGAGGTCCCTGAGTGCGCAATCACGGCGATTTCCTTTTCACATCCGAGTCCGTTTCCGAAGGCCATCCCGACAAGGTGGCGGACCGCATTTCCGATACCGTTCTGGACGCCTATCTGCAGGCCGATCCGGAAGCGCGTGTTGCCTGTGAGACGCTGGTCACCACCAACCGCGTCGTCCTGGCCGGTGAAGTCCGCGGCCCCAAAGAGGTCGAGGACACGCTGATCGACCGCGCCCGTGAAGCGATCAAGGACATCGGCTACGACCAGGAAGGTTTCTCCTGGAAGAAAGCCGAAATCACCTCCTACCTGCACGCACAGTCCGCCGACATCGCCCAAGGCGTCGACAGTGCCGGTGACAAGGACGAAGGTGCTGGCGATCAGGGCATCATGTTCGGCTACGCCACGCGCGAAACCGAACACCTGATGCCTGCGCCGCTGTTCTATGCGCAGACGATCCTCGAGCGCATCCGCGACTACCGCAAGAGCGGCGACGCCCGTGGCGTTGGCCTTCTGCCGGATGCCAAGAGCCAGGTCACGCTGCGTTATGTTGACGGCAAGCCCGTTGGCGTCACGTCCGTCGTGATTTCCACGCAGCATGTCGAAGGCATGAGCCAGCACACGATCCGCGAGACGCTTCGCGACGTGGTCAATGGCATCCTGCCCGAAGGCTGGAGCTGCCCGGAAGACGAGTTCTATGTGAACCCGACCGGCAACTTCGTCATCGGCGGACCGGACGGCGACGCAGGCCTCACGGGCCGCAAGATCATCGTCGACACCTATGGTGGCGCAGCCCCGCATGGTGGTGGCGCATTCTCCGGCAAGGACCCCACGAAGGTGGACCGTTCGGCAGCCTATGCCGCGCGTTACCTCGCCAAGAACGTCGTGGCCGCTGGTCTGGCCGACCGCTGCACGATCCAGCTCAGCTACGCCATCGGCGTGTCCAAGCCGCTCTCGGTCTATGTTGACCTCGACGGCACGGGCAAGGACGTGGACGAAGCCCGTCTGGGTGCGATCCTCAACGACGTTGTGGACCTCTCCCCGCGCGGCATCCGCAAGCATCTGCGCCTGAACCGTCCGATCTATGTTCCGACCTCCGCTTACGGCCATTTCGGTCGTGCGCCGGATCCGGTTCTGGACAACTTCACCTGGGAACAGACGGATCTGGTCACCACGCTGCGTGGCGCCCTGAACCGCTAAGTCTCACCGGTAATCTGGCAGAAAAACCCTGGTCGAGTCTCTCAAACCCCAGCCGGAGCGGCTTTACGGCCGTCAACGCGGCCACCCGCTCCGGGCCCGGCAGCAGCATCTTCTTGAGAAGGCGCTGCCCCGGCTTTCCTTTACCTCACCGGAGAATCCCGCTGCGGGATTCTCCGATGCTGTGTCGCGCGTTTTTCTCGAAATCGGTTTCGGCGGTGGCGAACATGCCGTTGGCCAGTCCGAACTGAACCCGGATGTCGGCTATATCGCCTCCGAGGTCTTCGAGAACGGCCTGTGCTCCCTGCTCTCGCGCCTCGTGCCCGAAGGTGAGGAAGACACGGCCACGCCGCCTCCCCATTTCCGCATCTGGGCCGAAGACGCCCGCCTGCTGCTCAAGGACATGCCCGACGCATGCCTCGACCGGGCGTATCTGATGTTCCCGGACCCGTGGCCCAAGGCCCGGCACGCCAAGCGTCGCTTCGTGCACCCGGAAAACATCAAGCAGATGCACCGCGTCCTGAAACCCGGCGCCATCTGGCGCGTCGCCAGTGACCATCCCGTCTATCAGGAATGGGTCACAGAAGTGATGGGTAAGCAGGATCTGTTCGATGCGCCACCCCCGGCCAAGGAACGTCCGGAAGGTTGGTCACCCACACGCTATGAGGCCAAGGCCTTTCGCGAAGGGCGTGTGCCGTTCTACTGGACTTTCACCCGCCGTCCCTGAAACCCTTATCCTAGTTATTCAGCGAGTTTCCTGACATCATGACCCAGATCGAACGCGAAGAAATGGAATTCGATGTCGTGGTGGTCGGTGGTGGTCCCGCCGGTCTGTCCGCCGCGATCCGCCTGAAACAGCTGATGCCGGATGCGGGCGTCTGCCTGATCGAAAAAGGCAGCGAGATCGGCGCCCATATCGTTTCGGGCGCCGTCATCGAGCCCCGCACGCTCGATGAACTTCTGCCGAACTGGCGCGATCTGGACGCCCCGCTGCGGACGCAGGTGACGGAAGAGCGGATGCTGTTCCTGACCGAAACGCGCTCCTTCGCAGTTCCGTATCTGGATCGCGTGATGCCGCAGATGGCCAATCACGGAAATTACGTCGTCTCGCTCGGCGAAGTCTGCCGCTGGCTCGGTGAACAGGCCGAGGCTCTGGGCGTTGAAATCTATCCGGGCTTTTCGGGAGCGGAACTGTTCATCGAAAATGACCACGTCGCTGGCGTCATCACGGGCGACATGGGCATCGAACGCAACGGCGAGCACGGGCCGAACTTCACGCCCGGCATGATCCTCCGCGCGAAGCAGACCATCCTGACCGAAGGCGCGCGTGGCTCCCTGACGGGCCACGCCATGAAGCGTTTTGGCCTGCGCAAGGGCGTCGAACCGCAGACCTATGGCCTCGGCATCAAGGAAGTTTGGGAAATTCCGGCCGAAAAGCACCGTCCGGGCCTCGTGCAGCACAGCTTCGGCTGGCCGCTCGACGACAACACTTATGGCGGGGCGTGGCTCTATCATTTCGGCGAAAATCTGGTCAGTTTCGGCTTCGTAACCGGCCTCGATTACGCCAACACCTATCTGTCCCCCTTCGAGGAAATGCAGCGCACCAAGTTGCACCCGGCCTTCCGGGAGCATTTCGAAGGCGGCAAGCGCCTGATTTACGGCGCACGTGCCTTGTCGGAAGGCGGATTCCAGTCCATTCCGCGCCTGACCTTCCCCGGCGGCGTTCTGGCTGGCGATTCGGCAGGCTTCCTGAACGTGCCCAAGATCAAAGGCACGCATACGGCCATGAAATCCGGCATGATCGCGGCTGAGGCCGTGGCCGAGGCTCTGGAAAAGGATAAGAAGGAAGCCGCCAGCATGACAGCGCGCGTCCAGCAGTCCTGGCTGTGGTCCGAACTGCGCGACGTCCGCAACATCCGCCCGGCCTTTGCAAAATGGGGCATGAAGCTCGGCGCGCTCTATTCCGGGATCGACAGCATGATCCTGCGGGGGCGTGCGCCCTGGACGCTGCATCACCCGCATGCCGATAACGAGACGCTGCGTCCCGCCTCGGTGTGCACGAAAATCGACTATCCCAAGCCCGACGGCAAGATCACCTTCGATCGCGTCAGCTCGGTCTTCCTGAGCAGCACGAATCACGAGGAGAATCAGCCGGTTCACCTCAAACTCCGCAACGAGACCGTCTGGCAGACCGTCAATCACGACGTGTTCGATTCGCCGGAGAGCCGCTACTGCCCCGCTGGCGTCTATGAACAGGAACAGACGGGCGAAAATGCCTGGCAGCTCCGGATCAACGCCCAGAACTGCGTGCATTGCAAAACCTGCGACATCAAGGACCCGACGCAGAATATCGACTGGTGCACGCCCGAAGGCGGCGGCGGTCCGAATTATCCGGTCGGGATGTAATTTTCTTCCCGCAAAAGGGCACGGCCAGAGCGGAATGTGACTTTTCCGGTCAGTCCCGCTACGGTGGCGCCCGTTTTTGTGGCGGCGACAGCAGCGAAAGATGACGATGAAAGTTCTGGTCCCAGTCAAACGGGTGGTCGATTACAACGTCAAGGTACGTGTAGCGGCCGATGGCAGCGGTGTCGAAACGCAGGGCGTGAAAATGTCCATGAATCCGTTCGACGAAATCGCAGTCGAAGAAGCAGTGCGCCTGCGTGAAAAAGGCGCGGCCAAGGAAGTCGTGGTCGTGACCGTCGGCGCGCAGGCCGCGCAGGACGTGCTGCGCACGGCCATGGCGATGGGCGCGGACCGCGCCATCCTTGTCCGCACGGATGACACGCTTGAACCGCGCGCCGTGGCCAACGTGCTCAAGGCGATCGCCACGCGCGAAGAAGCCGGTCTGATCTGCATGGGCAAGCAGGCGATCGACGACGACATGAACGCTACGGGCCAGATTCTGGCCGCGAAGCTCGGCTGGCCGCAGGGCACATTCGCCAGCGCGGTAACGATTGCCGATGGCCGTATCGAAGTTGCCCGCGAAATCGACGGCGGCACGGAAGTCGTGTCCCTCACGCTCCCGGCCGTGGTGACGGCGGATCTGCGCCTCAACGAGCCGCGCTATGCGTCCCTTCCGAACATCATGAAGGCCCGCAAGAAGCCGCTTGAGACGGTCGAAATCGACAGCCTCGGCGTCGATACGGCGTCGCGCCTGACGGTGGTCTCCGTGGCCGAACCGCTGGAGCGCAAGGAAGGCGTGAAGGTAAACAGCGCGGCCGAACTGGTCGAGAAGCTCAAGACAGAAGCGAAGGTGATCTGATGACCGCTCTTGTTCTGGTTGAAGTCGAAAACGGCGCGGTCCGTCAGGCTTCCCGTTCGGCTGTTGCCGCTGCCTCCCGCTTTGGTGCGGTCGATGCCATCGTATTCGGAGACGGCGCACAGGCCGCTGCTGCCCTGCCGGGCGTAACGCGCGTTCTCAGCGTGCCGGGTCTGGTCAACGATCTGGCCGAGCCCGCCGCCGACCTGCTGGCTGCCCGCGCGAAAGACTACAGCCACATCGTGGCCGCAGCCTCCGCCACCGGCAAGAACATCCTGCCGCGTCTGGCGGGCCTGCTGGACGTGCAGCCGATCCCCGATGTGGTCGAGATCAAGGACGCCGACACCTTCGTGCGCCCGATCTATGCCGGAAACGCACTGGCAACGGTTCGCTCCGCCGACAGCATCAAGGTGCTGACGGTCCGCGGCTCCAATTTCGATCCGATTGCTGCCGAAGGTGGGTCCGCTGCGATTGAAACGGTCGAAGCTCCGGCCAGCGAGAAGTCTGTTTTCGTGAAGGTCGAGCTTTCTGCCTCCGACCGTCCGGAACTGGAATCTGCCCGCGTGGTGATTTCCGGCGGCAAGGGCCTGAAGGACGCTGCAAACTTCAAGCTGCTCGAACCCATTGCCGACAAGCTGAACGCCGCCATCGGCGCCTCGCGTGCGGCCGTGGATTCCGGTTTTGCTCCGAACGAAATGCAGGTTGGCCAGACCGGTAAGATCGTAGCACCGGAACTCTACATCGCCGTCGGCCTGTCCGGTGCGATCCAGCATCTGGCTGGCATGAAAGACAGCCGCGTCATCGTAGCCATCAACACCGATCCAGAAGCGCCGATTTTCAAGGTGGCCGATTACGGCATCGTAGGTGACCTGTTCGAGATCCTCCCGACGCTTGAAAAAGCCCTCTAAAACGACTCGTACCTGAAACGACAAAAAAGGGGCGCCCCATGACGGGACGCCCCTTTTTTCATGACAGGTTCTGACGCAGGTTTAACTGGCACTCCGGTCCCCATGAGGCACTCTGTCGGGCACGGAGACCCTCATCATGACCCGCATCCCAACCCTGCGCCAGCTTGCCCGCGACATCCTGTCCTGCCTGCCCGTCCTTCTGGGCTTCCTCACCATTCACAGCGCCCTCGCCGCCGCTTACATCGTGCCGTCGGCCTCCATGGAGCCGACACTGCGGATCGGCGACCAGATCGGCGTTATCGTCCCGTCCTATGGTCTCAGCACGGCCAATCTGCCGTTCGGCGATGCCCTGAAGCCTTCTTCCGAAACAGACAGCCGCCTGTTCGGGCATCTGCCCCATCGCGGCGACGTGGTCGTGTTCCGCGCACCCGCCAACCTGCACCAGACCTGGATCAAGCGCGTGATCGGCCTGCCGGGCGACACGGTGGCCCTGGTGCATGGCCGGGTCATCCTGAACGGAACGGTGCTTCCATGGAAAGACATGGGATCAACCCGCGAGGAAAGCCGAAAGAACGTCTGGCGTGCGGCAGAACGTTATGAAGAAACCCTGCCGGGCAATATCCACCATGACATTCTCAAAACGTCGCAGGACGGAGAACTGGATAACGTCGCGCCCTTCACCGTTCCCGCCAGCCATCTGTTCGTTATGGGGGACAACCGTGACAACTCCGCCGACTCGCGCGTCAGCGTCGCGGATGGGGGTGTCGGGCTTCTTCCCGTCTGGAACCTTCAGGGGCAGGCCCGCGCCGTCCTGTGGTCATGGCGGGATATCGGCAGAACGGCGCTCGTTCTCTGATTTTTCGCCCTAACCCTCTTGCAGGAAAGCGTTAACCCCTGTAGGAGAAGCGCCGTCGGCCGGAGTGTAGCTCAGCCTGGTAGAGCACTGTGTTCGGGACGCAGGGGCCGGAGGTTCGAATCCTCTCACTCCGACCAGCCGATAATTTTTCCAGAAATCGCCAAAACTGTTTCAGGCCCGCAGGCCAGCGCATTTTTGCGTCTGAAATGCAGACCCCGAAAACGCAAAAAATACCCTCCCCCTTTCGGGAGAGGGCAAAACGACTTCAGGAGCGCTTGTCAAAGGCCGAAGAGGTCGGCCAGACGCCCTGGGCATAGACCTGCCCGTAAGCGTGAACTTCCGTCAGATAGGTCCGCTCACCTTCGAGGACGATCTTCACGGTCGGGGCCAACGTACCACCGATGCGATAGGTCGTCGGGTCCTGCGGGTCAGCCGAACCGGGCTGCGGCAGGGTGTCGATGAAGGACTGCACGTAACCGGCAGGATCGACGAAGTGCGAGTAGGTCTCGTACGGAGCAGCAGACGGATTGCCAAGCACGAGGCCCGAACCGTTCAGCGGCGCATACGGACCGAAAATGCCGTTTCGGGACACGAAACCATACACACCATCCGGACCCGTGCTGTTGCCAGTGAAGGTGGAGTGATGAGAGATCGTGAACAGATAGGTCAGACCATCCTGGAAGACGACATGGGGGCGCTCCGTCTGGTCATTGACGCCAAGCGCCGTGACGAGGGCCGGCAGCATTTCCCATTTGGAGAAATCACCCCGCGTGGAGTCAGATGTCAGGCGGGCAATGCCGATGGCAGCAGCGCCATACTGCGCGCCAGCCGGAACGGTCGTGGCAGGCGGAACCGGACCCATCTCGTCGGAACCGATGGTGAAGTTTCCGCGCATGCCCGGAACATTGCCTTCAAACAGGGCATAGATCTGGTTGTCGTCAGGATTGCGGAAAATATGCGGATCGCGGAAATCCCAGTAGGCATCTTCGACGATGTTGGCGTAGTTCACACCGTCTGCTTGGAACATGTCCGTGCAGACATCGAAGCCCTCGAACCAGACTCCGGTGGCATCTGCCAGAATGCGGCCCGTCGTGTAGGACGGAACAGACTCGGACGGCGTATCGTTGACGGAAGTATAGAACAGATCGACCGTATTGGCGCTGTTCTCGCGCATGACGGCACAGCCGGACCATTCCCAACTGCGGGAATTTGCGCCTTCCTTGATAACGCGACCACCGAACTTCCAGTCCGCGCCATTGCCGGTGCGGCTGTAATAGAAGCCGATGTAAGAATAATCGTTGCGGCTGTGCCAACCCTCGGCCGTATCGCCGGTGGCGGCGCGGTCAGCAACGAGGGCGAACATGACGTACCAGCCCTTGAAGGTGACGGTCTTGCCGTGAATGTCGCGCAGCAGCCAGGTGTCCCACTGCCACACATCAGAATCGATGACGGGAAACGCATAGTCGATGACCGGCATGGTCGTGGTCGGATCATCGGTACGGATCTTCATCGCATCAGCGATCGTCCAGCGCGAACCGGAATGGACTGCGCTCTGCGTGCTGGAAACAGCGTTCATGAGTTTTCCTGTAGCTGAAAAGAGAAAAGCCAGACGCAAGCCAGCATCCGAACCCTTGTTTCAGGCCCGGATGCTGGAGAAACGTCCGAATAAAAAGATCAAGTCCTGTACTGAGCCGTAATTTTCACGCAGAAAAACATGTCTTGTTTCTAAAATGCGCAACAAAAAAGGCCGCTTCTTGTGGAAGCAGCCTTTCTAAAATTTTTTGACCTGAAATTATTTTTTGAACCAGTAATCAATAACGTTTAATGGCTCAGTGCCACAGTTGTAGGAAAAAGCTGCGCGCGATGCAAGCAAAAAAAAACCCACCCGTCATCGGGTGGGTTTTCAGAAGGTTCAGAAGTCCGCAAGCCTCAACGGCGCTGAAAACCCGCCAAAGCAGAACGCGAAAGCTCTTCCAGAAGATCAATCGCGCCTTTCGAGTCGTTCAGGCAGGGCACGAGAGCAAACTCCTCGCCCCCTGCTTCCATGAATTCTTCCCGAAGCTCGTTCCCGATTTCATCCAGCGTTTCAATGCAGTCCGTCATGAAGCCCGGCATGATGACGGCAATCTTCGTAATGCCCTGTGACGGAAGAGCTTTGACGAAGGGCGCCGTATAGGGCTGGATCCATTCAAGCGGTCCAAAGCGGGACTGGAACGTCAGAGGCATCTGCGCCTCACTCAGTCCAAGAGCCGTCCGCAGTCCGGCGATCGTCCGCTCACATTCGTCGCGGTACGTATCACCCTTTTCGATGCAGGTTTTGGGAAGGCCATGAAACGACGCAACAATCTGCTGCGGCTTGAAGGACAGTTCCGCCAGCGTGTCCTGAACTGACGTCTCAAGGGCACGGATGAAAGCAGGGTGATCCGGAAAGGACGGAACTGTCAGAACGGCTGGCTGCCGGCGTAGGCGCATAAGCGCACGGAAAAGCTGGTCATTGGCCGTGGCGGTCGTGGTTGCGGAATACTGCGGATAAAGCGCAATGCTGACGATCCGGTCACAGCCCTGGTCCATCAGGCTTTCCAGCGCTTTTGCAACGGAAGGGCGACCGTAACGCATCCCCCATTCCACCGGCACACCATCAGCCCTCAACCGCTCAGCAAGCCCTTCGGCCTGCCTGCGCGTATAAACACGCAACGGAGAAGCATTTTCGTCCCGATCCCAGATCCGCGCATAATTCGCGCCGCTGGCGAAAGGACGTTTTGTCAGGATGATGCCCTGAAGAATGGGCTGCCAGATCAGAGGAGGACTCTCGATGACGCGACGGTCAGAGAGAAACTCGCTGAGATATCTTCTGACTGAGAAATAGCCTGTATCGTCAGGCGTCCCTAAGTTAATCAGAAGAACACCCGTCCTGCCTTCTGGCGGAGGGGTGATGCGGGGGGTTTTATGTAAGAAAGCCATGGTGCCCTCTACTGTGGAACCGGGCACGCATTCAGGTAAAGAGGGAAAACGTCTGGAGATACGCGTCCCTTGCGGGACGCTATCGTCGGTGCCTTACTTTCGCATAGGAAACATCCGGTTTCCGCACCCCTTGCAGGAGAGTATAGGCACACACCGCAACTGCGGCAGCCATCGGACCAACATACGGCAGAAGAGTATTCGTCAGAGCCATACTTGCCTCCTTTGAGCCTTTGGAAAAGATTTTCCGGTAAGCTCAATTCAGAGATTGAGCACATCTCTTCTGCATTTCAAGAAAAAAATCGAAATTCTTCAAAAAACATTCAAAAAAATGAAATAATCTCCTTTTTTCAATACCTTAAGCACCTACGACTCTGCATCACCTTGGCAGCTTTACGCAACCATCCCATCTCAGAGGGGTTACAGACGCATCGTCCGATTTTGATTAAGGATTTCCAGACATGGCTACACAGGACCCCGTCATTTACGTTGTTGCTGACGGCGAAAAAGCCCGTTTTCTGCGTCTTGAAGGCTCACAGCTCCGGACCATCGAAACCTTTGACCTGCATAAAGGCTCCAGTGCGGAAAAGGACGTCGCGTCCATCAAAGCTCCGCATGAAAACCCGCGGGAGCAGCTCAAGGTGCATTTCACCCGCGATCTGGCCGCCCATATCAACAAGGCCGCACAGAGCAGCGCTGTCGAAGGTATTCTACTTGTCGCTCCTCCGCAGGCTTCACACGAGATCCGCGAACATCTCGACAAGCCGACCACCAAGAAGCTCTTCAAGACGCTGGTCAAGGATCTCGTCAATACGCCGGACCACGACCTGCTGAAGCATCTCGACCGCCCGGAAACAGGCTGGCCGGAACTCGCCTCCGTCTGATTGCCATCAGACCGTGGGAAGGGCCGTCAGACAGTCCTTCCTGCAAGACAGGGCTGCCTCACCCCGGTCGTCCCCGGCCAGGAGGACGGCAGCCCGCGCAAATAGCGCACGGCCAGAAGGCCGAAACATTGCGCTTCCAGAGCATCCCCGTCCCATCCCAGAGTGTCCACGGATGCCACAGGCCCTAGCCGCCGGTTCAGTCCATCCATCAGGACCGGATTGTGACGCCCGCCTCCCGCCACAAACCACAGTTCCGGCCTCACCGGAAACGCCGTTCGGGCCACGGATTCAACCGTAAAAGCCGCCAGAGTCGCTGCACCATCTTCCGCAGACAGATCCCGCACCAACGCCATGGCTTCGGGATGAAAACTCAACCTGTCGAGTGATTTGGGCATAGGACGCGCAAAATATGGCATCGCAAGAAGTGCTTCCAGAACATCCTGACAGACCGTTCCCGCGGCTGCCAGCGCGCCACCGAAATCACAGGGTTGGCCCGTATGCTGGAGCGCCCAGTCGTCCAGAAGCGCATTTCCCGGCCCGGTATCACAGGCCCACACGCCTCGCTCCCCGGCCGGATCCTGCGCTCCCAGAACCGTCACATTGGCGACGCCACCAATATTGAGAACCGCAACAGGACGACTTTCCTGCCCAAGCAGAGCGGCGTGAAACACAGGAACCAACGGCGCGCCTTCCCCGCCATTTTCCAGATCCCGGGCTCGAAAATCGTACACGACTGGAACGTTGCACCGCTCCTGAAGGAGCCGGGCATCCCCAATCTGCCAGCTTCGGCCCAGTTCCGGCTGATGCAGGATCGTCTGACCATGAAACCCGATCACCGCAGGCTCCAGATCCGGTGCCTGCTCCCGCAACAGACGCACCGCCTCCACATGCTGCAAAGTCAGATCCCGGGCGATCGCCAGAACGTCGGGATCATCCTCCGCCAGACCCGCCGCACGATCCAGAAGCGACCGCGTTTTGGCCCGAAGTTCCGGGCTGTAGGGCAGTGTCAAAGAGGGCCCGATGCGCCCGATTCGCACGCCATCCGTTTCGATCAGAGCGGCATCCACCCCGTCCAGAGACGTCCCGCTCATCAGTCCAAGCGCCCAGACCATCCCGGTCGCGCCCGCGTTGGCCGCAGCGTTCAAAGCCCGGCGAGCGCCAGATGCAGATTGCCCTGACACCGCTCCAGAAGCGGCTCGATCTCCGCCAGAGCCACGCCGTGCCGCAGCAGAACGGCCCGTTTCGTGTTTCCTTGCACGAGTTTCAAAGCCTCACGCGCCTCTTCGGCTGTTCCTCCGGCCAGTTCCATGACCATACGTTCCGCGCGCACCTGAAGCTTGTCGTTGCTAATGCGCATATCCACCATGCGCCCACGATAGACATGCCCCAGACGCGTCATCAGCGCGGTGGAAAACAGATTCAGCGTGACTTTCTGCGCCGTTCCGGCGGCCATCCGTGTCGAACCGGCCAGAACCTCGGCTCCCGTCGGGATGCAGATTCCGAACTCCGCTTCCCGCAACAGACGCGACTCCGGGTTGCCACTCACGCCGATCGTCAGGGCTCCGACTTCCCGTCCGAGCTGGACAGCCGCACAGGTGTATGGCGTGTTGCCGCTGGCCGCGACACCGATCACCACGTCGTGTTCGGTCGGATGATAATCCAGCAAATCAAGCCGTGCCTGATCTTCCCGGTCTTCCGCGCCTTCCGCCGCCTGTGTCGTAGCCCCGGCCCCACCGGCCAGCAGCAGAACCAGCTTTTCGGGCGCGACACCAAAGGTCGGCGTCAGTTCCACGCCATCCTGCAAACCGATACGACCGGACGTCCCGGCCCCCGCATAGACCAGCCGCCCTCCAGCCTGAAGCCGCGGCACAGCCGCCTCGACGGCGCGTTCGATGGACGGCAATGCCTCACCAACCCGATCCAGCGCCGCCTTCTGCGACGTCAGAAGCCGGTCCAGAAGAGCATCGAGCGGCAGACGCTCGATATCCTCATTGATCGCAAGAACCGTCTCTGTGCGGGACGTTGTCATTCGGCTTCGTCTTCGTCCGGAATTTCATTGCGACGGAAAAGCTGCCCGTCCTTCAAAAGCCCCTGCTCCACAATGCTTTCCGCAATCTGAACCGCATTGAGGGCTGCACCCTTGCGCAGATTGTCGGACACACACCACAGCGCCAGACCGTTCTCGACCGACGGATCAATCCGCAGACGCGACACATACGTCGCATCCTCGCCCACACATTCGATCGGCGTGACATAGCCGCCGTCTTCGCGCTCATCGCGCAGAATCACACCTGGCGCCTTACGCAGCGCTTCGCGGGCCTTCTTCAGATCGACCGGTTTTTCACATTCGATGCTGATGGCTTCGGAATGACCGATGAACACCGGAACGCGCACGCAGGTCGCCAGAACCTTGATGTCCGGGTCCATGATCTTACGGGTTTCGACGGCCATCTTCCATTCTTCCTTGGTCGCACCGTCGTCCATGAAACGGTCGATATGGGGAATGACATTGAAGGCAATCTGCTTGGTGAACTGAGCGACCGTCGGCGGATCGTTGACGAAGGTGCCCTTGGTCTGGGCGAACAGCTCGTCCATCCCGTCCTTGCCTGCGCCTGAAACGGCCTGATAGGTCGAAACCACGATCCGCTTGATCCGGAACAGGTCATGCAGCGGCTTGAGCGCCACGAGCATCTGCGCGGTAGAGCAGTTCGGGTTGGCGATGATGCCCCGGCTCGCCTTGCCGATGGCGGCGGCGTTCACTTCCGGCACGATCAACGGGATCCCCGGCTCCATACGGAAATGGGACGTGTTGTCGATCACGACGCATCCGGCAGCCGCAGCCTTGGGCGCATAAACAGCCGAAACCGAACCGCCCGGGGAGAACAGCGCAATATCCCAGCCCTTGAAATCGAACGTCTCAAGGTTCTGAACCTTCAGGACCGTCTTGTCCCCGAAGGAAATCTCGCGCCCTGCCGAACGCGGCGAGGCCAGCGCCACAACCTCATCGACCGGAAATTCCCGCTCCGCCAGAATTCGCAGCAGTTCGCGCCCGACCGCACCCGTGGCGCCAACAACCGCAACCCGATAACCCATGATCTTTTCCCGTTCCCTGAAAATCAGCCCGAAAAGGGCAGACGCTTTAAAAGCGCCGACAGACGGTGCCGCCGCAGTTCGTAGCGGGCCTTGCGCCCCGTCGCCATATAGTTGAGCTGGATCGCATAGCGCGTTCCGACAAACTGCCGATGTCCGTGCCAGGTGGCCGGACCGTTCGGAAACACCAGAAGCGTCCCTTCCGCGGGTGTCACCTCAACATCGAAATCCTCGACATCATCCGGCCCGTTCAGCAACCGCAAACAGCCATCGCGCGAGGCCCAGTCCTCGCCGCGCGGATTGAGATACAGCAGGATCGTGACCAGCTTGGCCTCGGAATCCCGATGGATCCGCCCGTCCTTTTCCCGCGTGCGCCCGCGCACCGTCAGCATGGTCGGCGCTTCCGCCAGATCCAGCCCGAATTTCTCCGCCACCAGCGCCTTGAGCTTCGGCCCCTGCAAGTCCGCAATCATGCCCGCAACACGCGGCGTCAGCTTCAGGGCTTCCGGCGGAAAGGAGCCACCGGATTTCATTTCCGGCAGATCGGAGACAACCGCCTTCAGGTCATCGTTGCCGATGAAATGCGGCACTACCAGATGCGGAAACGGTTTTTCCGCAACGGGTGCGCTCTCGAACGCATCATAATCAAGAGAAATCCTGCTCATGGCGCGGAAGGCTAGACGCGGCCCACGTCGGCGACAAGGCCTATTCCACACATGTGAGACCTGCCTTTTACGAAAGAATATTACCCCCGCAGCGGCTTATGCGCCCTTACCATCCGGCTCGTCGCCAGATAACGGACATATCCTGCCCCCAGACGGTTCGCCCCGCCCGTGCAGACATGTGGCCCCGGCAGGGACGAAATCCTCCCGTCCCACACGGTATGAAGCAGACGCGGATCCGTTCGGCATTCCAGCGTCCGATGATCCACTCCCGACTGCCCCACATCATCCGCCAGAACAGAATGCGCGGAAAGATCATTCGGACGCAGTTCCTGTGCTCCCGCCGACAGATCCGTCAGCGCCAGACCACTTCCCGTCAGAACTGCAAGCAACAGCAGAGCACGCATCAGCGAAACTCCCATCCAACAAGGCCGGCTCAGGACCGGTCGGTTAACAAGACGACTCTCGGGCATTAAAAGTTGCGGCAACTTTGCGGCAAGGCGAACAGATTTTTGCCTTCAAGCCGTCCGACCACTGGGCGTACAGATGGTTTTCCTGCCTCCCCTGTGCAAGGTGACGCCCATGAACACCCGGACCCTCGTCCTCCCCGAACTTCTTCCGCTCCTTGAAGAGATCCCGACCGTCGATCTCTCGCCGGATTCCCTCCCCGCCTTCCGCGGCGGACTGGAACAGGCCGCCGGACAGTCCTTTCTCCAAGCCGAAGACTATCCCGTCATCCTTGAGCGCCTGACCATCCCCGCCACGGACACCGCGCCCGCCCTCCGCCTCCTGAGCGTCCGCCCCCGCAAGGACGCAACCGCGCCACGCCCGGTCCTTCTGCACCTGCATGGCGGCGGCTATTTCGCTGGCCAGCCCGAACTCACCGCCACCCAGCTCTGCCAGTTCGCACAGGATCTGGACTGCGTGGTCATTTCCCCGGATTACCGCCTCACCCCGGAACATCCCTTTCCGGCAGCCATTGAAGATGCCTACACGACCCTCTGCTGGATCACGCGCAACGCCGACACGCTCGGAGTCGACGCCTCCCGCCTCGGCCTGACCGGTGAAAGCGCGGGCGGCGGGCTCGCAGCCGGACTGGCCCTCCTCACCCGGGACCGCGAGGGCCCGACGCTCCTGTTCCAGAATCTCGTCTACCCCGTGCTCGACGACCGCACGACGACGGGTCAGCCCAACGCTTCCCCGGTCGGAGGCGAGTTCCTGTGGACCCGCGCCAGCAACACCTTCATGTGGACGGCCCTCCTCAACCCCGTAGCGCCCGGCTCGGCTGACGTCTCGCCCTACGCCGCGCCCGCCCGCGCCACCGACCTGTCCGATCTGCCGCCGACCTATCTGTCCGTGGGCGCGCTGGACCTGTTTCTGGACGAAGACCTCGCCTACGCGCGGCGCCTGATCCATCAGGGCGTTTCAGTAGAACTGGAAATCGTGCCCGGCGCCTGCCATATCTTCGACCAGACAGACACCCCGGTCGCCACCCGCTCCATCGCACGCCGCATCGACGCCATGAAACGCGGATTCGGTCTCTGAAGAGTACGCGGCCAAAAGACAGGCCCCGGTTCCCATCACGTCACAGGAGCCGGGGAGACAGGAGAACGAGTTCATGGGCGACCATCGCGATGACCGGGACGCCATCAACGGCGAGAACACCGTCTATCTGGCGGAGCTGCACACACGCTGGCAGCACGACCCGTCATCCGTGGATACGGCTTTCGCCGCCCTGTTCGAAACCCTCGGCTCCGACCGCCTACCCCCGGAAACAGCGGAGCAAACCGACGCCAGCGCCGAGAGCCTGAAATTCGCCTATCGCCTGCGCGGACATTCCATCGCAAAGCTGGACCCGCTTGGTCTGGCACCCGTTCCCGACATTGCCGAACTGAACCCGCCCGGTGCCGACCGAGACCTGATCGCCCGTCTGCGACGTGCCTATTGCGGCACCACAGCCGCCGAGTTCATGCATCTTCAGGACCCCGCCCAGCGCCAGTGGTGGATCGAGCGTCTTGAAAACCCTGTTCCCGGCCCCTCGCTGGACCAGAAGCGCCTCCTCCTCGCCCTCACCCGCGCCGAAGCCTTCGAGCAGTTCTGTCAGAAGCGCTTCATGGGCATGCGCCGTTTCGGCCTTGAAGGTGGCGAGAGCGTCATCGTCGCCCTGCGCACCCTGATTGACGCTGCCGCACAGGACGACGTGCGCTCTGTCTCGCTCGGCATGCCCCATCGCGGCCGTCTGAACGTGATGGCCAACATCCTGCGCAAGCCGTTTGCCGCCATTTTCAGCGAATTCGCAGGCACCGCCTTCAAGCCCGACACCATTCAGGGCTCGGGCGATGTGAAATACCATCTCGGCACCGCCACAACGCTCGAACATGCGGGCCATACCGTCCGCATTTCGCTCCTGCCCAACCCATCACACCTGGAAGCGGTGGACCCCGTCGTTCTGGGCCGCGTCCGTGCCGATCAGGACCGTGAAAAAGACCACGACCGCCAGCATCATCTGGGCATTCTCGTCCACGGCGACGCTGCCTTCGCCGGTCAGGGCGTCGTGTACGAAACCCTGAGCCTGTCCAAGCTGGAAGGCTACCGGACGGGCGGCACGGTCCACGTCATCATCAACAACCAGATCGGCTTCACCACCGTCCAGTCCGACGCCCATTCGGGCATCCACAATACCGACATCGCCAAATCCGTTCAGGCACCAATCCTGCACGTCAATGGCGACGATCCCGAAGCCGTCTCCCGTTGCGCCTTTCTGGCACATGAATGGCGCCGCACCTTCCAGTCCGACATCGTGCTGGACGTCGTCTGCTATCGTCGTCACGGCCATAACGAAGCCGACGAACCCGCCTTCACGCAGCCCGCGATGGTCCACGCCATCCAGTCCCGCCCCACGACACGCAGCCTCTACGCCCAGCACCTGACCCGCACGGGCGTCATGACCGCGGCCGAAGTCGAGGAGATGTGGAACCACTTCCAGAACCGTCTGGAAGAACAGTTCGAAACCTCCAGAACCTATCGACCCAACAGCACGGACTGGCTCGACGGCCCCGAAGATCCGACACGCCTGCAGGACGAGCAGGACCGCATCCAGCCCATGACCGGCGTGCCGCTCCGCCGCCTGCGGGATGTGGGGGACGCCATCGGGACGATCCCTGAAGGTCTGGCCGTCCACCCCCGTCTGGCCCGGCAGATCACAGCGCGCGGCAAGGCCGTCGTCGATGGCGGCCCACTCGACTGGGCCACGGCGGAAGCCCTCGCTTTCGGCACCCTGTCCATGGACGGCCACCCCGTCCGCCTGTCAGGTCAGGATAGCCGTCGCGGCACGTTCAGCCAGCGTCACGCGGTGCTGTTCGATCAGGACACCGGCCGCGAAGACACGCCCCTGACCCATATCGCGCCCCATCAGGCCCCGCTGAACATCTGGAATTCGCCGCTCTCGGAATATGCTGTTCTCGGCTTCGAATACGGCTATTCCCTCGGCGATCCGGAAGCTCTCGTTCTGTGGGAAGCGCAGTTCGGCGATTTCGCCAACGGCGCGCAGATCATCCTCGACCAGTTCATCGCATCCGGCGAAACCAAATGGCTGCGGACCTCCGGCCTGACCCTGCTGCTGCCGCACGGCTATGAAGGCGGTGGCCCGGAACATTCCTCAGCCCGCCCCGAGCGCATCCTTCAGCTTTGCGCCGAAAACAACATGCGCGTATGCAACATCACCACACCCGCCAACTATTTCCACGCCCTGCGCCGCCAGATCGCACGCCGATGCCGCAAGCCGCTGGTCGTTTTCACACCCAAATCCCTGCTCCGCAACAAGGATGCGGTGTCCATGCTGGACGAAATGGGCCCGCACACCCGTTTCCAGCCCGTCATCGCAGACCCGGCCAAAGAAGAAGGCGCACGTCGCGTCATTCTGTGTACTGGCAAGGTCTATTACGATCTGGTCGCCGAACGTGCGCGCCAGAACCTTGACGACGTCGCCATCATCCGCCTGGAACAGCTCTATCCCTTCCCGCATCATGCACTCATGGAGCAGCTCGCCCGCCATCCGGACGCAGAACAGGTCGTGTGGTGTCAGGAAGAGCCCCTCAATAACGGGGCTTGGATTTTCGTAGACCGTCGCATCGAACGCGCCCTGCGCGCCTGCGAACATCGTGTACAGCGCCCGGACTATGCAGGCCGCGAGAGCGCCGCCTCGCCCGCAACCGGACTACCGGGCGTGCACGCCGCCCAGCAGGAAAAACTGGTTCAGGACGCTCTGTCCTGAACCACCCCAAAAAGGAAAAACCTCAGGTCGGGCCGCCCTGATAGCCATAGCTGCTGCGGCCCGCGCCCACATTCCCGTAATCATCACCACGGAACTGCCGTGAGCCCTGCCCGCCATAATCCGGCCCACACGCCGCCAGCGCCGCCAGAAGTCCAAGCGCTATCCCAATCCGAACCCGCATCATCAGCATTTTCCTTGCGTATCAGCCTGTTGCGACATCATAGGCCGCAAAATCCCGACAGACCACCAGCGGATCGCTGTTGGATGTAGGGGCATCTGCTCTTTTCGGGAAAAATGGTGAACCGGCTGGGACTCGAACCCAGGACCATTCGATTAAAAGTCGAATGCTCTACCAACTGAGCTACCGGTTCATCCGCACGCTGGCTACCCCACAACCTATAGGGCGTCAACCTCACAACCGCGAAAAACAGGCCCAGCGCCTCTCCGGACATGGTCTCTCCTCGCAAAAGAGGCTATGGGCGCCACACACTTCGTCTCTCAACCCCGAAAGGAAGAAACAGATGCCCATCCAGATTCTTCCCGGCCTTGCTCTCGAAGACGACGAACTGAAAGTGACCTATATTCTGGCGTCAGGCCCCGGCGGTCAGAACGTCAACAAGGTGGCGACGGCCGCACAGCTCCGCTTCGACGCCGCACGATCTCCCGCCCTGCCAGACCGGATCAGAACCCGCCTGATCGAACTGGCCGGGAGCCGGGCCACGCAGAATGGCGAAATCATCATCACTGCACGTCGCTTTCGGACACAACAGCGCAACCGCGAAGACGCCATTGAGCGTCTGGCAGAACTGATCCGGAAAGCCGCCCATCGCCCTGCGTTCCGCGTCGCCACACGCCCCGGAAAGGCCGCCAGACAGCGCCGTCTGGACGGGAAGTCCCACCGGGCGGGAATCAAGCGCAACCGGACCGTACGTCTGGACGACTGATTGAGGCCATCGGCGATATCCATGCCAAACAGGACCGGCCACAGCTTTTTTCTTCCCCCACGATCTCATCCGATACGGCCAAATAACATAAATTCGGACCCAGAACCGGTCCCTACAAACATCACCGAAACGAACAATTCTATATTTCTCCAGAAAACACCAATCTGGAATTTAATTTCCCCAACCCGAACCGTAAAATATTTTTGTTGCCAACCTGCAACAGGGAGAAAAACAGTTTCAAAAATCATTTTTGCTACTTTCCCGTAACAAGTTTTTGTCATTACTCTTTCTAACCCCCCGCTGAACCCAAGGGCGGTGTCTTATGGAGGTACAAAGAGTAATAATGAAATCCCGGCACCGCATCTCCCTGCTCGTGACAACAGCCTTTTCTGTCATGCCGTGTCTGTCCGCTTTCGCCGCGACGACAACCCCTCATCCTGTCCGTCACCACAGCACCCGGACCGGCAGCAGCACGCACGCAACTGCACATCCCGCCAATACTCCAGTCGCGAAAACTGCAACTGCCGCACCACGCAAGAAAAAGACCGACGTCAACTTCGCGGGTGAAGCTGAGACGATCAACGTCACCACCGGCACCCACGCGACGAACCGCAAAGCCCGTGAAAGCACGTCCCCCGTCACCGTGGTCTCTGCCGCGACGCTCCGCCGTTCGGGCATGCTGAACCTCTCGGACGCCCTGACCCGGACCTATGCTTCCATCAACGTGGTGGCGATGGGTGCGGATTCCGCAGCCCTGACATCCTCCATCCAGATGCGCGGCCTCGGCCCGAACGAAGTGCTGGTTCTGGTGGACGGCAAGCGCCGCCACAACACGGCGAACATCACCGCCGATGCAGGCCCGCAGTTCGGCTCCACCGGCGCCGATCTGAACACGATCCCCGCAAACGCCATCGACCATATCGAAGTGCTCGAAGACGGCGCGGCTGCAATGTACGGCTCGGACGCCATTGCCGGTGTGGTGAACATCATCACCAAAAAACAGGCCCACGGCATGCAGACCTCCGTGCAGACCGGCGCAAACGCCTATAATGGCGATGGCTGGCAGTACAAGGTCGGCGCTGATGGCGGCGTAAAATGGGGCAGCGACGGCTACCTGCATCTCAGCGGCGAAGTCTATCACACGGATCACATGGTCGTCGGCGCGCGGGACCACCGCCTGATCGGAAGCTGGCCCACCAACGCCACCACGACGGGCTACTATAACGGTATCGTTCCGAATGCGATGAACGTGCCGACCAATTCCAACAAAATCATGAGCACGCCGGAAGAAACCCGCGAAAGCCTCGCCATCGATTTCGGCAAGACCATTACCGAAGGCGTAAATTTCTACGGCCTCATCACCTATATGCACCGCCATGGCGAAGCGTATGAAAACTACCGCACGCCCGTCATCGCGCCTAGCATGTATCCGGCTGGCTTCTCCCCGCTCGAAACCTCGGAAGAGAACGACTACGCCGCCACGCTGGGCCTCAAGGGCGACAACTTTCTGGGCTTCGATTGGGATCTGAGCACCACATACGGCGCCGATGGCAACAAAATCGGCAACAAAAACACCGTCAATACCGGTATGCTGGCCAGCACATGCTCCACAGTTCCGGGCTCGGCCTATTATTCCACCGATGGTTGCGGCTGGTCCCCCAACACGACGCGTGCTGAAACCTATCGTATGGCACAGTGGACCAACAATCTGGACTTCCGCCGCCACTTCAATATCGCCAACGTCGTGCCCATGACGCTGGCCTTCGGTGGCGAACACCGCCTCGAAACCTATGAGATCAAGGCAGGCACCCCGCCCTCCTATGAACTGGGCGGCACGCAGGGCTATGCCGGTCTCGGCCCCAACAGCGCCGGCAACTGGAGCCGTGACATCTGGGCCGCCTATGTCGATGGCGACTTTCACCCGCTCCCGCACTGGGATCTCGATTTCGCAGGGCGCTTCGAGCACTACACGGATGTCGGCAACACGGAAAACGGTAAGGTCTCGACCCGCTACGACGTGAGCAAACGCATCGCGATCCGTGGCACGATCAGCACCGGCTTCCGCGCGCCGACGCTGGCCGAACAGCACTATAGCGCCATGAACGTGGACCCGACCGGCGCCTCCGGCCTGCTGCCCGTCAACTCAACAGCCGCCCGCATTCTGGGTGCCAGCGCCCTGAAGCCGGAACGCTCCGTCAGTGCCAGCGGTGGCATCGTCCTGGAGCCCGTAAAGAACTTCCATGTCGAAACAGACGTCTATCAGATCAATCTGCGTGACCGCATCGTGGGCGGTGGTACCGTCAACGGTCAGCCCGCCGTCGATGCCATCGAAGCCATGGGATATTCCCTGCCTCTGAACAGCATCACGCTCGACAACGTCTCCGCCTACTACATGACCAACGGCGCCAGCACCCGCACGCAAGGCCTCGACATCAAGGCGGACTACATGTTCCGCTTCCACAATGCCGGCAACCTGAACCTCAGTATGGCGCTGGACCTGAACCGGACGCGTCTGCACCACAACGGAACAGATACCAACGGCAATCCGTTGCTGAACGCGCAGAACATCGGCTACATCACGACCGCCTATCCGCGCAGCAAGATCATCCTGAACGCGTTTTATACGATCGGAAAATGGGACCTCAACGTGCGCCAGACCCGTTACGGTGAGACCACGGACATGCTGACCTACTCTGACTGGACGGACAAGACGCTCACCTGCCCGAGCGGCGGCAAGCTGGCCTATTCCAACAGCTGCTTTGCGCAGTTCAAGAATACGCCGCGCTGGCTGACCGATATCGAAGTCGGCTACCGTTTCAACAGCCACTGGCATCTGGCGATCGGTGCGAACAACGTCTTCAACGTCCGCCCCCGTCGCGTTCCGCAGATCAACAACTCCCGCGGCGCCCAGATCTACGACCAGTTCTCTCTGCAGGTTCCCATCACCGGCGGCTACTATTACGGCCGGATCAACGCCAGCTTCTGAAATCCTCCTACAGGAAAGGCGCCCCGTTACAGGGCGCCTTTTTCTTTAGAAAACACCCCCTGCACACCGAAGATCGCAACAAAAAAAGCCGGCGCATCACTGCACCGGCTTTCGTAAAATCCGCTTTCAGGCAGGATTCAGGCTTCGACATAGGCCTTGACGATGATGTCGGGGTCTTTGACCACGCCACCTGCGCCGGAACCGCGCTTGAGCTGGTCCACATATTCCATGCCTTCCGTGACCTGACCAACGATCGTGTACTGACCGTTCAGATGCGGACTGGCAGCGAACATAATGAAAAACTGGCTGTTGGCAGAGTTCGGGGCCATCGTGCGGGCCATGCCGACCGTGCCACGCTCGAACTTGGCGGCATTCGTGAACTCGGCCTTGAGGTCCGGATAAGAGCTGCCGCTCGTGCCGGTTCCCGTCGGATCGCCGCCCTGTGCCATGAAGCCTTCGATCACGCGATGGAACTTCACGCCATCATAGAAGCCTTCACTGGCCAGCAGCTTGAGGCGCTCGGCGGCCAGAGGCGCCAGATCGGGGCGCAGCTCGATGACCACCTTGCCAGTCTTGAGCTCGAAAACCAGCTTGTTGCCGTCGGGCACTGCAGTATCGGACATCTTGGAACCTTCCAGAAATCGTTGAAGGTTCCTATGTCGGCCCTCGGCCCAGTTTCGACAAGACGATATGTGCAACATCTTCGCTGACGAAGGGTGAAATATCTCCCCCCAGCCGCGCGATTTCCTTCACGATGCGACTGGCTGTGCTGCGATGTTCTTCGGAAGAGAGCAAGAAAACCGTCTCGATTTCCGGGGCCAGACGACGCAAAGCGCCAGAAAGCTGGCTTTCGTAATCGAAATCGCCCCCCGAACGTAGCCCGCGCACAACCGTGCCCGCCCCGGCCTGACGCACGGCATCCACCAGAAGCGTATCGAAGCCAACAACCTCGATCCGCTCCCCATGCGGCAGCTTGTCCACCTCACGCCGCAGAGCCGAGAGCCGCGCCTCCAGATCCAGAAGCGGCTGCTTGCCTTCATTGACCGCCACCCCGACCAGCAGCCGGTCGAACAGCGCAGACGCCCGATGGATGATGTCCAGATGCCCGAACGTGACCGGATCGAACGTGCCGGGATAAAACCCGACACGCGGATCCGTCCGCGCCTCAGGCGTCAGGTGCAGCATCATCACCTGCGGCGGGAGCTTCAGAGACCACAGTCTCGTCGGCATCGCCCTCTTCCGTGTCATCTTCCAGAACCGGGAAGACACAGATGACGGTTTCGCTGTCATTCAGACGGAACAGTGTCACGCCGCTGGCCTGACGCGCCATGACGCGGACCTGCGACACCGGAAGACGGATCAGACGCCCGGTATCCGTGACCAGCATAACGTCCGTGCCATCAAGCGTCGGCAGGGTACCCACCACTTCCTTGCCCCGACGGTTCGCCGAGAAAGTCATGTTGGTGATGCCCTGGCCGCCACGGCCCGACACACGGTAATCATAGGCCGAGGAACGACGGCCAAAGCCACCATCCGTCACGGTCAGGAGGATTTCTTCCTGCTGTTCCAGTTCCTCGAAACGCTCCTGCGTCAGATCGCCCGTGATCTCGACGATTTCCTCATCACCGGACACGGCTTCGTCTTCGGCACTGTCCTCCAGAGCCGCATTTTCAGCACGACGCTTGGCATTGGCCATCCGCAGATAGGCAGAACGTTCCTCGACGCTGGCATCGACGTGATTGAGGATACACAGCGAAATCACCGCATCCCCGTCGCCCAGACGGATGCCCCGCACGCCCGTGCTGCCACGACCGGCAAACACACGCAGCGTCTCATCCGTAATCTGGAAGCGGATGCAACGCGCATTCTTCGTTGCGAGGAACACATCCTGACCTTCACGACAGGTCGCCACACCGATGAGGGAATCCCCCTCGTCGAGCTTCATGGCGATCAGGCCAGACGCACGGATATTGCGGAAATCGCTCAGACGGTTCCGGCGCACATTGCCGCTGGCTGTCGCGAAGGCAAGGTGCAGGTCGTCCCACAGTTCCTCGTCCTGCGGCAGCGGCAGGACGGCCGTGATGGAATCCGTTCCCAGTTCCGGCAGCAAGTTGACCAGCGCACGGCCCTTGGCGGTCGGCGCGGCTTCCGGCAGATGCCAGACCTTCATCCGATAGGCCTTGCCGCCCGAGGAGAAGAACATCACCCACTGATGCGTGTGTGCGTTGAAGCTGCGGATAATCACGTCATCGCCACGACGACCCGAGGCCGTACGACCACGACCACCTCGGTTCTGCGACCGGAAAACCTCCAGCGGGGTCCGCTTGATGAAGCCGTCGCGTGTGATGGTCACGACCATCTGCCCCGGCTCGATCAGGCTTTCATCGGTCTGATCGCCAAGTGAATCGGAAATTTCCGTCGCACGCGGGGTTGCGACTTCCGCACGGGCCGCCAGAAGCTCCTCGCGCATGACTTCCATCCGGCGCGGACGGCTCTCGATGATCTGAAGCAGCTCACCGATCTTGACGGCCACCTCACCCAGTTCGCCTTGGATCTTCTCGCGCTCCAGACCCGTCAGGCGTTGCAGACGCAGCTCAAGAATACCGCGCGCCTGCGCTTCCGTCAGACGGACCTTGCCATCGATGATGACATTGCCTTCGTCGTGGATCAGTTCCAGAAGCGGAATAACTTCAGACGCATCCCATTCGCGCGCCATCAGAGATTCACGCGCTGTCGCAGCATCCGGGGCCGCACGGATCAGCGCGATGACCTCGTCGATATTCGCGACAGCCAGAACGAGACCGACCAGCAGATGCCCACGATCCCGTGCCTTGTTAAGGTCAAAGCGGGCACGGCGCAGGATGACTTCCTCACGGAAACGCAGGAAGGCTTCCAGAATGTCCTTCAGCCCCATCGTCCGCGGCTTGCCGTCATCGAGCGCCAGCATGTTGGCGCTGAAGGACGTCTGAAGCTGCGTGAAACGATAGAGCTGGTTCAGAACCACATCCGGCGTCGCATCGCGCTTAAGCTCGATGACAACACGCATCCCCGATCGGTCTGACTCGTCGCGGATGTCGGAAATGCCTTCGATTTCCTTGGCCCGGACCAGATCGGCAATCTTTTCCTGCAACGTGGCCTTGTTCACCTGATACGGGATCTCGGTGATGATGATGGCCTGACGGTCCTTGCGGATTTCCTCGATCTCGGCCCGTGCCCGCACCGGGATGGACCCACGACCCGTCTCATAGGCACGGCGGATGCCGCTGCGCCCCATGATGATGCTGCCCGTCGGGAAATCCGGCCCCGGGATGATCTGCATCAGCTCGTCGAGTTCGATGTCCGGATTAGCAATCATCGCCAGCGTGGCATCAATGACTTCGCCCGGATTATGGGGCGGAATATTGGTCGCCATGCCCACGGCAATACCGGCCGCACCATTGACGAGCAGGTTCGGGAAAACCGCCGGCAGAACCTTCGGCTCATTCTCGCTTTCATCGTAGTTCGGCTGGAAATCAACAGTATCACGGTCGATATCGTCCAGCAGGAACGACGACGCCTTGGCCAGACGCGCTTCAGTATAACGCATGGCCGCCGGGCTATCGCCATCGACCGACCCGAAATTACCCTGGCCGTCGATCAGCTTGACGCGCATCGACCAGTGCTGCGCCATCCGGACCATGGCGTCATAAATCGAGCTGTCGCCATGCGGATGGTATTTACCCATCACGTCACCAACCGCACGCGCGGACTTGCGATAGGGCTTGTCAGCGGTAAAGCCGCTTTCGCGCATGGCGTAGAGAATACGGCGATGAACCGGCTTCAGACCGTCCCGTACATCCGGCAGCGCGCGCGATACGATCACGGACATCGCGTAGGCCAGATAGGAGGAGCGCATTTCCTCCTCGATCGTCACAGGAAGACGACCGGAAGGGGTCAGATCAGTCGGCTCGGTCAGCTCGGTCAAGACAGGTCACCACGCTAGAATTCAGTTTTTCCAGCATACCGCATGCGTTACCATCATGCCAACCTAGTCCAGCACAACACACCCTCGTGGTTCAGAAGACATTATTTAGCGAATTCGACAAAAAAATCGCCAACACAAAAAAATGACAAAATTATCTAATCGACGAATTTAATTTACACCTTATTAACTTGCGAGCAGCAATCAAATCCGTTAGCAATTCTCAAACACACTCCGGCGAGTCCGTGCCGGAAATTTTTCGGAAAGATCTGATCATGGCCGATACGACCACCGACGACATCACGCCCGCCGGCAGTGATAACGCCAGCTACAACGCCACTGAAACAAGCTACCATCAGCACGACTATGTCTGGCGCTGGGTTGGCTCTGCAACGGGCGGAGACTGGACCGATCCCAGCAACTGGGTTCTGACCGATGCTGGCAATCCGGTTGATACGTCCTCCGACGCCTTCAGCGGCTATCCCATTCCCCAGAGCGAGCAGAATGCTGACGTCAATGTCGGCTATTCCGGAAACGAAACCCCGAACGTCGTCGTCTCCAATGCCGTTCTCTACAACCAGATCCGCAGCCTCAGCATCTGGCAAAACAGCACCCTGAAAATCACCGCACAGGGTGGAAACGGAAACGTTTTCGCAACAGCCGGTTTTGAGAACTACGGCACCCTCATTATCGACACCCCCTCCAAAGTCGAACTTGGCGGCGTGACAACAGGTAACGGCACCCTGACGATCCTGAACAACGACGGCAATGTGATATTAGACGATGGGCAACTGAACAACGGCACGCTCAACCTCGTCAACTCGACCCTCGGCACCCTTGCAACGCCCATCAGCGTTTCCGGCGGCACGATCAACCTTCAGCAGAACAGCACGCTCATTGCGAACCTGTACGGCGAAGGCTCCACGATCAACGTTGACCCGGCAACCACCAACACGCTGTATGTCAACGATCGCTTCTCCAACAATAGCGGCTCCGTCCAGAACACCGTCATCAACGGCGTTTCCGAGAACACCCATTTCGGCATCCTGAGCGGCTCCTCCAAGCCGGTCTCCGCAACGTATGAAGCCAATGCCGACGGCTCCTACAAGCTGACGATCACCCTCGATAACGGCCATGCCATCACCTACCCGACGGTCAATGTCGCAGACGGCTACACGCCTGCTGCCCAGGCCACGATCGTGCAGGACGGCTCGAACGGCTGGCTCATTGAAGACGCAGGCACCTCGACGGCTCCGGCCTCCTACGTCAACAGCGATCTGCACCAGCAGCTTGCCGCCACAGCCAGCGCAGCAGCCGCAGCCGGTGGCGACACGTCGCAGTACAGCAGCAACGCCGTCAGCTACCACAACCATGGCAACACATGGCGCTGGAGCGGCTCCGCAACCGGCGGTGACTGGTACGACCCCAAAAACTGGACGCTCTATGACGGCCACGGCAATGTCGTGGACACATCAGGCGATTCCTTCAGCGGTAACGCTGTACCACAGAGCGATCAGAACGCTGACGTTAACGTCGGCTATGTCGGCAACACCACGCCGAACGTCGTCGTCGCCGATGCGCCGTCCTACAACCAGCTCCGTAGCCTCAGCGTCTGGCAGAACAGCACACTTGAAATCACCGCGCAGGGCAGCAGCACTTATAACGGCTATGTCTTCACAACGGCCGGTTTTGAAAACAGCGGCACGATCCTGATCAACACCCCGTCCAAGGTTGAACTCGGCGGCATCGGGGTCAACCGTGAAGACGGCACGATCACGATCATGAACAACGACAACAACGTCGTGTTCGATACAAACAACGTCAACAACGCCGGCACGATCAACCTGATCAACGCAACGCTGGGCGCTGCCACCAACCCAATCTCCGTTTCTGGCGGTACACTCAACCTCTCGCAAGACAGCAGCCTGTTCCTGTCTCCGGGCGAAAACATCAATACCATCAATGTTGATCCGAACACGATCAACACGGTGTACGTTCAGGCTAACGGCCTGCTGCACACAGACTCATCGAACACCCAAAGCGTCGTGATCAACGGCGTCTCCGCCAACACGCATTTCGGCATCTCCGGTGTGTCTTCCGCTCCGACGGCTGCCACCTACACGCCGAACGCTGATGGCTCCTACACGCTTCAGATCACGCTGGCTGACGGTCGCCTGCTGACATTCGGCGACCTGCATATGGCAAACGGCTTTGTTCCAAGAACCAACGCCACCATCGTCCAAGACGGCAGCACTGGCTTTCTTGCGGAAGATTCAGAGGCAGGCTTTTTTATTATCGAAGCCATAGCTGAAGGCCCCTGCTTCCTCGCAGGCAGCATGATCCGCACGCCGGAAGGCGATGTGGCCGTCGAGACCCTGCGCCTCGGCAGCACGGTTCTGGCCTTCGTGAACGGCGAAACCGTCGAGCGCAAAGTCACCTGGGCCGGCCGCTCCCACATGATCGCCAAGGCCGGTCTGGCCGACGCGGAAGCCGGTTATCCGGTCCGCATCATGCAGGGCGCACTCGCCGAGGGCGTGCCTTACAAGGACATGCTGGTCACGCCGGAACACTGCCTGTTCATCAATGGCGGCTTCATCCCGGCCCGTATGCTCGTGAACGGCCGCTCGGTGGTCTATGACCGTACGATCGCCGTCTATGACTACTTCCATGTGGAAACGGCCGAACACTCGGTCATCATGGCAGACGGCATGCTGACGGAAAGCTACCTCGACACCGGCAACCGCCAGTCCTTCCGTCAGGACGGCAGCGTTGTTGCTCTGGGTGGCCGCGAGCGCAACTGGAATGACGACGCAGCAGCCCCGCTGTCCGTCAGCCGGGACGTGGTCGAGCCGATCTTCCGTGAGATCGAAGCCCGTGCCATTGCAGCTGGCCTTGAGAACACGGTTGCCGCTCCGGCTCTGACCGAAGACGCCAACCTGTACCTGGTCGCCAGCACGGGCCAGACCATCCATCAGGTCCGCACCGCCAATGGTCGCGCGATGTTCATGATCCCGTCCGACGTGACAGGCGTTCGCATCGTGTCCCGTACCTCCAGCCCGAGCGAAACGGTCGGACCGTTCGTGGACGACCGTCGTCAGCTCGGTGTTCTGGTGGGTGAAGTCACACTGTTCGACTCGGGCAACACGATCCGCATCGATCAGCACCTGACGGACGCAGACCTTAACGGCTGGGATGTTCAGGAAAACACCCCAGTCCGCTGGACGAACGGTAACGCCATGCTGCCGCTGACGGCCCGTCAGCCAAACAGCCTCGGCATGCTCGCCATCCAGATCCTGGCCGCCGGCCCCTATCTGGCAACGTCGGAAGCAGACGTCGCCCTGACCGCCTGAAACCAGCCGGTCTGAAACGAAAAAGCCTCACCCTTTCGGGGGTGAGGCTTTTTTTTGGTCTACACGACGATCAAAAAAAACCCCGGAGGCCTGAGCCTCCGGGGTTTTTCAGTCTTCAGAAACCGTAAGCGGCTCTGAACTCAGAACGGAATTTCATCGTCGAGATCATTGTCCGGCGGAGCATCCCAGCCGCCATTGCCGCCACCCGAACGACCACCAGAAGCCCCGCCGGAATTCCCGCGCGAACCGCCGCCAAAGCCACCGCCCGAACCACCAGCGGAGCCGCCACGGCTCCCACCGCCGAAGCCGCCGCCATTGCCCCCGCCATAGCCGCCACCATTGTCAAAACCGCCATCATCGCCGCCACCGCTGCGATTGCTGTCGATCAGCACCAGATCGCCACGGAACCGGTCAATCACGACTTCGGTCGTGTATTTTTCCTGACCGGACTGATCGGTCCACTTCCGTGTACGCAGCTCGCCTTCAATATAGACCTTGCGCCCCTTGCGCAGGAACCGCTCGGCCACATCCGCCGTCCGCTCGTTGAAGATCACCACACGATGCCACTCGGTGCGCTCCTTGCGCTCCCCGGACTGACGATCGTTCCAGGTGTCCGACGTCGCAACGGTCAGGTTGACGATCTTAGACCCCGACTGCGTGTTGCGGACTTCCGGATCCTTGCCCAGATTTCCGACCAGAATCACCTTGTTGACGCTGCCTGCCATTCCCGTCCCAACCAATTTTCTCGAATTGTTCTTTTCATACGTGCGTAAGTTCCCATCTAATGGGGAACAATCCAACGCCATTCAAGCGCGTTCGATCTCACAACTGCCTTTTCTCCACATTCCGGGGTCTCCGTGAGCTTTCCAGACAATCATTCGATCCGTGTCCGTGGGGCCCGCGCCCATAATCTCAAGAATATCGACGCCACGATCCCGCGGGATTCCCTGACGATCATCACGGGCCTTTCAGGCTCCGGAAAATCCTCTCTGGCTTTCGACACGATCTATGCCGAGGGGCAACGGCGCTATGTGGAAAGCCTGTCCGCCTATGCCCGCCAGTTCCTTGAGCTGATGGGCAAGCCGGACGTGGATTCCATCGAGGGTCTTTCCCCGGCCATCTCGATCGAGCAGAAAACCACGTCCAAGAACCCGCGCTCGACTGTCGGCACGATCACGGAAATTCACGATTACATGCGGCTGCTCTGGGCGCGCGTGGGAATCCCCTATTCCCCCGCGACCGGCCTTCCCATCGAAGCGCAGACCGTCAGCCAGATGGTGGACCGCATCATGGCGATGCCCGACGGCATGCGCCTGATGCTGCTCGCCCCCGTCGTGCGGGACCGCAAAGGCGACTGCAAGCGTGAACTGGCCGAGCTGACGCGTAAAGGCTTCACGCGCGTGAAGATCGACGGCGAACTCTACGAAATCGCCGAGGCCCCGGAACTGAACCGCAAGACGCGCCATACCGTCGAAGTCGTCGTGGACCGAATTGTCGTCAAGGAAGGGCTCGAATCCCGCCTCGCCGACAGCTTCGAGACCGCCCTCGAACTCTCTGACGGCCTGGCCTATGCCGAGGAAGTCGAACGTGCAGGCGAGAAGGAAGCCCCGGCGCATGTCGTGTTCTCGTCGCGCTTCGCCTGCCCGGTCTCCGGCTTCACGATCGAGGAGATCGAGCCGCGCCTGTTCTCCTTCAACGCCCCGATGGGCGCCTGCCCGGTCTGTGACGGCATCGGCACCGAAACCCATTTCGACGAAAACCTGATTGTCCCGGATGACAGCCTGACGCTGGCCGAAGGTGCGATTGCTCCATGGAAGGGGGCAAGCACGGACTGGTATGACCAGACGCTCGCCGCTCTCGCCCGCCATTGCGGCGATGATATGCACACGCCCTGGTCCGACCTCCAGCCCGCCACGCAAGACCTCATCATCAACGGTTCCAAAGAGCCGATCGACATTCCCTATACCGATGGCGGGAAGGTCCATATCGTCACCAAGCCGTTCGAAGGCGTGCTGAAGAACCTGCGCCGCCGCATGGCCCAGACTGACAGCATGTGGGTCCGCGAAGAACTGTCGCGCTACCAGTCCGAAAAACCCTGCCATGCCTGCCACGGCGCACGCCTCAAACCCGAGGCGCTGTGCGTGAAGGTCAAGGACCTCAACATCGCGGAAGCCTCGGATATGCCGATCCGCAAGGCGCTCGACTGGTTCTCCACCGTTGAAGCGACCCTCACGCCCCAGCGCGCCGAAATCGCCCGCCGTATCCTGCGTGAAATCACGGACCGCCTGCACTTTCTCGACGATGTCGGGCTGGACTACCTCACCCTGTCGCGCGGTTCGGCAACCCTGTCCGGCGGCGAAAGCCAGCGCATCCGTCTGGCATCGCAGATCGGTTCGGGCCTGACGGGCGTACTGTATGTGCTGGATGAACCCTCCATCGGCCTGCACCAGCGCGACAATGAACGCCTGCTTGGCACACTCGAACGCCTCAAGCGCCTCGGCAACACCGTCATCGTCGTCGAACATGACGAGGACGCCATCCGCGCCGCCGATTATCTGATCGATATGGGACCGGGTGCAGGCAAGCTTGGCGGACAGGTCATCGCCGTCGGCACCCCGGCCGAGGTCGCCCAAAACCCCAACAGCATCACCGGCGCCTATCTGTCAGGCCGCAAGGTCATTCCCGTCCCGACCGAACGCCGCAAGCCCAGCGGCATGCTCACCCTGCACGGCGCACGCGGCAACAACCTCAAGGATCTGACGGTCGATTTCCCGCTCGGCACCTTCATCGCCGTCACGGGCGTTTCGGGTGGCGGCAAATCCACACTCGTCATCGACACGCTGTATAAGGCGCTGTCCCGCCAACTCATGAAATCGAGCCAGACACCGCTGCCCTATGACCGTCTGGAAGGCGTGGACAATCTCGACAAAATCATCGAGATCGACCAATCCCCGATCGGCCGGACCCCACGCTCCAACCCCGCAACCTATACGGACCTGTTCGCGCCGATCCGCGACTGGTTCGCCGAACTGCCCGAGTCCAAGGCGCGCGGCTACAAGCCAGGCCGCTTCTCTTTCAACGTGAAGGGTGGCCGCTGCGAAGCCTGTCAGGGCGACGGTGTTCTCAAGATTGAAATGCACTTCCTGCCGGACGTGTACGTGACCTGCGACACCTGTAAGGGCGCGCGCTACAACCGCGAAACGCTGGAAGTGAAGTTCCGCGGCAAATCCATCGCGGACGTCCTGTCCATGACCGTGGACGAGGCCCTGCCGTTCTTTCAGGCCGCCCCCAAGATCCGCGACCGTCTCGCCATCCTGCAACAGGTCGGGCTGGGCTATGTCGCCCTCGGCCAGCAGGCCACCACGCTTTCAGGCGGCGAGGCCCAGCGCGTCAAACTGTCAAAGGAACTGGCCAAACGCGCCACTGGCCGCACGGTCTATATTCTCGACGAACCCACAACCGGCCTGCACACCGAAGACGTCCGCAAGCTACTTGAAGTGCTGCACACCCTCGTCGATCAGGGAAATACGGTTCTGGTGATCGAGCACAATCTCGAAGTCATCAAAACCGCCGACTGGCTGATCGATATCGGCCCCGAAGGCGGAGACGGCGGCGGTCAGGTCGTCGCAGCCGGAACACCGGAAGACATCGCCGCGTGCAAAGCCAGCCATACCGGCCGCTTCCTCGCCCCGCTTCTGGACGCACCGGGCGCCAGACAGCCGCGAAAAGTCACAACCACCAAAATCACCCAGGCCATGCTCGCCGCCAGCCTGCCACCGCCAAAAGCCGAACGCACAGCCGCGAAAAAAGTAAAAGCCGCTAAGGAAAAAGCAGCGGAAAAGACTCCCGAAAAGAAGCCCAGAGGCCGCCCCGCCGGGTCCCGCAACAAAACCAAAACCTGAACCGACTCACATCCTGAAAGGCCAAATGCCTTTCAGGACACGAATCCCAGAATATATGCCACGCCAAACGCAGTCAGAACCGTGCCATTGAACATCGCGTGGCACAGGGCCGTCGTCCAGAACGGGTTAAGTCCCGCCTCCTTTTCCGCTGTCAGAAAACAGAAATAGAAGCAGCTCCCACCCACCAGACCGGTACAAAGCGCCGTCAAGGCACTGCGTCCCAGACTGCCGCCGTAATGCGTGAATGAAAACGGCCCCACACAGGCAAGCCACGTTACAAATGGGGTGAGGGGCCGATATCCCAACACCTTCCGCACCAACACGATCGGCAACCAGAAATAAAGCGCCGTTTCTATAATTGGCGCCAGCAAAACAGCCAGCACGACTGACGCTCCGAACCCCGGCTGCCATTTTCCAGTTGCCCCGAACCCCGCTGCATCAATCAAAAGATGCAACGGGATGGCGATCAGGGCATTGAGCAGCGCATAACGCCCCGCAAGCCGAAACGCCCGCCATACTACGACATCACGCAGCGGCGGCTCGACAGTCACTTCTGCCGAGCACCCAGATGCCCAGCCTTCCGCGCCCGGGCCAGCGCTTCCTGACGTTCACGCTCGGCATAACGATGGCGCTGCTCTTCCGTCCGTTCATTGTGGCAATGCGGGCACGACACACCCTGCACGAACAGCAGCGAGGCCTTGTCGTGCGCATTCAGTGGCCGACGGCAAGCATGGCACACATCATGTGTCCCGATCTCCAGCCCATGCTTCACCGACACACGCTGGTCGAACACGAAACACTCGCCTTCCCACAGACTCTCTTCCTCGGGCACGGTCTCCAGATATTTCAGAATACCGCCCTTGAGATGATAGACCTCGTCCACACCCTCCGCCCGCGCAAAGGACGTTGATTTTTCGCAGCGGATGCCGCCCGTGCAGAACATGGCAATCTTCGGCAGACGGCCTTCCGCTTCCAGTTCCTGCCGCCGTTTGCGAAACCATTCAGGAAATTCGCGGAAGGATTTCGTTTTGGGGTCTTCCGCGCCTTTGAACGTCCCGATCGCCACTTCATAATCATTGCGCGTATCAATCAGGATCGTATCGGGGTCGGAAATCAGCGCGTTCCAATCTTCCGGTGCCACATACCGCCCCACGCCCTGAAGCGGGTCGATATCCGGCTCGCCCATCGTGACGATTTCCTTTTTCAGCCGCACCTTCATGCGGCGAAACGGCAGTTCAGGCGCACGGGAGTCCTTGCTTTCCAGATCCGCACAGCCCGGAAGTGCGCGGATATGCGCCATCACGCGCTCCATGCCCTCATCCGTCCCGGCAATCGTGCCGTTGATCCCTTCACGAGCCAACAGCAGGATCCCCCTGATCCCCTCACGCTCGCACAGCTCCAGCAGCGGCTGCCGCAATGCGGCAGGATCGGCGAACGGCGTGAAATGATACAGCGCGACAATACGGATCGGCTCGAGACTATCGGACATGAGGCAGGCATCCGGCGACCGGGACCGCAGACACAGCCGCGATCGGATGAAAAAGACAGCCCCGGAAATATCAGGGCCAAAGCCTCGATACCAGCCCGAAAGGCCGCATGGACAGGCTGCTGCCCGAATGGCAGACAGGACCTCTCCCGAACGGCCAAAGCAGACCGATGAAGATACCCGATGCCCTGCATCAGAGCCTCATACTTCTGAAGACCCATGCCTTTGTGCTCGGGATAAGCCTCTCACTTCTTCTGACGCTGGCCATCTGCCATGCCTGGACAGCACACAGAGCCTTCAGTCCGGACAGCTTCACCTCCGCAGACGATCCCTCCATGAAAGCCCGCGTGGAGACCTGTCACATCACCCCGAAATTCATCTCCGTTTCCGGCTGGGCCCTGTCAGATCTCTGGCCCGGCCCCACAGCGTCTTTCGTCCTCACGGCCGGAGACGGAGCGCAGGAAGTGTCCATTCCCTACAGGCTTCAGGAGCGACCTGACATCGCAAACGCCACCCATACGGACGGCAATGCGTTTCACAACCGGTACGGCTTCACCGCCATCGCCCGCATTCCTGAGGGACTAACCCCAGACGTACACCTGAACATCATTGCAGGACACACGCTCTACAGGATGTCACATGTCTGCCGCACTTAAGCGCAACGCCGCCTTCATCGCCTTCCTTCTGATCGCGACCTTCTGGATCGACGCCCACATCAACCGGTCGATCTTCATCGACAACGACATGTTCCGCCATGCCCTCGATCACCGGAGCCTGCTGTCCTTCCTGCACATGCGCTACATGACATGGTCCGGTAGGGTCGTCATCGAGGCCGCACTGGCGGAAACCATCCGCTATGCGCTCTTCTGGAAACTCCTCATCCCGTTCTGCACGGTTCTTCTGGCCTATGCCATCTGGTCCTGCACCCTGCGATCGTCCCTGAGACCCGCCTTCGGAATCCCGCTCGTCATGGGGCTGTTTCTGCTCCTCCCGCACGAGGTCAAGGAAGAGTCCGTTTACTGGCTTTCAGGCTTCTACAATTACCTGCTCCCGGTCTCCTTCGCCTTTTTCTCGATCAGCGTGTTCCTGCGACAGGAGGAGGCTGGAAACATGCTGCGTTTCCTGTCGCTCGCAGCCCTGCCCATCGGCTGCTCGATCGAACAGTCCTCCCTGCTCCTACTGTTCTGCACAGCCATGTCCACAGCACTGTCCGCCTTGGGCCGCCGAACGGTTTCTCTTTACAGCGCCCTCTACCTGACGCTCGCTGCCATCTTCTCGGCGATCGTCCTCGCCGCTCCCGGAAACGGCCGGCGCTATGTCGCGGAAATCGGCAACTGGCTGCCGGAATTCCCCCAGTACAGCACCCTTCAGAAACTCTCCCTCGCCCTCGACCGCATCCACCGCACCAGCATCAGCCCGGACAACCACATCCTGCTCGCAGCCCTCGTGCTGTCCCTCTGCTTTCTGGCGTTCGTCAAACGGAACCAGGGCTTTCAGGATATGGCCGCCATGGGCGTGATGCTGCTGGGTCTCCTGCTCATGCTTCCCACACAGCTGCTCGGGGCCGTGCGCTGCGACCGGTTCCTCTATGATCTGAACTGGGTCTCTCTCAACACCTATGTCGCGTTTTTCCTCACGCTGTGCCTGTTCGTCTCGATCCTGTGGTGCGCCCTGTCCCTGAAAAACGCCGCAACCCTCCTGTCCTTCCTGACCGGAGGGTTCATCATCACGATCCTGACGGGCCTCTCCCCTACAATCTACGCTTCCAGCCATCGCATCCTCCTCGTGCTGGACCTGACACTGCTCCTCTATACCTGTGGCCTGATCCACGCCCTTCTGACGCAGACACGGGCGCGTTTCCTGCGGTAAACTATTTCCCATGACTGAGAGCAGCACTCCCCACACCATTTCCCAAAAAGCCATTCGCGGCCCGTTCCTGACCTTCCATGCCGATCCCTTCACCGCCGATCCCATGGACGCCCTGCATCACGAGCCCGATGGCCTGATCCTGATCGAAAACGGCCGCATCACCGCCGCCGGTCCCTGGGACATCCTACGCGACACCATCCCCGCCGGAACGCCCCTCGATCATTATCCCAACATGCTGATTTCCGCCGGCATGATCGACACCCATGTCCATTACCCGCAGCTCCCGGTCATCGCCTCCTATGGCGAACAGCTTCTGCAATGGCTGGAAAACTACGTCTTCCCCGCCGAAGCCCGCTACGCTGACATCACCTATGCCCGCGCCGTCGCACGCCAGTTCCTGAACGAACTCCTGCGCGTCGGCACCACGACAGCCGCCGTGTACTGCACAGTCCACCCCCAGTCCGTGGATGCGTTCTTCGAGGAATCCGAACGCCTCAACACCTGCATGATCGCAGGCAAGGTCCTGATGGACCGTAACGCCCCGGAAAACCTGCGTGACACCGCCCAGAGCGGCTACGACCAGTCCGCGGACCTCATCGCACGCTGGCACAATCGCGGACGCCAGCTTTACGCCGTCACCCCCCGCTTCGCCCCCACCAGCACCCCCGAACAGCTCGATCTCGCAGGCGCCCTCCTCGCCACGAAACCCGACCTGTTCATGCAGACGCATCTGCTCGAAAACCGCTCCGAAATCGCCTGGGTCCGCGAACTTTTCCCCGATCGCAGCTCCTATCTAAACGTGTACGACAAGGCCGGTCTCCTGCGTCCCCGCGCCATTCTCGCCCACGCCGTCCACGCCGAAGAAGCCGACTTCCAGCGCTGTCACGACACCGGCTGCTCCATCGCACACTGCCCAGGTTCAAACCAGTTCCTCGGCAGCGGATCTTTCCCGCTTTTTGAAGCCCTCAAACCCGAACGCCGCGTGCGCGTCGGCATCGGCAGCGACATCGGCGCCGGGCCGTCCCTGTCGCTGCTTCAGGTTCTCTCCGACGCCTACAAGGTCGCACAAGGCCTCCAGACCAAACTCCATCCCGCACAGGGGCTCTGGCTCGCCACGGCGGGAGGCGCACAGTCCCTCGGCCTTCAGGACAGGATCGGCAGCATCCGGCCCGGCCTCTATGCCGATCTCTGCGTCTTCGATCCCGCCGCCACACCTCTGGGCCGCATCCGCGCGCAGACAGCCGAAACCCTCGCCGACCGCCTGTTCGCCCTCACCATGCTGGGCGACGACCGCAGCGTCGCCGCCACCTATGTGGCCGGGGAGCTCCACCACCAGCGCAACGCAACCTGACGCCACAAGCCCACACATTACAGAAGGAGCGATGTCATCTTTTGACACTGAATTTTTTCAAAATCGCGCGGCCATCTTAATTATTTATCAGTATTTCCACAGTCATACTGACGGCAGTATTTAACCTGCGAGAATACTCCTGGCTCACCCTCGGGCTCGCGACCTAAAAGCAGGACCCATGCACCGCTTCTCCTCATCCGCACAGGCCGTCCGATCCCTGATGTCCCTGACTGCGGTCCTGTCCCTCAGCACCCTTCTTCCAGACCACACCGCCCACGCCGCAGACAGCACAGCAGAGACGCCGCAGATCACGCTCGGCAATGACGGCAGCAGCAAGTCCCTGTTCCGCACCCTCTTTGACGGACAGCGTGCGATCGGCACCGGTGGCATGACGTCTCTTGAAGGTTCAAGCGGCGGCGGCCTCGCAACCTGGGCCACCATCAGCGGCTATGGCAGCGACAAGAGCGCAGGCATGGCCTTTCACTACAGCTACGTGAACCTCACCAGCTACTGGGATCAGAATGTCGGCGCCTCGATAGGTCTTTTTGACCGTGTCGAGCTTTCCTACACCCATAATTTCTTCCAGACCCGCGCCACAGGCGCCAAACTCGGCATCGGCAACGGCTACCAGTTCGATCTCGACGTCGCTGGCGCAAAAGTCCGCCTTTTCGGTCACGTCGCCGACAATACCCTGATCCCACAGGTCGCCATCGGCGCCATGTACAAACATGACAGCGACAGCCGCATCATTCACATGGTCGGCTCAAAACACACCGACGGCGCGGACGCCTATCTCGCCGTCACCAAACTGTTCCCGAAAGTGGGTATTCTGATCGACACCACCGTCCGCTTCACCAAGGCCAACCAGTGGGGCATCATCGGCTTCGGCGGCGACCTCGACAACAATTACCACGCGCAGTTCGAAGGCTCCCTCGGCTATCTACCGCCCTTCCTGCCTGGCCTCATTATCGGCGTTGAATACCGCACCAAGCCCCGCAACCAGCGCTTCACCGACGAAAGCAACTGGTTCGACGTCTACACCAGCTATTTCATCAACAAGCACCTGAACATCACGCTCGCCTATGTGTCACTTGGCACAATCGCGACGTTCAAAAACCAGACGGGCTTTTATTTTTCCGCTCAGACCGGGTTCTGACAAGGCGTTCCGGGCTCTGCCCGGACCCGGCAGGGATCTCGATCCCTGCACCCTATTTTATGAATCGGTTGCCAAAGGCCCTGGCCTTTGGCGGGTTTCAGGGCAGAGCCCTGAGCCTCACCCCTCCCTAATACGCTCGTCAATCAGCGCTTCACGCGGAACATCCGTCGCGTGCGTTGCCTCATGAATCGTCCGCTTCACATTGAAAATCAGATGCAGCGAAATCGCCGACAGCGATCCAAGCGTAATCCCGCTTCCAAAGACGATCTTCGCCCACATCGGAAACGTATCGGAAATATGCGGCTGAGCCGTCGCCAACATACTCAGCCCGATGCTGGTCCCCACGATAATGACATTGCTCTGCCGGTTGAAATCCACCCGCGAGAGCGTCTGCACACCGACCACAGCTACGGTTGCGAACATCGCCAGCGCAGCACCACCCAGAACCGGCAGCGGCACCGCAGCCACCAGCGCGCCCAGACGCGGCAGACACCCCAGCATCATCATGATGACCGCAGCAGCCGCCACAACCCAGCGGCTCTTCACCGCCGTCATCCTCACCAGCCCGACATTTTCGGCAAAGCATGTGTAGGGAAACGAGTTGAGCACGCCGCCAAGCATGGTCGCGATCCCATCGGCCCGAAGCGTGCGGGCAATGTCTTCGGACGTGATCGGCTTGTCCACGATTTCACCGGTCGCATAGACGTTGCCAATCGTCTCGATCATGGAAATCGTCATGACGATCACCATCGACAGGATTGAGACCGGATGAAATGTCGGCATCCCGAAATAGAACGGATGCGTGATGGACAGGAGCGGCGCGGACGACACCTCCCCGAAATTCGCATCGCCCAGTATCCACGCCACCAGCGTTCCCAGAACCAGTCCGATCAGCACGGCAATCGTCGCGATAAATCCGCGAAACAGCCGCTGGATCACCAGAATGGACGCCAGCGTCCCCAACCCGTACCAGATGCTCCGCAACGGAACATGGTCCTGCATCACGGACGGACTGGCGCCCGACACAATATCATTCGCCGCCACCGGTAGCAGCGCCAAACCGATGATAAGAATGATGGACCCCGTCACCACCGGCGGGAAAAACCGTACCAGCCCGGCGAAATGCCGCGCCATCAGCAACGTCACGAACCCCGCCACGATGACCGACCCATAAATGGACAACAGCCCCGGCGTCCCGCCCCCCACGGCAGAGCCAATGGCAATCATCGGCCCCACGGCAGTAAACGTCACGCCCTGCAACAGCGGTAGCCGAACCCCGACCGGCCCGAACCCCACCGCCTGAAGCAGCGAGGCAATCCCACAGGTGAACAGATCCGCATCAATCAGATGGATCAGCGTCTCGCGCGGCAGATGCAGTGCCCCCGCCACAAGGATCGGGACAATGACCGCCGCCGAATAGAACGCCAGCACATGCTGCAACCCGTAGGCCCCAAGCCGCCAGACCGGCAGTTTCTCGTCAACGGGATGCAGACCGGTCATCGCGGCATTCTCGGCAGTCATGAAAAGCCCTCAGCTTCCGCGATAGGTGGAATATCCGAACGGCGCCGCCAGCAGCGGCACATGGGCATGGGCCCCTGTCGCCAGCCCGAACACGATCGGCACCACATCCAGAAACGGCGGATCAGACAGAACCTGCCCGCCTTTGCGGAAGTAATCGCCAATCCGGAATTCCAGACAATACGTCCCTTTCGAAACTGCAACATCCCGCAGTTCCGGGCAACGCCCGTCCGCATTCGTCTGGCCTTCGAACAACACCCGATCCCCCTGCAACAAACGCAGGCTCACACCCGCGGCAGGCTTGCCAGACACCGTATCGAGAACATGCGTGGACAGAGAACTCATGCCGTCACCAGATCTTTCAGACGAAGCCCTGCAATCGCATCAATCTGCGTCAGCGCCTCGGTCAGTTCCTGTTCGGGAGTGCCAGCCAGACGGCGCTCCATTTCATCCATAATCACGGTCTTCGCCGCTTTTCCGGGTGCAGCGACCTTGCGCACGCAGATCACGAACGGCATGGCAAACTGCGCGCGATACGCGTCATTCACCCCCCGGAACCGCTCATATTCCGCAGGCGTCAGACGATCCAGCCCGGCCGAAGCCTGTTCCGAGGCGGAATGTTCCGTCAGATCCGGATCAATCCCCGCCCGGTGCCCAAGCTCCGGATGCGCCCGCACCAGCGCAAGCTGCGCCTCCACGCCCGCAGACCGCACAACCTGCGCAAACGCGGACAGCATCGCATCCCCATCCACAAAAGGCCGCGCCTTCAACGCCCCTTCCGCCACCCAGGGCGAATGTTCGTAAAGCCCACCGAACCGGGCAACAAACGCCTCGGCCGATAGTGCATTGACGTCTGAAATCTTCATACCGGATGCACAGACTGCCAGTGCCGCGCAATATCCAGCCGCGTCGCCACCCACACGCCTTCGCGCTTCTGAATATGCTCCATAAACTTCAGCAACCCCAGCGCCCGCGCTGGCTTACCCGCCAGACGGCAATGCAGCCCGATCGACATCATCCGGCCGCCCTCGCGATACAGCATATCGAACGCATCGCGCAGATAGGTGAAGAACTGCTCGCCTTCCGTAAAACCGTTCAGCGCCGCAAACTTCATGTCATTCGCGTCCAGCGTATAAGGCACGATCAACTGCGCCCGACCATGCGTCCGATCGTAATACGGCAGGTCATCCGCATAGGAATCGGCGTCGTAAACAAACCCGCCTTCCTCCGCGACCAGACGCGCCGTGTTCGGGCTCGTACGCCCCTGATACCAGCCCAGCGGCCGCTCTCCCGTCACTTCGGTATGCAGCGCAATCGCCTCGCGGATATGCGCCCGCTCCACGTCCTCGGGGAAATCCTGATAATCAATCCAGCGCAGACCATGGGACGCAATCTCCCAGCCGCTCTCCTTCATGGCCGCCACCGCATCCGGATTACGGGCCAGTGCCTTCGCCACGCCAAACACCGTCACCGGCATCCCGGCTTCATCGAACAGACGCCGCAGACGCCAGAACCCGGCCCGGCTGCCATATTCGTACAGGCTCTCCATCTGCGCACAGCGCGCGCCGATGATGGATTTCGTGCCCACCATTTCGGACAGGAACGCTTCGGACCCCGCATCCCCATGCAGAACCGAATTCTCCGCGCCTTCCTCGTAATTGATGACGAACTGCACGGCGATACGCGCGCCATTCGGCCATTTCGGATCCGGCGGCGTGCGGCCATAGCCGATCATGTCCCGCGGATAGCTGTCCTGCGTCATGGGCGTCTCCCTTCTCAAAGAACCGGCGGATCGAGGCTGACGAGTTCTTCCGTATCATAGGCCAGAAGGCTCGCCAGATGCCTGTCCCCGTCCTCGACGAACAGATCGCGCGCAATGCCCCGCGCCAGTTTCTCCACGCCAAAACGCATCCCGCTGATGGACGCACCAGAAAGCCCCATGCTCGGCATAGCCCCGAACGTGAAATTGTAAATTGCCGCCAGCATCGGCGCCTTCGGATCAGCCTTGTCTTTCGGCAGGAACTGGAACCGCGCACCCAGATAGGGATGGCTCCCCAGAAGTGCACTGTCTTCCCCGGCAGGGGGCATGAAATGATCGCGCCACAGCAGAACAGACGACGCAAAATCCCGCGTTTCCGGACGCTGCGACAGGTCGATCGTGAACCCCGTCCCGATAATCAGGAAATCGAAGCGCATCTCGCCCTGCGGCGTCGTCACCACGATCTCGTCGCCATCCATCCGCGTCGCCGTCCAGGGCGTTCCGGGATGGAAGGCAAAATTCTCATGACGGCGGCAGCGCCAGAACGTGTCCTGCGGCGGCGGCTGGTTCAGGCTGTAGATCTGCCGCATGAAGCGCCAGCGCGTCAGGTCCGGCAGTTCCGAGAAATGCGCGAGAAAGCCCGCATTTTCCATCCAGCGATACGGATTGATGGCCGGGATTTTCGCCCGACGCAGGCACAAATCCACCCGGCCCGCACCTTTTTCCAACGCCGTCGCCGCATTGTCGAACGCGGAGGCCCCGGCCCCCAGAACACCGATCCGCTTGCCCTTCAGGGCCTCGAAATCAATGTCTTCATGCGTATGGGCATAAACGGATTTCGGCAGCGTCTCGGAAATGAAGGAGGGCACATGCCATGTCCCGCCGCCATCAATGCCCGTTGCCAGAACCATCCGCCGTGCCAGACGCACCGTTTCCTGACCGGCCGCATTGCGGAATGTCAGCCGCAGCAGTCCATCGTCCCAGCCAACATGTACCAGTTCCTGATCGTTCACGACCGGGATGTCGAGCGTCTGCCGCACCCAGTCCAGATAGGCCTGCCAGTCATGACGGGAAATCTTGTCCAGATCTTCCCAAGCCTGCGCGCCGTAACGCGCCTCGAACCAGGATTGCGGCGTGAGGCTCGGGATTCCCAGATCAGGCCCCGTGACATGCCGGGGCGTGCGCAGCGTGATCATGCGCGCAAACGTCACCCACGGACCTTCGCCACCTTTTACTGCTTTTTCAAAGACCTGCACATTGGTCACACCCTGCCGGCGCAGACCGAAGCACGACGTAATGCCCCCCTGCCCCGCGCCGATGATCGCCACATCCAGAACCGCTTCACCGTCACGATCCTGCGTCAGGCTCCAGTTTCCCGTCGCATAACGGATTTTCGCCAGATCCTCCCGCACACGCTCCGAAAGCGCAGCCAAAGCCTCCAGAACCGGAGCATCGACGGGAGAAACGGTGGATGTCATGTGGTCAAACCCCAAAGAACCGGTACGGACAGGGCAGTCTCCGGAGGGCGCCGGAGTGTCTTTCCGCATCAAAAACGACAGGTCACCTGTCGGGCGGGATAGTTTCACACCGCCTCAAGGTCGTATACTCCATAAAAACGCTCCTCCCGTTCGCAAAAAGAGAGCAGTTCTTCCATGCCTGTCTTCTCACGCTTCCTGCGCTACTTCCTCGCCGTCGCCCAGCACGGTTCCATCCGCCGCGCCTCCGAACATCTGCGCATCGCCGCCTCCGCCATCGACCGACAGATCCTTCAGGGCGAGGAATCCCTCGGCACCCCCCTGTTCGAGCGCCTGCCCACCGGCCTGCGCCTGACCGCCACGGGCGAACTGCTTTATGCGCACGGCAAGCAGTGGTCGCGGGACCTGACCAATATGTGCGTCCAGATCGAAGACATGCGCGGCCTGCGCCGTGGACAGGTGGATATCGCCGTCCCCGACGCCCTGACCCGCGGCTTCCTGCCCCGCCTGCTCCGCGCCATGCGTACGACCCATCCCGGCATCACCATCTGCACCCATGTCCTCGACAACAGCCGCATCCAGAACACCCTGATCGACGGTTCTGTCGATCTCGCTCTGCTGCTGAACCCGACCCATGCCCGCGGTCTTCTGGTCCGCGCGCACAAGGACTTTCCACTCGGCTTCGTCTGCCTGCCGAACCATCCCGTCGCCGAACGCAAAAGCGCCCGTTTCAGTCTGGCGATGAATTATCCCATGATTATGCCCGAGCCCCCGCTTGCCCTGCACCGCCAGATCGACATTCTTCAGATCGACAGCAATCTCAACATTCACGCCGCTGCCTCCTCCGACAATATCCAGATGATCAAGTCTCTGGTTCGCGAGGGCATCGGCCTCGGAATCCTCAGCGCGCTCGACGTCATGGAAGAGGTCACACGCAGCGAACTGGCTTTCATTCCAATTTCCAACCACGACCTCGCCCCTCTGACGCTCGCCCTGTGCGTGGACCACTCCCGGCAGCTGTCCGGCGCCGCCCGACTGGTGATTTCCGAACTCGAAAAAGAGTTCCTCTCCCCCACTACACAGCCCCTCCCCGCGACCTGATTTCCCGCCCCGAAAAACTGCGTCATACAGGAGACACGGACTGTCACATTTTTGCACCACCCTAAAAACGGCAATGCCCCGGCCTTCATTTTATCTTTGATGGAGATAGGCCATCCGTTTTACATCCACGTTTCGAATAAATACCGTTTCCAAAGTGCACCTTTTGGTGCGACAGACGCAGGAGCCCGGCAGCATGAAAGACAACCATCAGTCCCGCGGCTCCGGATCACGCTCCGGCTCACTGGGCTACAGACGTCAGCTTCTCGCCGTCACCTGTCTCGCCGGCAGCGTGCTCGCCGCTTTCGCAACGCCAGCCCGCGCCGCACAGCCAGCGAAACACCACACCCCCCGCCATCAGACCTCCAGCCGCAATGCTCCGAAAGCGGCCCGGACACCCTCACGCGCAGCCGCTGCACCGCGCGCACCCCATGCGCTTGATGCGTCTGCTGCCGAAACGGTCTCCGTCACGTCCTCGCGCCGCGCGCTGAACGGCGGCGGCGGCATGATGCGCGTCGAAACCGCTCCCCATGCGGTACAGACCGTCACCAAGGAATTCATCGACATGCGCGCGCCGACCAGCACGGCGCTCGACCTGATCCAGAACCTGCCAAGCCTCAACGTTACGACGCCGGATTCGTCGGGCATGCAAGGCGGGCAGATCCAGTCCCGCGGCCTGACGGATCTCGATATGGGCCTTCTGGTGGACGGCGCTCCGGCAGCGGCAGCGAAATATCTGAGCGAGAACGTCGACTCCGAAAACGTCGAGAGTGTCAGCGTCACGCCCGGCTCTTCAGCCACGGATCTTCCAGTCATGTCCGCCGCCGGTGGCGTCATGAATGAGGAAACACGCACCCCGTCGCAAAAACGCGGCGGCCTGATCGACTTTTCCTACGGCACCAACAACCTGTCACGCGAGTTCCTCCGTCTGGAATCCGGCGAAATCGGTCATAGCGGCGTGCGCGGCTATTTCTCGTTCTCCAACACCCATGCCCGCTCTTGGATGGGTGCTGGCACCAACCAGCGCAAACACATCGATTTCGGCCTCCAAAAAGACTGGCATAACGGCTCCAACGCCAAGTTCTTCCTGTCCTGGAACTCCGCCGACTTCGTCATCGACAACTACCCCACCTCCGACCAGTTCTTCCGCTACAAACACACTGGACAGGGCTATGGCCGAACGGATGACCGCAAGAGCAACAACTACTGGGGCAACAACAACGATCACTGGAACCAGATTTTCATCTCGGCCCCGGTTCATATCGTTCTCCCCTCGCACCTGTCGTTCGACATCCATCCCTATTTCAGCTTCGGGCAGGGCTGGGACGCCTCTCCGGGCGGCACGACGACCGATGCCGCAGGTGTAACACGCGGCCTGACGAACTACTTCCTGCAGAACGAATACCGTTCGGTCGGAACGATCACGAAACTCAACTGGGAAATCGACCGGCACAACACGTTCTCGGTCGGCTACTGGTATGAAAACACCCAGACGATCCAGTCCTATCCCAGCAGCTACCAGATGGCGGACGGCAACGCGCCAAGCCCCAACTGGGCCGCGTACCAGATTTCCGCTGGCGACAAACAGACGGCCGGTTACGAAATCCAGTCCCTGTTCGTGCATGACACCGCCAAGTATTTCAACGATCACCTGACGGTGGACGCCGGGTTCAAGTTCGTCATGACGAACATCTGGAACAAGGACTATTATGGCCGTCAGGAAGCCAACCGCACGGCCCCGCTGCCGCAGCTTTCAATCGGCTACCGCATCAACAACCACCATCAGGTCTACCTGAACGTGGAAGGCGACTACCGCCAGCCCAGCGCGGTCGATCTCGGCTGGCTCTACACCAGCGTCGCCATCCCCAAGAACCAGTATTCCATCAAGGAAGAACTCGGCTACCGCTACCACGACGATTACATCGTCGCCGATGTCGCGTTCTTCAACTACAACCTCACCAACCGCATCGTGGACCAGTATGTCGGCATGAACAGCTACAAGCCGTTCAATATCGGCAGCCAGCAGATGCGCGGCTTTGACGTCATGATCGCCGGACGCCCGATCCACGGCTTCAGCCCTTACGCCTCCGTCGAATATCTGCATGCCTCACAGGACAGCAACGTCTTCGATCCGTATCTGAACACGATGCTGCATTCCAAAGGCACGCAAGCCGTCATGGCCCCGCATGTCATCGCGAATTTCGGCCTGACCTACACCTATAAAGGCTTCTTCGCGAACGGCACCGTCCACTATACCGGCCCGCAATCCGTCAGTATCGCCGGCGACCAGCGCATTCCGGGCTACGTCACCGACACGCTCTCGATGGGCTATCACTTCAAGCCCTTCATGTTCGCGCAGTCCCCGACCTTCCGCCTGAACTTCACCAACCTCACCGGCTCGATCGTCCGCACCGGCGCCATGGGCGCGGTCTATAGCGCCAAGGACCCGAGCACCGTCCATAGCGGCAATCTGGCGCCCTATACCGGCTACGGAAACTCTTTCATGGTCTCCCCACGCTTTTCCATGACCGGAACAATCTCCACCGCGTTCTGACCGGAAGGGACGAGGCACGCGCCTCGTCCCAAAACCACGTCTCCTCCGCTGCGTTCCCGCAACACGCCCCCACATCCCTGTGGAACGGAGGAGACCCCCAATGCCCTTCGGCATGATTTCCAGAAAACAGTCCGCCAGCTCAGCCCTGCTTTTCGGCACAGCGCTCGCATTATTCTCGGCAGCACAGGCTGCCCCGATCCCGACCGAACCCGCGCAGGACAACTCCGGCGTTACGATCATTCAGGGTTCAGACGCCGTGGCATGGCAGCCCGCGCCCGCCATGTTCCCGCACGGAACGAAAATCGCCATCCTGACCGGCGACACCACAAAACCCGGCCCCTTCACCCTGCGCGTCATGATGCCCGCCGGATCGTTCATCCCGCCCCACACCCATAATCTGGACGAAATGCTGACGGTCATCAGCGGCAACATCCAGCATTACGTGGGGCAGAACATCGACACAACGCAGCAGCGCGCGCTCGGCCCGGGCGGCTTCGTCCACCTGCCGGTCAACGTCCCACACGCCATCAAGGCCGGACGTCAGGGCGCCGTGCTGCAGGTTTCGGGAACGGGCCCGTTCAGCATGGCCTACGTCAATCCGCAGGACGACCCGCGCAATACGGGCCGTTGAATCGTTCCAGACGGCCCGAATATCGCAACGTTATTTCCCGATCGTCGAGAGCACGATGCCCGGCGTCAGGATCTGCGGTAGCACGACGCCATCCTGATGCGGTGCATAATAGATATAGAACGGCACACCATCACGCCCATGCGCCTTGAGGAACGCGCCGATCGCCGCATTGCGGTTCGTCCAATCGCCCTTGAGGAACACGATCTTGTGGTCCCGGAAAGCCTGCTGAACGGATGGCACATCCAGCGCCACACGCTCATTGACCATGCAGGTGATGCACCATGACGCCGTCATGTCGATGAACACCGGCTTGCCCTGCGCCCGAAGCTCGGCCAGACGCGCTTCCGAAAACGGCTCGATCCCGGAGTCCGATGCGCCCACAACCACAGGAACAGGCGCGGCCCGCAGCCCCTGCGCCAGCGCGGCTCCACACACCACCACACACAGCACAGCCACGATCCGGCAGAACGCCACCGTCCCACGGCCGCCTTCCAGCATGGACCGACGCTGTCCGACACCATAGATCCAGCCCGCAAACCCCAGAAGCACAACGCCCCCGGCGGTCAGCGCCACAAACGTCACGCCCCGCTGGATTGCCGCCACCCAGAGCAGCCACACACAGGTTGCAAACAGCGGAAACGCCAGAACCTGCTTGAGAATACCCATCCAGGCCCCCGGCTTCGGCATCCGCGACGCCACCCCCGGAACCCCGGCCACAAGAATATACGGAAACGCCAGCCCGAGCCCCATCGACAGGAACACCAGAACCCCCATCACCGGCGGCCCACCCAGTGCGCCTGCAATGGCAACCCCCATGAACGGTGCCGTGCAGGGCGTCGCCACAATGACCGCCAGCAGACCCGTCATCATGTCCCCACTCCGGCCACCCCCGGTCTGAACCTGCCCCAGACGCCCGGCGCTGACTTCAAACACACCGAGCAGGTTCAGCCCCATCAGGAACAGCAGCCAGCACACGCCGACCACAAATCCCGGCGACTGGAACTGAAAGCCCCAACCCGCCGCAGACCCGGCCAGACGCAGCCCGATCATGACAATGCCCAGCGCCGCGAACGCTCCGGTCACACCCAGCGTATAGAACAGCGCGCTCTGAAGCTGCGCCCCCCGTCCGGCACCGCCCATTTTCGCCAGAGACAGCGCCTTCATCGCCAGAACCGGAAACACGCAGGGCATCAGGTTCAGGATCAGCCCGCCCACAAAAGCAAACAGCAGAACCCGCAGCCAACCAGCCCCGGTTGGCACATCCGAAGCCGGTGCCGCATCCGCCTGCACAGGAGCCGCAGCAGACGCCCCACCGACCGGGCGCGCCTCGATCTGCAACGGGCTTTCCTGCCCTGCCGCATCCTTGAGCACGACCACGCCCACAAGCGGCTTGTCCCGATGCGCGGATTTCAGGAATTTCAATCCAAGCGTCAACTGGCCGTCCGAAACATGCAGCTTCTGTTCCGCCACCTGATCGATCACGCCCCCATCCTGCGGCAGGAACCACGCCTGCGACACGGATGCCGCAGACAGCCCCTTGCCTGAGAGCGTCAACACACCATCGCCCGACACGCTGGCCGCAAACGGCGATGCCACCGGCGTGGCAGCCTCAGCCTTGCGGAACAGATCCGCCTGCGCGCCGCCTTCCGGCACATCGGCCGTGGAAGCCGGAAGCGTCAGCGTGAAATCACCGCTCTCGGGAATGCAGACCTGCGCGCAGACAAGCCATTCCGCATGAGCATGAAGCGTCGTCCCACCGGAACCTTTGAGAACCAGATCCTCCGGCAGCGTCACCTCATTGATATAAGCGTAGGACATGAGGCCGCCCTCGCTGATCCGCACGGGCACTGGCCAGTGGATCGGGCCGCCCTTGCCCGTCGCCCCGCCATCAGCCGTCACATCCAGCGTCGGCGTGTCTCCGGCATCACCCGGATTAATCCAGTAGGTGTGCCAGCCCGGCTTGAGCTGAAGCCGCAGCCCAACCCGAAGATGCTGGTCCGGCCCAACCGCATCGCGATCCGTGACCAATGTCGCGGTGTCGTTCGCGGACGCAACCGGCGCACTTTCCGCCGCCCGTGCGGACACGGAACCCAGACCCAGAACCCCTGCCAAGAGCAGGGCCGACATGCTGAACATTCGATGCAAGACAGGCTCATTCCACGTTTTTAGAAAACAGCCCTCACCATATCACTGACTGAAACGAAAAGCAGGACCCTTCCGGTCGTGAAACCGGAAGGCCCTGCAAACCCCGTGTTACGGGATCAACTTCTCAGCCCGCAGCCGCGTGAACAGATCGGTGAAAGAGTCCGGCGTGTACTGATATCCCGCAAACCCCGCGAGGCGGCTTTTGCTGATATCCGTCACACATTCGACCGGCCGCCCCAGATCGGCATCCGTATGCCAGGCCGAAGCCAGCCGTTCGATCCGGCTTTCCGCAAGTCCGTATTTCTTGGCAATCCGTTCCCAGAGTTCCGCATCCCCCGCAAGCGTCTCTTCAAGGGATGTCGCATGGCCGGGATATGGTGCCGCCTCGATTCCGAACCATTCCGCCAGACGCGGCCAGAGCCATTTCCAGCGAAACACATCTCCGTTCACGATATTGAACGCTTGATTACGCCCCCCCGCCTCGGTCGAAGCCCAGAAAAGCTGCCGCGCCAGTTGCCGCGCATCGGTCAGATCCGTCAGGGCATTCCACTGCACGGGAGATCCCGGAAACACGAAAGGCCGTCCGGTCTCGCGGCAGATCGTCGCATAAACCGCCAGCGTGCTCCCCATGTTCATCGCATTGCCAACCGCATAGCCGATCACGGTATGCGGACGATGCACACTCCACGAAAACCCGTGTTGGGCGGCGGCTTCATAAAGCGCGTCTTCCTGATCGTAATAGAAATTCGGCAGATCTAGCCGGGGCGCCTCTTCGCGGAACGGCGTCACCGGCGGCTCGCCGGACGCATAGGATTCAAACGGACCAAGATAATGCTTCATTCCCGTCGTCAGCGCCGCATGAACCAGAAGCCCCGGCTCCGGCAAAGCGGCGAACACATTGCGGATCATCGCGGAATTGACGCGGCAGTTCTCTTCCTCCGTCTCCTGACGCAGCCAGGAGCAGAAAAACACATGGCTCGGCCGCAGATCCCGCAGCGCACGGGTCAGCGTCGGCAGATCCAGCAGATCGGCCTCAACCGGCAGCACGCCCGCCATGTCATGACGCGGCCTGCGCGCCAGACCATGCACGGTCCAGCCTTCGGCCACGAGACGCGCCGCAATATTCTGGCCAACAATACCGGTCGCCCCGACGACCAGCGCGGTCCGGGCTGAAGCTCCCGCAGAGGCAGGAACAGAAGATGTCATGGGATTTTTCCTTTGCAGAAAACAGGGTCTGCTCCACATCTGGAAGACGATCCGCATTTCCACCAGACGGCACCTTTTCGTGCCCTGGTGACCAGAAGGTTCCCACTTCATGACCCCGCCGCTGCCCGAACACTACCGTCAGGCGCCCTTCGCCGAAGACTGCGCGCCCCGCCGGATCCTGAGGCTTTTCAGCGGAAAATGGACCACCATGATCCTGCACACGCTGCATCTTCTGGGCGGCACGGCCCGTCCCGGAAAGCTCCAGCGCAGCATCCCCGGCCTGTCGAAAAAAATGATGACCCAGACCCTGCGCGAGCTCGAAACGCAGGGCCTCATCCGCCGAAACGTCCGGCAGATCATGCCACCCCATGTCGATTACAGCCTGACGGATCTAGGGCAGACCTTCGTGGAACCGGTGGAGCTTCTCTACCACTGGGCCATCAGAAACGCCGAGGCTCTCGACCGGCTGATGCCTGACGATAGACCCCTTTCCGAATAAAACACCCACAGGAAGAGGGGTAGGACAGAGCCACCCCCCTGTGCCATGTTTGCACATAACAACCGCCCTCGGCGGACCACCCGGCGCGGATATCAGACCGCAGCCCAGAACGCGTAACATCAAGGACCCAACAGACCGATGCCGTCGATCCCCCGTCCCGATCCGTCCGCCACACCCCGCCCGCGAACCGGACGTGCCGTCCTCGGCCTCTTCCTCTTTCTGCTCCTCGGTTTTCTGGCGCCCGCCCTTCCGGCAAAAGCCGCCGACAGCACCCATCCCCTCAGCCAGCAGGAAGCCCAGCAGCTCCTCAACGTCCTGAACAACCCCAAGGAACGGGACGCCTTCACCCACACCCTCGACCTGATGGCCCGCGGCCTTCCGGTCGCCGCCTCAACTCCAGCCGCAGCCCCCGCAAAAGCCGCACCCGCCAAAACCGTCGCCGATGTGCCGCCCGACATCCATACCGGCCTGAGCAGCATCCGCCTTCAGGCCCTCGGCTATCTGCATAATTTCCTCGATCTGTTCAGCGACCTCGGAATCGTTGGCCGATGGGCCCACACAACCCTTGCCTCCCCCGATACCCGCAGCACGATCCTGCATGCCTTCGCAGGCGGCATCGTGGTCATGCTCTGCGGCGTGGCTCTGGAGCGGATCGTCGCCCTGAGCCTGCACAAACCGCTGGTCCAGCTCACGCAGAACGCCGAAAACCGCGAACAGCGCAACACCGTCGCGAACGAAGACGCCGCAGCGCATGATCCCATCGTTGATGGCTCCAGCGAAACCCGCGCCGCCGACCAGCGGCGTCAGGTCGAAACCCTGCGCTTCCTGTCCCGCGTCCCCTACGCGCTCGGACATTTCGCCCTGAAAGCGATTCCGGTCCTCGTTTTTCTGGCCGTCGCTTATCTGGCCGTTCTGGTCCTGCCCTGGAGCACCAAGACCGACAACGTCATCATGACGCTCGCCAACTGCTACGCCGCCGCCCGGATTCTCTATCTTTTCGTCGAAACCGGATTCGCGCCCCGCTCCCCCACAATCCGCCTCCTGCCCGCCACGGACGCAACCGCTTTCCTGCTGACCCGCTGGTGGAACGTGCTGGTCGCAGCCCCCGCGATCGTCTTCTGCCTGTCCACACTGGGCAGCCAGTTCAATCTCTCGCCGCGCGGCACGGATGCGATGATCCGCGGCATCATTCTGATCGAACACATCCTGATCGCCGTCTTCATCTGGCGCGTCCGACACCTCGTCAGCAGCGCGCTTCAGCCGCGCGCTGTCCCCAACACCGCGATGTGGACCTTCATCGTCGCCATCACGCGCCTGTGGTGGGTCCCGGCCATGTTCCTCGACGCCTCCCTCTGGATCGTCTGGGCCGCCCATCTTCCGGGGGGCTATCGCTGGATTCTCGACACCACCGGCATCACGATCGGCATTCTCGTCGCATCCCGTCTGATCGCCGTGCTCGCCTACGGCCTCCAGGACCGCTTCTTCCGCATCAACCCCGTCCTGACCGAACGCTTCCCCGACATCCAGAAACGCGCCGACCGCTACTACCCCTTCGCCCGGCGTATCCTGACTGGCGCCATTCTCTTCCTGACCCTGATCGCCATGACCGAAGCCTGGGGACTGCCCACGTTCGGCTTCTTCATCAAAAACGCCGTCGGCCGCCATTTACTCGACGCCGTCCTGACCATGCTGGTCGCGCTGAGCATCGCGGTCACGATCTGGGAAATCATCAACGCCTTCCTCAGCCAGCAGCTCACACGATTCGAGAGTTCGGACCAGTTCGCCCGCGCCACCCGCCTGCGCACGGTGCTGCCCATTATCCGCACCGTCCTGCTGGCCATCATCATCATCATAGTCGCCGTCACAACGCTCTCGCAGATCGGCATCAACGTCACTCCGCTGCTCACCGGCGCAGGCATCATGGGTGCGGCCATCGCTTTCGGTTCGCAAAGTCTGGTCAAGGACTTCATCACGGGCTTCTTCATGCTCGTCGAAGACGCCATTCAGGTCGGTGACTGGGTCACGACCGGCGGTGTTTCGGGAACGGTGGAAAACCTCTCGATCCGCACCGTGAAGGTCCGCGACATCAACGGGGACCTTCACATCATCCCGTTCTCGTCCGTCTCCTCGATCGCCAACACGGCCCGCGGTTACAATCAGGTCATCGTCAAGCAGCAGCTCGACCTGTCCGAAGACCTGCCGCGCGTGACAGCCATCATGACGAAAACCCTCAAGGAGATGCGCGACGATGCGGTCTTCGGCCCCATGATCCTGTCGGACTATAACGATCTGGGCGTGGACAACAGCGACAGCGGCGGCGCCACCCTCCTCGGCAGCTTCCGCACGGCACCAATGATGAAATGGAAGGTCAAACGCGAGTTCTACCGCCGCATCACCAACCAGCTCGCCGCCGCCAGCATCAAATTCTACACCGGCACGTCCTACTTCACGACGCCGCCCGGCAACGCCATGCGCATCACCACGGATGCCCCGCTGCCCATCCCGGCCAACGACGCCCCCGGAAACAACGCCCCCGGTCAGGCCTGACCCCCCAACCGGCTCCTCTCAGGAGCCGGTTTTTTATTGCCGGGAAGCCTAACCCTTAATCATTTAAATAAAGTCTTGCATTGTCGTGCGGACAGGCTCATTCTGCCCACACATTATCGAGAACCTTCCTCCCGGTTCCCCGCAGACGATTTCCCGGCCCGATCTTCCCGTGGCCCCGCATCGCCCGCCGATCGGCGAGGATCATGCCAAGGAATTCAGCGATGTCTCTTGTCCTGGTCTCACCAGAGCCGTCAGCCCCCGATCAAACCACCGCCACGGCCACCACCGAAACACCGATGGCCCGCCCTGATCCCGCCGCTCTCGCCGAAAAGAACCGTCAGGAAGAGCAGGTTCTAAAAAAGCGTTTCATCGGCATGGTCCTCGGCCTCGTCTTCGCCCATGTCTATGTCGCGCTCGCGCTGGCCTATTCCTACATGGACAACCTCAACCACCTGCACACCTGCTGGCTGCCACTGTTCGGCGCCTTCATCTGCGGGATGATCTTCGTCTTCCACGTTTCGATCTCGTAAGCCGGAGAGACCCGCATGTCCCGCACAGTCCGCCACGCCTGGCTCCAGCCTTTCCTGTCCACGACATTGTGGACCCTCGTCCTGATCGACATCGCCGTCATGACAGTTCTGGAAAATCAGGATTTCTTCAAGGATTACGCCGGCTGGGCCTGGCCGTCCGTCCTCATCACCGGAATCATCGGCTACTTCATCGGCCCCGCAATCGACCGCATGTTCACCAAAAAATCCCCGAGCCCGAACAACAATTAAGAGACACTCCCGGACTGCCTGCCTCTGAATATAAAGAGGTCGTCAGTCCGATGTCGTCCGACTGAAATACACGGCTTTCATGCCTGAACGATCAAACAGAACGTACAGGTCCCCATCCGTCTCAAAACCGTCAACACCTACGGGATGACGTAACTGACTGTAGCGCCAGTCGAGGGTGACCAGCCCATTCTTACCGGATGTACGATAGGACGGCGCCCCGAAGGCATGAACTAGTGCCTCGATCGTCGCCCCGAAACCAACGTTGCCCGCAAAGCTCACAGACTGCTGCGCCTCTAAAGTCGAAGCTGGCCCGATCCGTTCGATCGTCACTGACCCAATCGAGTCACCGCCATCTATCTCACCACTTCGCGGACAGATCCGCACAAGGGCCGAAACCGTATTAACGTCCCGGCAACTCCACGACAGTGAAGCCGCCGCATCTCCGACGCGATTGATCACCCCGATGAGATGCAGCCTCTGAAGGTCGCTGAGTCGCGTGGTTTCCAGAACAATATCGACATTCCCCACCCGAACATGAGGCGGCAAAGCCTCATGCAGCGTGACCGGCACGTTATCCGGAATAGACGGCTCCCACGGCCGGGCGATGTCGTTCTGCGCATACGCAGCCGTCGCCACCATCATACCGGCAAAAATAGCCCATAAAGCCACACGCATCACAGCACTCCGCATAAACCGAGCGCACACTCTTACGCCCAACAAGGCCATCAACGACAAGTCAGGCACCTGCGTAAAATGAAAAAAGGGAGACAGAAAATCTGCCTCCCTTTCCCGATCCATCAATCCCGCAGACCTTACCGCAGAATGCCCGTATGCCCGACGCTGTAGCGTCCCGGCTGCGGCCAGACCGTCAGACCATGCGGCTCCGCGCCAACCGGGATCTTGCGCATCGCCCCCGTATCGGTGTCGATCGCATAGACCACATCGTCGAACCGACCCGACAGCCAGAGCACCTTGCCGTCCGCGCTGACATTGCCCATGTCCGGGCTGCCGCCACCGGGAATCATCCAGGTCTTGACGACCTTGTCCGTCGCAAAGTCGATAACCGAAACGCCACCCGGCCCGTGCTTCGGACCATGAATGCGATGTGATCCGCGATTGGCCACATACATCATCTTGCCATCACGGCTCGGATACAGGCCATGCGTGCCGATACCCGTCGGAATGAAGCCGGTTTCCTTGAAGGAATCCCCGTCCACGACGAACACACCATCCGCCATCATGTCCGCGACATAGAACTTGTGACCATCCGGCGCCGTCAGAATGTCCTGCGGCATCCCGCCCTTGGACAGCTTCAGCATCCCGATCATCTTCAGGTTCACCGTATCGACCTTGGCGACATAACCGCCGAACTCGCAGGTGAAGATCGCGTACTTGCCGTCAATGGAGAAATCGGCGTGATTGACACCCTTGCATTCCGGCGTTTCGACCGAGCCCTTCAGCTCCATCGTATGCGGATCGCGGAAGTCCAGACGCTTGTGCGCCTCGGCCACCGTGATCGCGTATTTCCCGTCCGGCGTGAAATACATGTTGTACGGATCATCAACGGCAATGGACGGGCCCGGCTTGGCCGTCGCCGGATTGATCGGCGTGAGCGACCCGTCCGGACGGCCTTCGCTGTTATTCGTCACCCACAGCGTCCGCAGGTCCCAGGACGGCACAACATGCTGCGGCGAATGTCCGACCGGGAACGTGTCCACAACCTGAAAAGACGCCGGATCAATCACGGAAACGCTGTCTCCCCGCAGGTTCGGCACATAAACGCGGGCCGGGTCCTGCGCGATCGCGGGCGAAATATGGGACGGCGTCGTCTCGCTATAGATGTTCTTCGGATCAATCACCGGCGGCATACCCGGAATCGTCTGAATACCGGATGCCGCAACCGGGGCGGCCGCAGCATCAGCCGGAACCGGCACCATCGGCGCGCTCGGAGAATAGTCCTGCGCATGGGCCGCGGCAGCTCCCAAGGTAGTTCCCAGCAGCGTCATCGCCACCAGAAGAGGAGTCTTGAAGGTCATGGATGGCTCCTTTGGAAAGACTGGATTGCCGCAACCGCAGTCCGGATCTGCATGTCCGTGCCGATCCGGCCGAGTCCGGCCGATGCCCGCCGCGGATCGCCACCATAGACGCCCTCGGCCACACCCGGTTTCGAAGCCTTGCGCAACGCCTCCTGACGCACAAGCGACGGATCAACCGCCAGCATCAGCGACGTATCGCTCAGCTCCGCATGAAGCCCCACTTCCGCGCCATAACCCTGCGCACGCAGGGCATCGGCATACTGATGGGGCACGACTTCATAATAATCCCGCACATAAAGCACGGCGGCCTGGCCCTTCCAGGCCCGGTTCAGCTCCTGAGCCACCTGCGCCATGAAAGACTGGTATCCCCCATGGTCGCCCAGAAGCACGATGCGCCGGAAACCCTGAACGCGGAAACTCTCCGCAGCGCCCTTGAGTAGCCCTTCAAACACGGCGGGCGGTACGGAAATCGTGCCCGGAAACTTCATGTGAGACGTGCGCGGGCTCGTCGAGCCCTCCGGCACATAGGCCACAACAGGCGCCACCAGCGTATGCCCGGCCTGAACCGCAATCGTATCCGCCAGAACCTGAGCCCGTACATTATGCTTGCCGACCGCGATATAAGGCCCGCTCTGCTCGGTCCCGCCGACAGGAATAATGACGGTATCGGTCCCCGCCTTCACATCCTGCGCCACCTCGGTCCAGCTCCGGCACGCAAACTCGGCCTGAAGCGCAAGCCCGGTGCAATGTGCGCCGCCCTCGTACAACCCCTGCGCCTGCGCGAAACCCGCAGACAGACCGATCCCCGCACAGAAGAAGGCAGAACGACACGACAGGCGAAGCAGGTTGAACATCAGGGCCGGAACACCTTTGGCAATGGCTGCCCTTCCCTACCCCATCTTCCCCTTCCTGTTCCAGAGGCCGCGTTTCCAAAGCGCTCCTTTCAGAAGACGCCGGTCTTTTCGCAAACGCATCATGCAGTATAAGACATCATGCCTTTTCCGATTTCCTACGACCCCGATCCTGTCGACAGCGCCGCCCACCTGATTCAGGTCGCGCTTACGCCGGTTTTCATGCTCTCCGGCATCGGCACCCTCATCAACGTCTTCAACACCCGTCTGGCCCGCGTCACGGACCATCTTGAAGACGTCCGCAAGAAACTCGGCACTCCGAAAACGGACGACACCCCCGTCGATCCCATCGACACGCCCGCCCGCCTGCGAAACCAGCAGGCCCGGCTGCATCGCCGCGTCTTCGTTCTGGACGCCGCGATTCTCCTGAACGGGATCGGAGGCGCCTCGACCTGCGGCGCGGCCATGGCGCTGTTTGTAGGCTCTCTGCGCGATGCTTCGACCTCGGCATGGCTGCTGGCGTTTTTTGGCATAGCTCTCGCCTGCACCGTCGGATCGCTCATGTTCTTCCTCGCCGACACCCTCCTGAGCTGGCACGGCCTGCGCCATGACAGCGATCTGAGCCTCAACGCAGAATAAGCCGTCGCGCAACTTTATTTCAAAAACCACCGGGAACGGTACTGTTTTCCGAAAGAAATCCGGGCAATTCCCCGAATCGCGCTTTACTTCATCCTTGATGAAATAATCGCATCTTCGTAACGGAAACCTCCGTTCCACAAAGACGGCGAAAGTTTAAAAAGCATTTATGCAGGAAATGCAGGTCTGACCCTGCATCTGTATTTGTTGCTTCGAACATCGATTCTGGAGTTTCTCCCGCTGCACGCCGCAAAACGGCACACAGATCCACACGGAGATTTTCCAGATGACGTCCATGACCCTGATCCACCTGATCGGTCTTCCCACCAGCCTTCTCGCACAGTTCTCGATGGTTGCCTTCGTTCCGATGATCGGCGCCCTGATGATCGCTACGGTTGCTGCCGACCGCGTTTCCGAGAGCTGATCACAGTCTTCTCGGGACAAGCCCGGCCTAGCGCCGGGCGTCCCGCTCCGGCCCTTATTGCCGGACAGACAGATAGGATTGCGGATCCAGCCGGCGGCGCCACAGATCGCACAGCCAGCAGAAACTGATTCCCACCAGCATTCCGACCGATGTCGACCCGACCCAGTCCGTCGGCAGAAACGACATCAGCACCCCCGCCAGACCGGCAATCGTCCAGTTCAGCGTTCCCATCAACGCCGCAGCCGCGCCCGCCTGATGCCCATGATGCGTCAGCGCCAGAATGCCCGCATTCGGCCCGATGAAGCCCAGCGAAAATGTAGTGCACCAGATCAGCGCACACAGGATCCACGGATTCTGCGGCCCCGCAAATCCGCTCAGACACACCACCACCGCCAGCGCACAGAACAGCAGAACCGCCAGCATCGCAGTCTCCATCACCCGCGTGAACAGGAAACGGTTTGCCAGCTTGGCATTCACCTGTGAGCCGATGATGAAGCCGATCCCGTTCAGCCCAAAGAAAATGGCGAACAGATGCGGCGAGAAGTGCAGAATATTCTCAAACAGCGCAGGCGCATTCGACAGATAGGCAAACATCGTGAAGGTCGCAAAACTCACGACCATGACCGCAGAACAGAACAGCGGCTCACGCAACAGGTCCCGGTAACGCGCCACCATCCCGCTAACCGGCAGTGCAAAACGCCGGTCCAGAGGCAGTGTCTCGGGCAGCAGAAACAGCGTGCAAAAAAACATCACGACGCCGAAAACAACATTTGCCCAGAAAATCAGCCGCCAGCTGCCCCAGTCCAACAGAAAACTCCCAATCGACGGCGCCAGCAAAGGCCCCAGCCCGAAAATCAGCATCAGCTGCGACATGAGCTTCACGCCCGCCGACCCGGTCGCAACATCCCGCACCATCGCACGCGGCGCCACGGAACTGATTGCCCCGCCCAGAGCCGCCACAAAGCGCAGCGCGCAGAACATGTGAAAACTGGTCGTCAGCGCCAGCCCGACCGAGGCAAGAGCATACACCACCAACCCGAACAGGAGCGGCAGCTTGCGCCCATACCGATCGCAGAGCGGCCCCAGCGTGAACTGCCCGATCGCCAGCCCCGCCAGCCACGCTGTCAGCGTGAGCTGCGCCGAACCGGCCCCATGCCCCAGATCGTGCTCCAGTTCCGGAAACGCCGGAAGATACATGTCCGTCGAAACAGGCCCCAGAATGAAGATCACACCGATCAGCACACGGGTCAGGCCATTCATCCCCTGTGGGGATGTCTGTTCGGAAAGCGACGTAACGGACACGCGGGCACCACGACTCAACAGAGCAAAAAACAGAAAACGGGCTTCTCCCACACAGGAGAAGCCCGTTCCATACTCAACGCCTTTTTATCCTGACTGACCAGCCCTGAAATTCAGGTCCGGCCCGTCATTGCGGAGACAGACGCAGAACTTACTTCGGCCAGTTGGCCAGAATGTCCGTGCGCACGCTCTGCGGCAGGCCGACATAGTCGAGGCGGGCATTGTCCGCATCGCCGTGCTGGAAACCCCAGGTAAAGAAGTCACGAACAGCCTTGCCGGACTCCTTCTGCGCCGCATCGACCGGCACCAGAACGAACGTCGCCGTCACGATCGGCCAGGAAGACGCACCATCCGTGTCCAGCAGGTTCACGGCATAATGATCGGCATGAACCCAGTCAGCAGCCTTGGCGGCTTCCGTGAAGCTGGCCAGCGTCGGAGCTACGAAAGCACCGCTGTGGTTCTTCATCTGGGCAATGTTCAGGTGGTTCTGCGCGGCATAGGCGTACTCGACATACCCCAGACCACCTTCCGTCTGACGCACCAGAGCGGCCACACCATCATTGCCACGCGCACCCGAACCACCCGGCCAGGCGATGGACGTACCGGCACCGAGCTTCTGCTTCCAGGTCGGGGAGACCTGAGACAGATAGGACGTGAACACAAAGCTCGTGCCCGAGCCATCGGCGCGGTGGATCGGAGCCACATCCGTATCCGGCAGCTTCAGACCCGGGTTCAGGGCCTTGATGCGGTCGTCATCCCAGGTCGTGATCTCACCGTCATACAGCGCAGCCAGTGTCGGACCATCCAGACGGAGCTGGCCCGGAGCCAGACCCGGCACATTCGCCACAACCACGATGCCGCTCATGACGGTCGGGAACTGATACAGCTTTTCCTTGGCCAGACGCTCACCGTTCATCGGCTTGTCGGACGCACCGAAATCAACCGTACGGGCGATAACCTGATCCTGACCGGCGCTGGAGCCCACGCTCTGGTAGTTCACGGAAATACCGGCCTGGCTCTTTGCAGCCGTGCCCCATGCACCATAGATCGGTGCGGCGAAGCTGGACCCTGCGCCAGTGATGTCCGCAGCCTGCGCCGACGACACGAACGGGGTCATGGCAACAGTGCCAAGGGCCGTGGCGACGAGAAGACCGAATAGCGGAGCTCTGCTCTTGATCATGGGAATCCCTTATGGGGCGTGAAAACTGCCCCTTAGTAACGCTGGCGCGGATACAGAAACAGTGGGACCTGCGTGATAGTTTCATGACAGCCCCCGCACACCCCTAAGTGCCGAAATGTCACACCCCTTTCGCCCCGACCCGCCGGTCAGCGCTTCCTTCGCAACAAAACTGACATATGAAATCCGGAACTCCCTGTTTTCCGGGGCTTTTCGCGCCTTCTGTCATGGAACTGTCATGTTCCCGTCATGAAACCTTCCCATTATTTCAAAAAGCGAATCAGATACCTGAACTGCGGAACACACGCCCTCCCCAGAAGGACGCACCGCAGCAATGGCTTTCTCTTTCCGTCGGACCACAGGTCTTCCCAAGGCCCTTTTGGCCACAACGACCCTGGTTTCCCTCCTCCCGCTTTGTGGCCACGCCCGGGCCGCCGACCAGATGCAGATCATGGAACGGCAGATCCAGGCCATGCAGGCCCAGCTCACCAGCATGAAGAAAGAACATGCTGAAGAAGTGAAGCGCGCCCGTGCCGTTCTGGCCCGCCAGCGGGAAGAAGCCGAAAACAACCCCTACGCCCAGCGTGGCCGTTATATCGGCCAGCCCCGCACGGCCGCGCAGCCTCTGATCAGCGTTCGCCCGGCCAAGCCCGGCGCCGATGATGGTCGTCCGCCGTCAGACCGCGCTGACGTCTCTTCCTGGGCCGACTTCCAGCGCGCCACCGCGCAGGACGAAGAAGTTAGCGTCGGCGGCATCAAAGTCGGCTTCCCGGGCGGTCGCCCGACGATCCAGTCTTCGGACGGCGCCTATGCCCTCTCGATTGGCCTCGCCTATCATGAAGACTTCGGCGGCTTCTTCAATTCCGGACCTCGCGGCAACGACACCCGTGGTGCTTTCAACAGCTTCACCACCAACCAGCGCCGCCTGCGTATTCCGTTCATGTTCCGCTACAAGAACTGGGTCGCGGCCGTCACGCCTGATTTCGGCGCCAACCATAACGATGGTTATGTCGGCCTCTACGAAGGCAACCTGAACTACACCGGCTTCCGCAACACCATCCTGACGGTCGGCTATTTCCAGCCCCGCGTGACGGAAGAGGACGCCGAAAGCTCCAATGACTTCATGACGCTGGAACGTCCCAGCATCACGGATATGGTCCGTAACATCGCAGCGGGTGATGCCCGCTTCGTGGTCGGCGGCCTGCATTACGAGAAGCGCTGGTGGGTTGCCGGTTACTTCACCGGCCAGGAATGGGGTCACCGCAACGCCTCTGACATGAGCTCCACCTATTACGGTGGTGGCAGCGGATCCACGATAGACAGTCAGACGGGCGGTATGCTCCGCGCCGCTGGCCGTCCAATCGCCACCAAGGATGTGGATCTTCACGTCGGTGTATCGGCGATTGCCGCTTTCCGCCTCGCCTGCAACACCGGAGCTAACGCCAATTACTGCTCCCGTACGACGTCCTTTGGGCAGCGTCCGGAATTTGATATTGGTGAAGCCAGCCTCGTAGCGACGGGTTCAATCACCAAGGCTGCCCAGGTCTGGGCCGCAGGCCCCGAACTCGGATTCCGCTGGGACCGCTTCCTCGTGAAGGGCGAATACTATCACGTTGGCGTTCAGCGTTCGCAGGCCAACCTGCCCGCGTTCAACTTCCAGGGCTGGTATGGTGCCGCTGCCTACACGATTTTCGGCAAGCCCCGTATGTATAACATCAAGGAAGGCGCTTTCGGTGCACCTGGTGTCGGTGCGGATCAGGAATTCAACCCTGCGCTCAACCACTGGGGTGCCCTCGAAGCCGTGGCCCAGTACAGCGGCCTGGACCTGAACAGCAACATCAATGCCGCAACGGCCGGGATCACGAGCCAGAACGGCGTCAGCTACGTCCGGGGCGGCATGCAGAATGTCTATACCGGCGGCCTGAATTGGTACCCGAACCGCCATTTCCGCTTCATGGTGGACTACAGCCACTTCGTCACGTCTCGTAGCGTAGCCTCTGCCACCAACGTTTCCGGTCGCTCTGGCAACTCTTTCGCAGCCCGTATTCAGGCTGCGTTCTAAAACAGACCCGTTCCCCTCTCCCGGACTCCGGTCCGGGAGAGACCCCCAGCTCCCTCCCCACCAAACACCATTGCGTGCACCCCCGCATTCCCGATTGCGACCCATGCCCCGCACACAGCATGCTTCTGGTTCCACAACGAGAGAACCGGCTGATGCTCCCCAACGCAAAAACAGTTCTGCCCGCAGCAGCGCTCATCGCAGCCCTTCTGAGCCCCACCGCCCGCGCGCAAACACCCTCCCATATCGTCACAAGCCAGAAACTCGACTGGGAAACTGCCGCTGCCCTCGCCGCCGAAGCCGTGCGCCTCTGCGCCGCACAGGGCTATTCCGTCACCGCCACCGTCGTGGACACAACCGGCCATGAACAGGCCGTCGTCAAAGGCGATACGGTCCCGCTGCAATCGCTCTCCGTGTCCTACCGCAAAGCCTATACGGCCTATTCCTACGGTCTGGCCTTCAACAAAAACACAACCAGTGAACTGATCGCCGCAGGCGTCACCGGCCCCGCAAACGGCGCCCTGAACACCATCCCCGAAGTCCTGTTCGTGCCCGGCGGCGTCACCCTGCGCAGCGCAACCGATCATGCCATTCTCGGCGGCCTCGGCGTCTCCGGCGCACCCGGCGGTGACAAGGACGAAGCCTGCGCCCTGCACGCCGTCGAAAAATTCCGCGATTCCCTCCAGTAACGCTGCGGCATTTATTTCAATCAAAAAACCGCGGTCTTTTTATTGCAGCAGAATTTTCAGAAATATTCCGTGTATCCCCCCGGCCTTTACCGTGGAGTTCCCCTTTGCAGAACTTCCCGGTATTGTCCGGATTCATTGAATACGTCCTGAAAGACTATCCTCTTGCTGCGCTGGTTTCTGGTTTCCATCCTGTCCCTTATCGTCCTCCTTCTGGCCCTGTTCGGCGCAGGATGGATCTGGATCGACCATCGGGACCTCGCCGCTTTCGCCACGCCACGGCTGGAAAAAAAGCTCGGCCGCGCCGTCCATATCGGCGCCCTGCACATCCATCCGGGCACATGGCTGACCATCGACGCCGACGACGTCTCCGTCGCCAATATCGCCAGCGGCACCCGACCGCAGATGATGACGCTCGGCCATTTCGCCGCCCAGATCCGCCTGACCTCCCTGATCTGGGGTCCGCCTGAAGCGCGCAATATCGTTATTTCAAAGTTCTCCGGCCTGTTCGAGCGCACGCCCGCCCATCTGCCCAACTGGCGCTTCGGCCCCTACCAGAACGAGCCCCGCGCGCCCCTCACCCCCGAGGAACAGGCCAAAGCAGACACACCGCCCGATCTGAGCAACGCACCGGGCCTGCGTAACGCCACGATCCTCGACAGCGACGTCACCTACCGCTCGGCCAATGGCGCGTCCTACAGAACCACGCTTGAAAAGGTCACGTTCGCTTCCACCAGCGACAGCAGCCCGTTCACCATGACCCTGACCGGGGCCTATAACGACACCCCCGTCAGCATTTCCGCCGAAATGGAGCCCATCAGCGACCTCCGCAAGACGCCCCACCGCCCCTACGCCACCACAGCCCATGTCACCTCCGGCGACATGACCTCGGACTTCACCGGCACCCTGACGGACCCGATGAATTTCGAAGGCGTGGAAGGCCACACCACCGTCACCACCCCCACCTCCGACACCTTGTTCAGCGTTGCGGGGATCACAGGCGACCACGCCCCCGTCAAACTGGCCCTGTCCGGCGATTTCAGCCATTCCGGCGATGACTGGCACTTCACCAAAGCACAGGGCACCATCCAGACCAGCACGATGGAAAGCGGCGACTTCACCCTGATCGAAGGCAGCCATGGCAAACCCGATGACGTCACAGCCAAAACCGGCTTCGGACGCCTCGACATCAACGGCCTGATGCCCATCCTCGCCCCGCCGGGCGCAAAGGGCACCAAAAAAGGCCCCTCCACCCTGCACGCGGACCTTCTGCTCATCACGCCCCCCGATCCGGACCCGCTGGTCCATTTCGAGCTGACCGCCCGTCAGCTGATCTACAACGCGCTCAATTTTACCAACCTCAGGATTCAGGCCGCCCAGACCCCCAACCGGATTGAATTTCCCCTTCTGCGACTGGACTATATCGGCGCGTCCCTCAGCGCCGATGGCCGGATCGAAGCCGACGGAAAATCGTCCCGCGTCGCAGCCGACGTGGTCCTGACGCATGGCGACATCGACCGCCTGCGCCGCGTCGCCGGTCTCGCGCCCGTTCCGGTCAAAGGCAGCCTGAACTTCCGCATCACCGCCGGTTCCAAGAACGTTCATACCCTCAACGAAGCCATCAGCCGCGCCGACATGACCGCCGCCGTCAGTATGGAAAAAGGTGAAATCGCAAAGGAAATCGTCGAGGCCGCCTCGATGGATTTGCGCCTGCTGTTCCGTCACGCCAAGGGTGTGACCCCCATCACCTGCCTGCTCGGCGTGCTTCAGATGCATCAGGGCATCGGCACGGTCATCCCGCTCCGCCTGCGCACAGGTGAAGGGACGATCGCGGCCAAAGCGAATTTCGACCTCAACCGCAGATGGCTCGATCTCGTCTTCGCCAGCCGCCCCTTCTCGACAAGCTTCTTTGCGCTCGATGTGCCCGTGCGCGTCAGAGGCCCCTTCGACGCCCCGACCCTCTCCCTCGCCACATGGTCGAAGGTCGGGCGCGACATGCTCGCGGATTCCAACGCGGTCACGAACCTCCCTCCCGCCCTTCAGGGTTTCGCAGCCTCAAATGCCTGCGCCCGCCCCACGCGTTAAGGCCCGATTTGCACCCTATCCTGCCCCCGGCTATGCACGTCGGACCGTAAAAGAGAGGGTCCAGAGATGCGTATTGCAATGGTCGGTGGCGGATATGTCGGTCTCGTCTCGGGCGCCTGCTTCGCCGAGTTCGGAGCGGACGTCGCCATCGTGGAGCGGGACCCGAAAAAGCTCGCGGCCCTCCATGACGGCCGCATCCCCATCTACGAACCCGGACTGGACGCCCTCGTCAGCAGCAATGTCGCCTCCGGTCGCCTGACCTTCGGAGACGACCTCGGTGCGGCCATGGAAAACGCCGATGCCGTGTTCATTGCGGTCGGCACCCCCACCCGGCGCGGCGACGGCCATGCGGACCTCACCTATGTCTATGCGGCCGCCGAAGAAATCGCCCGCGCCGCCCGGACGGACCTTCTGGTCGTCACGAAATCGACCGTCCCCGTCGGCACGGGTCGCGAAGTCGCCCGCATCCTGCGCCAGACCAGCCCGGACCTGACCTTCGACGTCGCCTCCAACCCTGAATTCCTGCGCGAAGGCAACGCGATCGACGATTTCATGCGCCCGGACCGTGTCATCGTCGGCATCGACCGCTCCGGCCCGGATGGCGGCAGCCGCGCGCAGAGCCTGATCGAACAGCTCTATCGCCCGCTTACGGCCATTCAGGCCCCGATCGTCCTGACGGATCTGGAAACGGCGGAACTGACCAAATACGCCGCCAATGCCTTCCTCGCGATGAAAGTCACCTTCATCAACGAAATGGCCGATCTGTGCGAAAAAGTCGGCGGCAATATCCATGACGTTGCCCGTGGCATGGGTCTCGACCAGCGGATCGGCAGCCGTTTCCTCAGCCCCGGACCGGGCTATGGCGGCTCCTGCTTCCCCAAGGACACCCGCGCCCTGACCGCCATCGCACAGGACGCCGGCGCGCCCACACAACTGGTGGAAGCCACAGTCGCGATCAACGAAGCCCGCAAAACCGGCATGGCCGAACGTATCATCACACAGGCGGGCGGAACCCTTGAGGGCAAAACGGTCGGCATTCTCGGCCTGACCTTCAAACCCGATACGGACGACATGCGCGAAGCCGCGTCCCTACCCATCCTCGCCCGCCTGCACGACGCGGGGGCAACCCTTCAGGTTTTCGACCCCGAAGGCATGGACGCCGCCCGCTCGCTCCTGCCGGACGGCGTGCGCTACTGCGAAGACGCCCTGTCAGCCGCGCAGGATGCCGATGTCGTGGTCGTCCTGACGGAATGGAACATGTTCCGCGCGCTCGACCCCCTCCGCCTGCGTGACGCCATGCGCGGCAACGCCATCGCGGATCTGCGGAATATCTGGAGCCCCGACCTCATGCGCGAGGCCGGATTCGATTATCAGTCCATCGGCCGTCCCTGAAGAGACGGCCTTAAGAACCTGCCTTAGCGGGCCTGAGCTTCAGCCCGGGCCGCAGCGCGATCCACCGGCGCAAACGTCCCATTCTTCAGACGACGCTCCAGTTCTTCAAGCGACTGCCCCTTGGTCTCGGGCACATAGCGCAGCACAAACCAGAACGCGAAGGCATTGACAGCGGCAAACAGCCAGAACGTCCATCCCGCACCCAGAACCTGCACCAGAGACAGCGTCGTCAGCGAAATCACCAGATCCGCGCCCCAGTGCCCCCCAGCCACAAGGCTCATGCCCTTGCTGCGGCACGATAGCGGATAGACTTCCGCACCCACCAACCAGATCGCCACCGACAGACTGCCCGTATTGAAAATGGTGTAGGCCATCACCGCAGCGACCGTGATCCACGCCCCGACACCACCCGTCAGATGCATCGCAAACGCCGTCCCCAGAACGACGAGCGCCACCACGGCTCCCGGCAGCAGACGCAGCAGCAGCGTGCGCCGTCCCCAGTTATCAACAGCCCAGCCGCCAAACACCGTCGCAAACACCATGCCGACACCCACGGCCACAGATGTCAGCAGTGCCGAATCCTGACCGAAACCCGCATCAGCAAAAATCGTCGGCGCGTAATACATGACCGCATTAATGCCCGTGAACTGGCACAGCAGCGCAATGCCCACCGAAGCCATCAGCGCAGGCCGCACCCACGGCTTCGCAAGCTCGGACCAAGGCGCCTGCACATCGTGGTTCTCAAGAATACCGTCCAATTCGCGATCCGCAATCTCATCGGTCGCCCGCACCCGCCGCAGAACCATCCGCGCCTCTTCGGTCTGACCGTTCAGAGCCAGCCAGCGCGGACTATTGGGCAGAAACGCCATGCCCAGAAACAGGATCAGCGCCGGAAGCATCCCAATCCCAAACATCAGACGCCAGCTCGAATCCCGCAGCAGATAGCCGGTGATGAAGGAAATCGTCACGCCGGACACCACCGCAAGCTGAAAGCCCACGACAAGGCGCCCACGACGCTCCGGAGGGGAGATCTCAGCGATATAGATCGGCACGATCTGCGACGCCCCGCCAATCGCCAGCCCCAGAATAAGTCGAGCAAGAATCAGAACAGCCACGCTATGCGCCGAGGCCACAATAACCGTTCCCACAAGGAACAGCGCCGCCGCAATCATCACCGTCCGCCGACGCCCGAGCCGGTCGGAAATGCCACCCGCCACCAGACACCCGATCAGAGCGCCCAGAATAATGGCCGATGTCACGACTTCCGCACCAAGCGTATCAAGATGAAACTCGTTGCGAAGCTGGAGCAGCGCTGAGGAAATGATGCCGGTATCATACCCGAACAGCAGCCCGCCCGTTGCCGAAATCGTCGCAATGAAATTTGTCAGAGCATTTCCGCTCAACCTCATGGACCCGTTCCTGCCCTGCATCATAAAACCTTCCGCCGCGAAGCCGCAGACCGTTATTGTGTAGCCAATCCGTCCTCTTTAACGCTCCATCTCGAGGAAGTAACATCACAAAAGTGATGGTTTTCGTTTTTTGCGTGAAATTTTTCGTGTCCACACCTCCTGCCCCGCACATGAAAAAACCCCCTTCCCGGATGGAAAGGGGGCCTGATGTCACGTCCGCAGAAAACGGCGCCTTACGGCTGAACAATCCGCAGGATGAACGCCGTCAGGGTGTTGACGGCATCGTGCTCCGGGCGATCCGCAGCCAGACGCAGCTCCGGCGACACCGGCGCCTCGTAAGGAGCAGAAACACCCGTAAACTCCGGGATTTTCCCCGAACGCGCCGCCGCATACAGTCCCTTGGGGTCCCGTTTTTCGCAGGTCTCAAGCGGTGTATCGACGAAGACTTCATGGAAGTTCTCGCCCACGATCTGCCGCGCCTGCGCCCGGTCCGCCTCAAGCGGAGACACCAGCGCCACGATCACGACCTGCCCGCTTTCGGCCAGAATTTTCGCCACATGCGCCGCACGACGGATGTTTTCGCGACGGTCTTCCGGCGAGAACCCAAGATCGCTGCACAGCCCGGCCCGCAACGTGTCCCCATCCAGAACAGTCGCGTTGATCGCCTGTTCCGAAAGCGCCAGCTCTGCCGCCCGCGCCACCGTGCTCTTGCCAGACCCCGGCAGACCCGTCAGCCAGAACACGCCGCTCTTGTGACCGCGCGTCTGGACCTGACGGGCCGCAGACACGCGGCTGGCCGTCGGATGAATGGCATGTTCGCCATCCGCCAGTTCAGCCGGACCAATCAGCGGCGCGCCACCGACGATACGCTGGTAACGATCCACCAGAACACCACGCCCGTCACCAAAACCCGGCGCGAACGGATCGAACAGCACGGCATGAGACGCCGCCAGCGTGATCTCCGCAAACCCGTCCGGCGGCACGCTGTCGCCCTCACGCAGGGTCAGATCTTCCAGATCCACCACAGCATCGATGGACGCCACCGTCACATCATGCTCGGCCGTCGCCAGACGCAGCGTGAAGCTCTCACCCACCCGCAGCGGCTCACCGCGCAGCCAGAACAGACGCGTGCGAATCCGGGCCGAACGCTCTGGCGCCGCAACCTTGTCATCCGCCGGGAACAGCAGATCGCCCCGATCCGGCACCAGATCCGGCTCCAGACGCAGCGCGATGGACTCGCCCGCACCCGCAACCGGAAGCTCCGGCGCATGCCAGCGGCAGACTTCTGCAACCGTCGCAACCTGCCCCTGCGCCCCGATGGCCAGACGGTCGCCCGCCCGCACCGTGCCGCGCTCGATCCGCCCCGCCACATAGCGCACGCCATCAAAACGATAGACATCCTGCACCGGCATCCGGAACGGCAACGCAGCCCGCGAGGCCGGCGGCGGCACATTGGCCAGAGCCTCCACCAGCGTCGGCCCCTTGTACCAGAGCGCCCGCTCGGAACGGCTGGCAATGTTATCGCCATCGCGCGCAGATGCCGGAACAACAGCCTCAACCTCGATTTCCAGACGGCCCAGAAGCTGACGCACGTCGGACTCGACCTTAACGATCTTCGCTTCGTCAAACTCCAGAAGATCGGACTTGTTGAGCAGCACGATCACATGACGAATGCCGATCAGACGCAGCAACATGGCATGACGCCGTGTCTGCTCCTGCGCGCCTTCCTTGGCATCGACGACCAGCACAGCGGCCTCCGCATCGGCGGCCCCGGTAATCATATTGCGCAGGAACTGGCGATGGCCCGGCGCGTCCACGATCACGAATTCCCGAGATCCCAGACGGAACGGAATGCGCGTGGAATCAACCGTCACGCCCTGATCGCGCTCGATCTGAAGGGAATCGAGCAGAAAGCTCCACTCCACCGCCAGACCTCGCTTGCGGCTGCTTTCGACGATCTGCGCCAGCTTGCCGTCCTGAAGGCTGTCGGTGTCGTACAGCAGACGCCCGATCAGCGACGACTTGCCATGATCGACATGCCCGACAATGACGATGGGCGTTGCCGCAGCACGATGGGTCTCGGAATACTGTCCGGTCACGATAGTGTCGCCCATTGTCACAGATACCCCGCCACACGCAGACGCTCGAACACGTCTTCGGATTCATGATCCATCGCACGCCCTGCACGTTCGGACGTCCGGCTGGTCTCCAGTTCGGCAATCACTTCCGCCACGGTGGAGGCATTGCTCTCGATCGGATTGGTGATGTCCTGATCGCCCAGCGAGCGATACCGCTTGCCGTCTTTCGCGAAATACAGATCCACCAGCGGGATGTTCTCGCGCTCGATGTAGCGCCAGATGTCGATCTCGCGCCATGACAGCAGCGGATGGACACGGATATGCATGCCGTCTTCATACGGCGTCGCATACTGGTCCCAGAACTCGGGCGGCTGGTTACGCACGTCCCAGCGATGCCCCGCACCACGCGGGCTGAACACGCGCTCTTTCGCCCGCGTCGCCTGCTCGTCACGACGGATACCCGCAATAACGCCCCGCAGCTTGTGCTTCTCGATCATCGCGGCCAGACCGGCCGTCTTGCGCGCGGCAGAGCGGGCAGCAGGCGGAAGCGACGGGTCGATTTCCTCAACCGGCGGGCAGTAGCCCAGCAGCAGGTCGAGATCCCATTTCTTCGTATATTCGTCACGGAACGCATACATTTCCGGGAATTTCTTCTCGGTATCGACATGCATGACCGGGAACGGCACGCGCCCCATGAACGCCTTGCGCGCCAGCCACACCATCACATTGCTGTCCTTGCCCAGCGACCACAGCAGGGAGAGGGGCTTCAGCTTGCGATAGGCCTCGCGCAGAATGAAAATGCTCTGGGCCTCAAGCTGGTCCAGATCATCCATGATGCGTGGTTGTGCCAGGCTTGTGGTGGACTGATCCCGCGACAGGATCGGTGTCTGCGTCATTATCCGCTCCGTAGTCATGCCGGCCTGTGAATGCCACATTCCGTCTTGGCCAGACCGGCCCACCGGCCCGCCCGTCCATCTTCACCATCCTTGACCGCCCTTGTGCACGGAGCACAACCGATCGAGGTGTAACCTTTTGCAACCAGTGGATGCCGCGGCAGATCCCGGCGCTGCATCTGCGCCTCGATCTGCGCCGGGCCCCATCCCGCCAGCGGGTTGAGCTTCACGCTGCCATCGGGCTGTGGGTCCAGAACCGGCAACGCCGTGCGCGTTGCGGACTGGCTGCGCTTACGCCCCGTAATCCAGACATCGAATTCCGGCAGCACCAGATCCAGCGGCTCAACCTTGCGCAACGCACAGCACGCATCCGGATCGAACGCAGCCAACTGGTCCTGCGGATCACGGTCATGCAACGCTTTGGGCGTGGGCGAGAGGATCCGCACATCAGACAGACCCAGACTGCGCACCAGACGGTCGCGATACTCCAGCGTCTCAGGAAAATGCCGCTTCGTATCCAGAAAAAACACCGGAACAGACGGATCGATCTGCGCCACCAGATCCAGCAGAACCGCCGACTCAGCCCCGAAAGACGAGACAACAGCCACACGCCCGCGCAGCCGTGTCAGCGTCTCCTGCAAAATCCGGTCTTCCGGGACCTGCCGAAGATGATCCAGTTCCGTCCGTGAAAGAGACATGTGTCGCACCTGCCTGTGTCCAGATCAGTCCGACCGCTCAGGCGGCCTGCCAGAGACATAGGCGCACACCTGCCAAAAATAAACTATTTTGTTTGATATAACTTTTTTGTTTAGTTTTAATTATTCATCACACAAATTGGTTCGAAACCATAAAAAATGGCCTCAGACGCCATTTCTGAATGAAGTGAAATGCGCGCCCGCCCCGACGGCCCCACCCAAAACATCATCTGGCACGGTTCCTGCATCAGAGGGTTTCATGGACACGCCCTCACTCCTTCACGCCAAGCGCCTTCCGCGCCTCCTTGTCGGCCAGCCCGTGCAGCCGCAGATGATGGCGGAACTGGTAGTAGGTCAGACCCAGCAGCTCTGCCGCGCGCCGCTGGCTGAACTGCGCCTCGCGCAAAGCAGCTTCCAGCAAGGCGCGCTCATGCGTCCTGACATCCGCCCCGAAATCACGCGGGAACGTCAGCGTCTCTCCCCCTGCCGGGACAACCGGGGCCACCGCCGGCACCACGCGCTGAGCCTGCACCTCCTTCCAGTCCAGCATGACGAACGGGTCCAGCACGATTTCGTCCAGCGCCTTTTCCGGCCGGTCCATCCTGTAAACGCTGCGCTCCACCACGTTGCGCAATTCGCGGACGTTGCCGGGCCAGTCATAGGCCTGCAACCGCTCCAGCGCGCGCTCCGTAAACCCCGCAAACATCTTCCGCCCCAGTTCCGCACTCATGCGGGTGGCAAAATGCTCGGCCAGCAGGGAAATATCCTCCGGACGCGCCCGCAGCGGCGGAATATTCACGACGTCGAAGGCCAGCCGGTCCAGCAGATCCGCCCGGAAGCGCCCCTCGCGCGCCATGGCGGGCAGATCCGCATTGGTCGCCCCGATCAGCCGCACATCCACCCGGATGGTCTCACTGCCGCCCACACGCTCGAAGCTGCCATACTCAATCACCCGCAGCAGTTTTTCCTGCACGGCCTGAGACGCGGTGCCGATCTCGTCCAGAAACATCGTGCCCCCGTCCGCCCGCTCAAAGCGCGACAGACGCCGCTTCTGCGCCCCAGTAAAAGCCCCGGCCTCATGGCCGAACAGTTCGCTGTCCAGAAGCGCTTCGGGCAGGGCCGCGCAGTTGAGCTTCACCAGCGGCCGGTCCCACCGGTCCGACAGCAGAGCCAGACGCGCCGCCACCAGTTCCTTGCCGGTCCCGCGCTCTCCGATCACCAGAACCGGACGCCGCAGGGGCGCCAGACGGGAGACCTGATCCAGCATCCCCAGAAATGCCGGAGCCCGCCCGATCGGGGTCGGCACCTCGTCGATATCGGTGCTTCTCGCCATTTTATGGTCTCTCACGCCCCCGTTCAGGTCTTCAGTTCATAACACCCTCAAAACAGCATCACTGACAAGAGCAGGGATCTGTCCTAAGTCTCTTCAACAGGAAGGAAAGCATCATGGGTATTTTTTCTCGCCTCGCCGATATCGTGAACTCCAATCTGAATGCGATTCTCGCCAATGCCGAGGACCCGCAGAAAATGATCCGTCTGGTCATTCAGGAAATGGAAGACACGCTGGTCGAGGTCCGCAGTCAGGCCGTCCGCACGATCGCCGAGCGCAAGCAGCTCGAACGCCGCGTCCGCACCATGATGCACGAAGAAGACGAATGGCACCGCAAGGCCGGTCTCGCCATCGAACGGGACCGCGACGATCTCGCCCGCGCAGCCCTCGCCGCCCGCCACAGCGTGGAACAATCACGCGAAGCACTGGAACAGCAGATCGCCCAGATCTCGGACGGGCTGGACCAGCAGAACGACGACATCTCCAAACTTCAGGCCAAGATCGCCGACGCCAAATCCCGCGAAAAGGCGCTCTCCATCCGCGCCCGCACCGCACAGGGCCGCCTGAAAACCCGCGAAAAACTCTACGACACCCGCATCGACGACACGCTGAACCGTTTTGATCAGGTGGAACGCGCTCTTGATGAGCTTGAAGGCAAGGCAGAGGCGTATGATCTGGGCCGCCGCACCGGCCACCCCACACTTCAGGAGGAACTCGCAGCCCTTGAAACCGATGCCGTCGTGGAAAACGAATTCGAAGCCCTCAAGCGCCGTGTGGCCGAAAAGAAAAGCGCAGGCTGAGAAAAGGCTGACCGAAAGGCCCAAGGCATGAATTCGTCCATCTTCCCCTTCCTTGTTCCCATCACAGCCATCATCTGCTGGTCTGTCGTCAGCATGGTCAAACATGCCAACAGCTCACCAAAAGGCGCGCCCCAACAGGACCCCATGCTTCAGGCCGCCCTGACACAGGCCGAAGCCCATGCTACGCGTCTGGAAGAAAGGATCGACCAGCTCGAACGCATCCTCGACGAGGATATCCCGGGCTGGAGAGCAAGGAACGCACGATGACACGCCGCCCCGTCCTCTTTTCCGGCCGCCGCCCGGCGCTTCTGGCTCTGCTGGCGGGTACCGTCCTGCTGTCGCCCGCAGCCCACGCCGCGCGCATGACCCTGTCCGGAGAGGATCTGGACCTGTCGATCCCCTGCACCGGACAGGTCAGGGTCGTGGTCGATCCCAACATGAAGGACGGAGCAACACTTGATTCAAGCAGCCTCGCACAGGTCTCCATGCATACCGGCAAGGAAGAAGCGCAAAGCCGCATCTCCATCGCCACGAAGTCCTGCGCCCCCAACGGGAAGCTGACAATCAGCATCTCCCCCAGCACTGGCCTGACGATCCACGACAGCCACGACACGCATTTCGTCATCGCTGGAAAACTCGCCTCCCTGGACGCCAGCCTCGATTCCGCCACCATGGACATCGAAAACACCCAGTCCCTCGACCTGGACATGCAGGGCGCCTCCAGCGTCCACATCCACTCCCTCGAACGTGCCGCCCAGATCGTGGCCTCCGGCACCTCGACGCTGACGGCGGACACGGCGCAGCTCGCGGCCCTTTCGGTGCAGTTGACGCAGAATGCGGGGATGACGCTCTCGGGGGGCAGCATCGACGCGTTGACGCTGATTACGGCCGATCAGGCCAGCGCCACCATTCTGGCTCACGCCACGGTGGCGACGGTTGCGGCCAACGGAACGGGGGATGTCAATATCGAGGCCGTCACAGGCCCGATGGTCCGTTCAGGCAAAGGCACAGTCCGCGTTGGCGCGGAGAATGGCGTGATCTATCGTCCCACACCGCCGCCGCCAGCTGCCGTACCGACACCTCCTCCCGCAGCGCCGCAGCCCTCCCTTCCGGTCCAGACGCCCCCTGCCAGCGCGGCTACGACTGTTCCGGCCCCCGTGGTCACGCCTCCGGCTGCTTCCGCGCCCGTCATGCAGGCACCTGTGGTTCAGCCCCCTACGGTTCAGGCCCCAACCACGCCAACCGTGGTTCCGGCTCCCGCGCCTGTCCGCCAGCCTTCCGCGCCTGACAGCCCTGCCATCCCGCAGGCTCCCAGCGCCCCGGCCCCATCAAAGGACGCCGCGTCGAATGTCCAGCAGACGACTCAGGCACCTGCCAGCCTTCCGGTCGCAAGCGCGCCCGCCCAGACCGCACCGCAGACAACGATTCCGGCTCCCGCAGTGACCCCCGCCGCCCCAACAGCCAATCCGACCACACCCTCGACGACCGGAAAGAGCGCTCAGAACGGCGCTCAGGGAGAATAGGGATGCGCCACCATCTGCATGCGCGCCTGACTCTGCTCGCGCTTCTGAGCTGCGGCGCCGCACCCGCGCCACCAGCCCCTCCGGCACCTCCCTCGCCTCCGGCACCGCCATCCTTCAACGTGTCCTCAACGAGCAGCCCTGACACGCTCGTCATCCCGGCGACATGTCTTGAGACCCTATCCGTCGTGAGTGGTCCGGATGCGCATATCGTTTCCGGCAGCGGCAGTCTGAAGAAACACGGGGAACGCCTGACCTTCACGACCACTCCGCAGGACTGCGCGGCTCAGGACAGTGCGGTCGTCATGGTTCCGGCCCGGACCAGCCTCGACCTCCAGTCCTCCCACAACCATACGACGCTCTATCGCATCACTGGCGTCAACGGCGACGTCACGGCGGAGAGCGGACACGGCGATCTCGACATCGATCAGGCCAGCGGCCTGAACCTGACGATGACAGGCCCCGGAAACGTCTCGGTCGGGCGGCTGACGGGACGGATGACCGTGCAAAGCCTGTCCAGCGGCGACCTGCAGATCGGCGATCTCGCAGCTTCAAGCGCCAGCATCACGGCTATGTCTTCGGGCGATATCCGGATCGAACGTGGGAGCGCGGATGTTCTGACGGTCCGGGATTATGGCTCGGCCAATATTACGCTGAACGCCACGGCCCGCGATGCGGATCTGACCCTTCTCGGCAGCGGCGACATCACACTTCAGAAGGTGAGCGAAACGCTGAAGAAGCGTCCGATCGGGTCCGGCACGCTCTCCGTGGAGGACACAGCCGGTGCGAGGATCACGACCGTGACCACACCGGACGGGTCCGCCATCCTCTCCGATGCGACACGCAAGGTTCTTGACCATCTCGATATCCATATGGATACGCCTGAGATCACTTTCGGCAACACATCCACTGTCCATCATTCCAGCGGTCATGGGGTGATTGGGCTGCTGCTGAAAATCTTTCTCATCATCTGGGCCGTGCGTCTTTTCCGACGCTATCGCCGGACAGGCGTTATTCCGTTCCGGGGAACACTGGACAAGGCCGCCGCAGGATATGCGGAGGGTGTGCGGAGCTGGTCCCGGCACCGCGCGGCATGGCAGGAAACACCCGCCGCCAGCGCGACAGCCGTGGTCAGGGATGCCGTGCTTGGTTTCCGGCGTCCGCAACCCGAACCGACGGAAGATTTCTCCCGCTCCGTCCCGCCTGGCCATCCGCTGGCCCGGCTTCAGGATCGGCTGGCGCGCATGGAGCGCAGGCTCGGCCTGATCGAGCGCTGCGTTACATCCTCCGATTTCAGTCTGGAGCGGCAGTTCCGGGATCTGGAACGGACCGATGGCCGACGCGCCTGAATGCAGAACGGAAACTTTGACGTCCGGATGCAGGCAGGGTAGGGGCTGAAGGGTGAATGCCGTTCTTGACCCCATAGCGGCCCTTGGCCGCGCCGCTCTCGGCCTTATCAAGCAGGCAGGTGCTCTGGCCCTGTTCGCGCTGGAGGCCCTGTCGCATCTGGTGCGACCGCCTTTTTACTGGCGGATTTTCTTCTCCAGCCTGATCGAGACGGGGTTCTTCTCCCTCCCCGTCGTGGCGCTGACGGCCCTGTTTTCCGGGGCCGTGATCGCACTTCAGTCCTATGTGGGCTTCGGGCAGTATCATGTGCAGAGCGCGATTGCCGGGATCGTCGTCCTCGCCGTGACCCGTGAGCTTGGCCCTGTTCTGGCCGGCTTGATGGTCGCCGGACGCGTGGGCGCGGCCATGTCCGCGCAGATCGGCACCATGCGCGTAACCGACCAGATTGACGCGCTCACCACGCTGTCCACCGATCCAATGAAATATCTCGTGACGCCGCGCCTTCTGGCCGGAACGCTCGCGCTGCCCTGCCTTGTGCTGGTCGCAGATATTCTGGGCGTCATGGGTGGTTTCACGGTTTCGGTCGCCAAACTCGGCTTCTCACCCTCGACCTACATCACGGCCACGCTGGATTCGCTCAAGACGATGGATGTCGTCGTCGGCCTCGTCAAAGCGGCGGTGTTCGGGTTCCTGATCGCGCTTCTGGGCTGCTATAACGGCTATAACAGCCGCGGCGGCGCAGAGGGCGTGGGCTCGGCCACGACAGCCGCGGTCGTGGGTGCCTCCATCCTGCTCCTGTTGTTCGACTACCTCCTGACAGATCTGTTCTTCTCACAATGAGCACTCCTCCCGTAAGCACTTCCCCGGGCACTCCCTTGAGCACCCCGAAGATCCGCATCCGGGGTCTGCACAAGGCTTTCGGCTCCAAGATCGTGCTTGATGGCGTGGACCTTGATGTCGAGGCTGGCACGTCCATGGTCATCATCGGCGGATCCGGCTCCGGGAAATCCGTCCTGCTGCGCTGCATTCTGGGTCTGATCGAGCCCGATGCCGGGACGATCGAGATTGACGGCGAAAACCTGCTGACGGCTTCGCGCTCCCGGCAGGGCGCCCTGCGCCAGCAGATCGGGATGCTGTTTCAAAACGGTGCCCTGTTCGACAGCATGAGCGTTGGCGAGAACGTGGCGTTCGGCGTGCGCGCCAAGCATTCCGACCGCAATGGCGCGACCCCGTCCCGCACGCAGGCACTGCAAATAGCCGGGGGTCTGCTCGAACAGGTGGGGCTGGACCCGTCCGTTGGCGAACTCAGCCCGTCCGAACTTTCGGGCGGTATGCAGAAACGCGTGGGGCTGGCGCGCGCGATTGCGGGCGGTCCCAATATCATGTTCTTCGACGAACCCACGACCGGGCTGGACCCGATCATGGGCGCCGTCATCGACGGGCTGATCGTGGACTGCGTGCAGAAACTCGGCTCCACCGCCATTGCCATCACTCACGATATGGCCTCCGCCCAGCGGATCGGAAACCGCGCGGCGATGCTCTATCGCGGGAAGCTGATCTGGCAAGGCGAGGCATCCGAGCTCATGAATTCGGGCAACGCCATGGTGGATCAGTTCACCCATGGCCGACGCGAAGGCCCCATCACCATGGAGCTGCGCAAATGAGCCTTCTGCCCCGTTTCCCGAAAACCGATCCCATCGTCTGGAAGCGCATCGGGCTGAGCTATCTGATCGCCCTGCCGCTCCTGTTCATCATGTTCCGCCATCAGCCCGCCCATCCAAACATGGTGCTCCAGCTTCTCGGTTTTCTGCTGATTATCGTGGTCTCGCGGCTTTTAGCGCGCCTGATCCTGCGGACACGGGAGTAAGGATTCCGGGCTCTGCCCGGGCCCGGCAGGGATCTTGATCCCTGCACCCTGATTCTAAAGGTTTCCAAAGGTCGCGACCTTTGGTGGGGTCCGGGGCAAAGCCCCGGCTGGATCAACAGCCAAGCACTCCCTATATACTGGGTTTGTTCCCCTCAAATCGAAGAGACCAGCCTTGGCCAAAAAGCCGACCACCCGTTACGTCTGCCAGAACTGTGGCGCCACCTCTCCGAAATGGAACGGGAAATGCGAGGCCTGCGGCGAATGGAATACGCTGGTTGAAGAGACGGTCGAGCCGACGGCCCGCAAGACCGGAAAATTGAGTTCCGGGCGTCTGCAAACCGTTCGGCTGGATGGCGAAACACGGCCGCCCCCGCGTATTACAACCAGCATTGCAGAGCTGGACCGCGTTCTGGGTGGCGGACTTGTCCCGGCGTCCGTCGTGCTGGTCGGCGGTGATCCGGGCATCGGCAAATCCACGCTCATGCTTCAGACCACCTGCGCGCTGGCGCGGTCAGGGCATCGCGTCCTGTATGTTTCGGGCGAAGAATCGGTGGACCAGATCCGCATCCGCGCCCAGCGGCTGGGTCTGGACCGCGATCCCAAAATGCTGGACTCGCTGGATCTTGCCGCTTCGATCAATGTTGGCGAGATCGTGGGCTCGCTGGAACAGGACCGGGCGCATACGGTCGTGGTCATCGATTCCATCCAGACGATGTGGCTGGAAAGCGTGGAAAGCTCGCCGGGTTCGGTTTCTCAGGTGCGGGCGAGTGCGTTTGAGCTGATCCGGCTGGCCAAGACGCTCGGTTTTGCGCTGATCCTGATCGGACATGTCACGAAGGAAGGCTCCCTCGCCGGGCCGCGTGTTCTGGAACATATGGTCGATGCGGTCATGTATTTCGAGGGTGATCGCGGGCATCAGTTCCGCATTCTGCGCGCGGCCAAGAACCGCTTCGGCGCGACCGACGAAATCGGCGTTTTCGCCATGACCGATATCGGCCTGACCGAAGTGCCTAATCCGTCCGCGCTGTTTCTGGCGGAGCGGCGAGGCAATATCGCGGGCTCAGCCGTTTTTGCAGGGCTGGAGGGCACGCGCCCGGTCCTGCTGGAGATTCAGGCGCTGCTGTCTCCCAAGGCCGGAGATGGGGCGCCGCGCCGGGCTGTTGTGGGCTGGGACACGTCGCGGCTGAATATGCTGCTGGCTGTCCTGGATTCGCGCTGTGGCCTCAAGCTTGCGAATATGGATGTCTATCTGAACATCGCAGGCGGCCTGCGCGTGAATGAACCGGCTGCCGATATGGCAGTGGCCACGGCCCTTGTGTCCGCCGCGACGGGTCATCCAACTTCTCCCAATGCCGCCTATTTCGGCGAAGTCGGGCTTTCAGGCGAAATCCGGCAGGTCAGTCAGGCCGATCTGCGCCTCAAGGAAGTCGCCAAGCTCGGCTTTGGCGAGGCCATCCTGCCACGTCGTGTTTCGGCGGCCTCCGCGCGGGTCAAGCCGCCCACAGGCCTGAAACTGCGCGAAATCGGACATCTGACGGATCTGGTCGGGCTGTTTTCCGACAAGGACGAATAACAGAAGCTCTCAGAAGCGGAAGACGACATTGGACTGGGCGTAGCTTCCGCTTTTGCCGCCCGCCGCATGTAACCCGTTCGAGGCCATGAACCGCGCGCCATAGATCTGCCAGGTCAGGTGCCGGTTAAGCTGGAGCTTGAGGGACGCCTGCGGCACCACGCCGATATAGCCGCCGTGATAGGTTTTCGAGAATGTGTACGGGCCGGACGAGTTCCAGATCGCGCCATCCGCGTTCTCCCGCCACATGAACGGCACCTTGAACTGGATGCTCGCAAAGCCTTTCCACGGCGTGACGCTCAGGACCGGCGAGAGGCTGACGAGGTTGGAGGGCTGGATGTAGGTCGTGGTATCCAGATAGTTCGTCTGCGGGTTGAAAGGCGCCATATAGGTCCTGACCGGGCCGTCCGTTCCGTTGGCCCCGCCGGAATACAGATCCGCCTGAACGCCGATGAACGGATGCAGGGGCGAGGGCGTATGCCGGTATCCTACGATCGTATTGACCGAATAGGCCTGCACATCGCTCTTCTTCGCGCTGCCGGATTTCTGGAACGTCCCGTCCTGATAGAGGCCGCCGAACGAATATTCGAAAGATGCGGCGGTACCGTACCAACGGAAACCGACATTCCCGCGTGAGGACGTGCCTTTCAGGGCACCGGATGCAAGCGGGACGACGGACAGGCTGCCGCCATAGCGGTAACCGTAATAGAAAATATCCAGAAATGAATGGACCGTCTCGCCACCGATCGAGAACTGCGGCACGAGAGCCGTGATGTCTCCACCATACAGGCGCGTGTTATAATCTTCCGTGTCATGAAACATCAGGGTCGCGTCGGTCTTGGTCTGGACGAAATCGAACGCATCCACGCGAATATTGGGCCAGATCGCATAGATGCGGCCGCCATTCCACGACAACGGCACGTTGGGCGTTTCGCGGTTATACAGGACGTAAGACGGCGCATCGAGAAACTGCTGACGGCCAAACATGAAGCCTGTCTGCGCGCCCGCGAGCTTGCCCTTGAACTCGATGAAAGCCTGCTGGAGATCCAGCCGTTTGCGGTACGTCGTATTGTAACCGAAGCCTTTCCATCCTCCCGCATCCGCATTGATGAGCTGCCCGAACAGCCGGACATGTTCGCCCAGATGCAGGTCCGCGCCATACAGGTTCCGCACACCGAACCGGCCGGAATTGCTGTTACCCTTCTTCCCCAGAAAAGGCGCCTCCTCGTACCAGTTGCGCAGACGCGTCTCGCCGGAAAAGGACAGCCAGATCGTTCTCGCATCGTTCAGTGCGATGAACTTCAGCGGATCGAACGGATCGTCGCGCCGATTCTTGTCGCGCAGGAAACTCCAGTCTTCCGCCCAGGGGGCCACTCCGTAACGACCGACCGGCCCGAAGCCCGCTGATTCGCCGTTGCCGTAACTGAACGCACCCCACGGACCCTGCCGCCCCTGCGGCGCATGGTTCTGACTGGCCACGACACGACGCGGCTGGCCTACGACGCCGGCATGGGGATAGTTCTGGATGGGGGGACGTTCCGTAGAAAGAACGTGGATCCATTCTTCCGAATGTGCGGTCGGGGCGGTGGACGAATCGGCTGCCGCTGCCAGTCGGGAGGTGCAGATTCCAAGCGCCATCATAGCCAGAATAGACCGATTCCGATATGAATGATGACGTAACATGCCCTGAAAACTCCAGACGGGGTTGTCAGAACATTATGCAGCAACAAAAAAACATCAATCCTGATAGTTTTAAATAAAAATGACTATTTTTTTTAGTATTTAATTCAGTCGGGCAATGTCCATCTGCCCCCGCGTCAGATCCCGCAGCCAGTCCGTGATGGCATCCGCCTCTTCGACTGGCACGGCCAGCGTCATCCACGCGCCTTCGGCGTCGAACTCGCATTCGGTCCGGCTTGCCCGCCAGCTTTCGATCTTGGACTCCACCATCGCATAGCTGGAAAACGGGCAGTGAAAGCGCAACGGCACGGTTTCAATCCGCTCAATCCGTTCTGCCTCGCGCAGACAGGCCGACGCCGCGCCGCCATAAGCCCGCACCAGCCCCCCGGCCCCGAGCTGCACGCCACCATACCAGCGCGTGACGACGATCATGACATTGTCGAAATCCTGCCCTTCGATGGCGGACAGAATGGGCCGCCCGGCCGTCCCTCCGGGTTCGCCGTCATCGCTGCATCGGAAGCGCTGACCGGTTTTGAAGGCCCAGCAGTTATGGGTCGCCTCCAGCACGGCGACGTCACGAAAGAAGGCCATGGCGGCGGCTTCGTCTTCCACAGGAGCTGCGGAAGCCCGGAAAACACTGTTCTTAATCACACTTTCGTAGGTCGCGAGGCCGGGCAGAGTCCATGTCATGACTTTCCTTCTGCATCAGGATCGCCGAAATGTCAGGATGGGGTAGGGAAACGCTGCCCGTTCTGTTAAGGGTAGCCCCCATGTTTTCGGATCTGACCGGTCGGCTGAATGCCGTCTGCGCGCGTCGTGCGCCCCTCGTTCTGGCGCTGTTTGCACTGCTCTGTGCCGCCTGCGTTGCCCTGAGTGTCACACGCATCAGCGTGACGACGGACACGAGCAAGATGTTTGCCAACAGCCTGCCGTGGAAAAAGCGGAGCATGGAGCTGACGCGCCTGTTCCCGCAGGACAGCAACCAGCTCGTCGCCATCCTCGACAGCCGCATCCCCGAACAGGGACGCATCGCGGCACGGGAGCTTGCGGCCACGCTTTCGCAGGACCACACGCATTTCAAGACGGTCAGCCTCCCCGGCGACAACCCGTTCTATAACAGTCACGGCTTCCTGTTCCTCGACACGAAGGATCTGGAGCCGCTGCTGGATTCGATCGTCTCCGCGCAGCCCTTCCTCGGCACGCTGGCCGCCGATCCGTCCGCCCGGGGCCTGTTCGGCGCACTTGGCCTGATCGGTGAGGGTATCAAGGCCGGTCAGGGCATCCCCAGCGGCTTCAACGGCGCGCTGGACGGCTTCGCAACTTCTCTGACACAAGCAGCGGACGGTCATCCGCAGGACATGTCTTGGCAGAACCTGCTGATCGGCAAGCTGGCGGAACTGGGGTCGCGATACGAATTTGTCGTCACGCAACCCAAGCTCGATTACAGCTCCTTCCAGCCCGGCGAAGGCGCTACGACCGCCATGCGTCAGGCGATCAACAACCTTGAATTCGTGAAAACGAAACAGGTCACGGGCATCATTACCGGTGAAGTGAAGCTGTCGGACGAGGAGTTCTCCACCGTCGCACACGGCATGGTGCTGGGGCTCATCATTTCACTGGTTCTGGTCGCGGTCTGGCTGATTCTTGCGGTCCACTCCCCGCGCGTCATCCTTCCGATCCTGCTGACCCTCATTGCTGGCCTGCTGCTGACGACCGGCTTTGCGGCTCTGGCTGTGGGTGAGCTGAATCTGATCTCGGTGGCGTTTGCCATCCTGTTCGTCGGCATCGCGGTCGATTTCGCCATCCAGTACAGCGTGCGCCTGCGCGGACAGCGCAACCCGGACGGCTCGTATCCGTCCCTGCATGACGCCATCGTTCTGACAGGTCAGGAAAGCGGCGCGCAGATCCTTGTCGCAGCCCTCGCCACAGCGGCGGGCTTCCTGGCGTTCTATCCCACGAGCTTTATTGGTGTGGCGCAGCTCGGGCTGATCGCAGGTTTCGGCATGCTGATCGCCTTTTTCTGCACGATGACGCTTCTGCCAGCCCTGCTGTCCGTCTTTCGCGCGAAGCTGGGCAGCGGAGAGCCGGGCTTTGCGTTCATGGCGCCTGCGGACGCGTTCCTGCGCCACAAACGCCACAAGGTCGTCGGCATCTTCGCCCTTCTGGGCATCGTGGGGCTGGCCCTCATGCCGCTCCTGAAGTTCGACGCCGACCCGCTGCACACCAAGGACCCCAACACCGAGGGAATGCGGGCGCTCCATTTGCTGGAAGCCAATCCGCTCACGACGCCCTACAGCGCGCAGGTCCTGACCCCGAACCTGACGGACGCGGCGAAAGAGGCAGCGGAATTCTCGAAGCTTCCCAGCGTGCATGACGTGCTGTGGCTCGGCGCGCTGGTTCCCGATGACCAGAAAACCAAGCTGGCCATGATCGAGGACACCGCCTCCATTCTCCTGCCGACCATCACGGTGGCCAATCCTGAACCCGCGCCGGACGCTGCCGCCATCCGCGCTGCCGCCATCGCTGCCGTGCAGAAGCTGGACGCCGTAAAGGAGCAGCTTCCCGCACCGCTGGAAAAGATCCGTCAGGCTTTGCACACGCTCTCCACGGTCCCGGACAGCACGCTGCTTCAGGCCAGCACCGCCCTGACGCGCTTCCTGCCGGACGAACTTTCGATGCTGCGGATGGCGCTTCAGCCCACGCCCGTCACGATGGAAAACATTCCGCAGGATGTGCGCCGCGACTATGTCCTGCCTGATGGCCGCGCGCGGCTGACAATCCACCCCAAGGGGCAGATGTCCGAAACGCCGGTTCTGCACCGCTTCGTCAGCGAACTGCGTTCGGTCAATCCGGATGTTGCTGGCCCCGCGATGGAAATCACGGAAAGCGCCAATACGATCGTCCATGCGTTTAAGGTGGCGGCCATCTGCGCCCTCATCATGATTGCCATCATCCTGCTGGTCGTGCTGCGGCGCCTGCTGGATGCCGCCCTTGTCATGGCACCGCTGCTAATGTCGACCCTCCTGACCGTCATCCTGATCGTCACGGTGCCGGAGACGCTGAACTACGCCAATATCATCGCCCTGCCGCTGCTTCTGGGTGTAGGCGTGTCGTTCAACATCTATTTCGTCATGAACTGGCGCGAAGGGGTGAAGGGCCCGCTGACGTCTCCGACGGCGCGCGCGGTGCTGTTCTCCGCCCTGACGACCGCAACGGCTTTCGGCTCCCTCGCCCGTTCGGGCCATCCGGGCACGGCGAGCATGGGACGACTGCTGCTGATGTCCCTCGGATGCACCCTGCTCTGCACAATGGTGTTCGTCCCGGCCCTGCTGCCCAAACGCCCAACCGACGAGGCCTGATTACAGGCCTCCCCTGCTGACACGGTTTGCCGCAATGTGACGGGCATTCTGGCAACCGTGCGTTTCCTCAGGGGTTGAGATCTTCTGCAACGGAGGATCGCCCCTTGACCACAGAACATTCAGGCTTGCCGCGTGGCATCGACCATGTCGGCGTCACCGTCCCGGACATCAACTCTGCCATCCGCTTTCTTGAAGAAGCGTTCGGGGCAGTTGCCCTCTACCGAAACGTCACCCGCACCGCGCCTCAGAAAGGTCCGGAGACGGAAAAAATCCTCGGCCTTCCGGGCGGCACCGTCGTCATTGAAATGTGCATGATGGCGCTCGGTCATGGGCCGGGCATCGAACTGTTCGAGATGAAAGGCCCTGACCAGCGCGAGGCCGCGCGCCCATGCGACTGGGGCCTTCAGCATTTCGCCGTCTATGTCGATGACATTCACGCGGCCTGCCACCGTTTCCGGGAAGCGGGCGGAACGCTCCTGACCGAGCCACAGGGCCAGCCCTCTCTCGAAGCCGCACCGGGCAACATGTTCTGCTACGGCCGCACGCCCTGGGGCATGATCGTGGAACTGGTCTGCACGCCACATCAGGAACGCTTCAACGACATCGCTCCCATGAACCGATATCAGCCACCCGCGCTGAAAGGATCAGACGCATGACACGCCTTCTTCCCCTAGCTGCGGCACTCCTCGTGGTAACGGCCTTCGGTGCCGCACACGCTGCTGATCCCACTCCGCCAACGGCCTGGTACTGGCATAACTGGACGGACCATGACGGCATCAGTCACATGACTCGCTGCCCGTTCCATAATTACGATCTGAAAACCATGTCCAAACCCGCAGGGCCGCAATGGCAGGACCATGTGCATGAAGGCAATGCCCGGATCATTTCCACCGTGCAGCCCGCGCACTGGGACGGAAGTTGGCACCCCGACCCCAAAGTCCAGTGGATCATCCCGCTGAAGGGCTCCTGGTACGTGACGGCCATGGATGGGAAAAAGGTCGTCATGGGGCCCGGGGACGTCTCTCTCGGCGAAGACCAGATGAGCCGCAAGGACGCAAAAGGCCATATCGGTCATTTCGCAGGCAATATCGGCGACGGTCCGGTCACCCTAATGGTCATCCAGACGGACGAACCGCCAACCACGGATCAACCCTGCCGTTTTCATTAGGGTTTAGGAATGGTTGTGCATTCTGCCGTCAAAAAGTACGACCATCTCTAAAGACAGCAGCCAACGTAAAACCGTAACAACCTTTATGATTCGTTATTAATGAGCAAAAAACGGCCCTCGAATCGTTTTTCCTTTGTTTTCTGGTAGGTTCAGGGGAAGAAAAATCTTCCATATGAACGATTATAAATCGCTACTAAGTTACTTTTCGGATTTTATGAAGAATGCCCGACAGTACCTAGATATCAAAAAAGAATTCCATATATACATGAGGATTATTTTTTAGCATTAAAAGAAAAAATATAGATGAATGAAATAATTTTAATTTATCGGTTATTTAGAATATTTTCCTCGATATATATAAATATCATTTAGTTTTTATATTTATTTAAATCATATTGGTTTTTATATTTAGTTTTTATATTTATATTTATTTTATTCTTTCTGAATTTATTTGAAATAAAACTCTGGAATACAAAAATGTGACATAAGCGCAACGCCTTTCATGACATGTGTCAAGCATGTTGCATTTTCGTAGCAGAAGCATTGCACACCGTTTCGATTTTCGATGAACATGTCGCCAGAGATACAAAAATTTCATGCGACCTTATCGAGAAGGGACAACGGCCGCGATGACCACCTCTGTGCAACATTCACTCAAAAGACGCACACCTGCGCCCCGGACAGTCGTCCGGATGTTCCTGATGGCCGGCATTTCCTACAGCGTTCTGCCCAGCATCAGCGCTCATGCACAGACCACAACGACAGCCCCTACAAAACATGCTGCCGTTCATAAGAGTGCTACCAAGAAAAAGGCACATACAAAAACCGCTACCGCAACGACCGCCCCGACAGCGGCAGCTCCAGCAGTTACGCCCGTCACGACGGCTGCAGCAACCCACACAAACAGCAAGGTCGTGCGGGATGCCGAAGCATCTGCCGAAGCTGACAACCTGAAAGTCGCCGAAACAGTCACGGTCACCGGTACGCGTCTGTCCCAGACGCGCCTGACGAACGTCATGGCCGGATCGTCACTGTCTGCCGATCAGATCAAGAAGCGTGGCTATACCGATATCGGCATCGCGCTGATGCGTGAAAATCCCGCTTTCGGTGTCGGCGACAACACACCGATCGGTAGCCAGGGCAGCTTCGGTGCAGGTCAGTCCTTCACCTCCCTGCTCAATCTCGGCAGTGATCGAACCCTGACGCTGGTCGACGGTATGCGCATGGTGGGCGGGTCGACGGCATCCCTTTACGGTGCGGGATCAGGGTCGCAGGTTGATATCAGTGCCATTCCGACCTCAATCCTGAAAGGGGTGGAAACCAAGCTGGGTGGCGCAGGTGCAGCCTATGGCGCGGACGCCGTTGCAGGTGTGGTGAACTACCAGCTTGACGATCACTTCACTGGCGTAGACTTCAATGCCCAGGGCAACTGGAGCCAGAAGCTCGATGCCCCCGGTGAGAAGATCACGTTCAAGGTCGGCCATGATTTCGATCACGGCAAAGGCGGCATGGTATTCGATGTTGAATACCGAAATAACGGCGGTATGGTCGACAATGACCGGCCTTATCTGACCGGTCGCAACGCCACCACATATGTTCGTCAGCCGATCGGCGGAACAGGCAAGTACACTTATAATCTTGCGCAGGGTGCGCGTAACGTCATCGCATCTGTCACTGGCGTTCCGCAGTTGACTGCTGGAGATCCGCCGATCTACGGTGGTCAGGTATTGAGCGGCATCTCCAATGCTGCCGGTCAGCCCCTGATGTTCAGTGGCAATGGCCAGTCCCTCGTCCCGATGACGTGGAACTATGCTACCAAAAGTCCAACTACGGTCGTGGGTGGCAACGGAACGGCACTTCAGGATTATAGCCAGCTTTATACCCCTACCGACAAGCTGAACCTGACGCTGCTCGGTCATTACGACATCACCGACCATATCCATGCAACGTGGCAAGGTTGGTACGCTCGAGGCACTGCGTCCAGCACCGTTGGGCAGGGCACTTGGAATACTCCGCTCTTTGCCTCAGACCCACTGACACTGTCCAATTACCACAACAATGCTGAAGTGAACGGCGCTTATGCGCTGAGCACCAACAATCCGTATCTGTCGTCTTCTGCACGCAGCACGATCGTGAATGCCCTGTCCGCAGCCGGATTACCGACTGACACGTTTTACATGTCGCGCCTGAATCAGGATCTGGATGCGGGCATGTATCAGACAACGATGCAGATGTATCGCTTCCAAGGAGGACTGAACGGTGACTTCGACGCCGTCGGTCGTCACTTTAATTGGAAAGTTCGCGGGGAATACAGCCGCTATCTGAACGATACATGGCAGCCTTCCATCGTCACACAAAACCTCGTCAACGCGCTTAACGCCACGACGGACGCCAGCGGCAATATTGTCTGCGCCCCCGGCTATACCAGCGCTCCCATCAAGACCCGCAGCTCCACTTGCGCACCTTTCAACCCGTTCGGCACCGGTCAGTCCACACCTGCAGCACGGAATTACATCCTCGCTGATGCCCATCAGAAGAATGCCAACGCACAACGCGACATTCAGGCTGAAATTTCCAGCACGGTCATGCGCCTTCCCGCTGGCGATATCCGCTGGGATATCGGTTACGAACATCGCCGCGAAGGTTATCGCTTCAATCCAGGCGCATTCTCCCGCGGATGGGAACAGTCTGACGGTTCATATCTGCAGTATGGCAACTCAACCTCACTGCCGCCCACAGGCGGCGCCTACCACACGCATGAAGTATTCGGAGAGCTTGACGTTCCGCTGGTCTCGCCCAGCATGCATGTTCCGGGTGTCTATAACCTTTCTGCAACAGCGAACGGTCGTTACATCAATAACAGTATGACCGGTGGCTACTGGACTTATATGTTCGGTGGCTCATGGTGGCCGACGCAGGACTTCGGCCTGAGCGGCAACTATGCCCGTTCGGTCCGCAACCCGTCCGTTACCGAACTGTTCGCTCCTAAGAGCACGGATTACGAAGATGGGATCGATCCCTGCTCGTCGGCTGGTGTTGATGCTGGTCCGAATCCCGCCGTGCGTGCCGCTAACTGCGCCAAGGCCGGGATCAAGCAGCCGTTCGAGTCAAACTTCAACAACTTCACCGTTCAGGGCACCGCAGGTGGCAATAACAAACTAAAGAACGAAGTTTCCACCAGCTATACCGGAAACCTTGAATTCCGCCCGCACTTTATTCGCGGCTTCGACTTTACGGGATCCTTCGTAGACGTAAAGATCAACAATGCGATCACATATCTTGGTGCTCAAGACATCATGGACGGTTGCTACGACTCGACGTCCTACGGGCCTAACAATACCTACTGCGCTGCCTTTACACGTGGAGCAGATGGCCAGCTCCAGAACTATCAAGCTGGTTATTATAATATTGCCAACTACGAGACACAGGCTCTGCAGGCACGTCTTGAATATAACAGCCCGCTGTCACGCTTCGGCCTGCCGTCTTCCGCTGGTGAAATCGGCCTTACAGGAAACTACGTCCACTACCTGAAGAGCCAGCAGAGCTACCTGGGCAACACCTATCTGCTCAGCGGTACAACAGCAGCACCCAACGACAACTTCACGCTGAATGCGAACTATATCCGTGGTCCCTTCAGCCTGCAGTGGCAGACCCTCTGGTATGGCCCTTCGCACTACGCAGTGCAGGTGCCGGCCACCCAGTACTTTGCCAACAAACGTCCGTCCTTTGCCATGTTCAACCTGACGCTTGGTTACGAAATTACCAAGAACTTCAGCGCCAACTTCATGGTGAACAACATCACCAATGCGCTGCCGAAATATCCCGGTACGGTCAGCCTGAATCGCTACTATGATGCGATCATTGGCCGTTCGTTCCAGATGAACCTCGGCGTTCATTTCTGATCCTGCGATCAGAGGGAACTTTGGAAAATGGGGGGCTTCGGCCCCTCTTTTTTTGTCTCTAATCCGACATAAAAAACGGGACGGATTTTCATCCGCCCCGTTTTGGTATTCAGTGATTCTACAAGCTTCAACCCGTTTCTTTGGACGTATGCTTGATCCTGATGTTGTAGCCTCTGAGCATTCCGTACCAGTAGAGCTTCGGAAAGACTTCCGTCTTGAGGAACCACGCGAAACGGCTGGGTTTGCGCTGGTCATACGGGAAACTCGGCGCGACCTTGCCGCCATACAGGAACTCGGCCAGCACAACCTTCCCATAAGACACCGTCAGCGGGCAGGCGCCATAGCCGTCATAGCTGCCTGCCTGTGGTCGGCCATCGAGTGAGGCCAGAAGGTTTTCCACAACGACTGGAGCCTGTTCGCGGGCAGCCGCGGCGGTCTTGGCGTTGCTGGTGCCTAGGACGTCTCCGGCACCGAAAATATTGTCATAGGTCTTGTGACGCAGACTGGCCGGATCGACGTCCAGCCACCCGGCTTCATTGGCCAGCGGGCTTGCCTGGATGAAATCCGGCGCACTCTGGGGCGGCACGACATGCAGCATGTCGAATGGACGCACGACGGTCTCGTCCGTCCCGACAATCTGGAACGTGGCCTCGCGCTTCTCGCCGTCCACCTTGATCAGGTTTTCCTGCTTGTGAAGGTTCACGCCGTAATAGTCGATCTGGCGTTGGAGCGAGGGGACGTAATAGGACACACCGAACAGCGCATTGCCCGCCATCGAGAAATCGACGTCGGTGCGGTGCAGCGAACCTTCGCGGCGCCAGTGATCACAGGCCAGATAGACGATTTTCTGGGGTGCGCCCGCGCATTTGATGGGCATGGGCGGCTGCGTGAACAGCGCCTTTCCACCATCGAGATGCCGGATGCATTCCCATGTATAGGCGACTGTTTCGCGCGAATAGTTGGACGTGACACCATTGCGACCCAGCGTCTCGGACAGGCCTTCGATCTTGTCCCAGTCAAGCTGAAGACCGGGGCACACAATCAAGCGGCGGTATTCCACGACGCGGCCGCTTTTCAGTGTCACGGTGTTGGATTCGGGCTGGAAACTCTCAACGCTGTCCCGCAACCATTCGACATTGCGCGGGATCAGCCCGCCTTCCTGCCGCAACGTTTCGGGAAGCGTCATCACACCAGCACCCACCAGCGTCCAGCCGGGCTGATAGGCATGGGTCGTGGACGGCTCGATAATGGCGATCGAGAGATTGGCGCGTTCGCCTCTGAGCTGGGCTGCGATGGTGATGCCAGCGGCACCACCGCCGACGATGACGACTGAGAAGCGATCCTGATGTGTCGGGTCTGCCATGTTCGGGTCCTCCAACGTCATGATGTGACGGCAAAGACGTTAGTCCAGAAGGGCAAGTCTTTCCGTCAGCAGGGAATAGAAGGCGTCTGCATCAACGTCATTGATCCATAACGCGTTCGGAACGCGATTGGTTACGTTCCACAAATCCACAACACTCTGGCCCACGCATAGCGGCGCGTCGACCTCGATCTCCACATTGCAGCGCAGCCCTGCAAAAAGCTGCGGCCACAACAGGAAGCCGATAGTGAGCGGATCGTGCAGCGCACCGCCCTCCCAGCCATATTTCTGCTTCTCGAACCGGTCTTCCGCCCCCAGCATCCGCACGACCATGTCCGTCACGGGCGAGCCAACCGCCGCAATCGGCTTCAGGCGGGCCGGTGTGGCGATGGCGCGATGCGTCACATCCAACGGCAGAAGCGTGATGGGGATGCCGGAACGCATGACGATGCGGGCGGCATGAGGGTCCACGAAGAAGTTAAATTCAGCGGTCGGCGTGATGTTGCCACCCTCGCGCTGGGCACCGCCCATGGCCACGATCCCCGCGATCCGGGACGCGATGTCCGGTGCATGAGTCAGGGCCAGCGCCAGATTCGTCATCGGGCCCAGGCAGACCAGCGTGATCGTGCCCTCGGGCTCACGACGCAGCAGGTCCACGAGATAGGTTGCGGCATCAATCGCCTGTGGACGCAGCGTCGGCTCGGGCAGATTGGCGCCCGCCATGCCCGTTTCGCCATGCACATGCTCGGCGCTGATGGGTGCGCGATGCAGCGGACGCGCTGCGCCCGCGAACACCGGGATATCGGTCCGACCCGTCAGTTCGAGCAGGGCACAGGCATTTTTCGTCGTCAGGGCGACGGGTACATTGCCAGCGACGGTCGTGATGGCCTCGACCGCCAGTTCCGGCGAGGCCAGCGCCAGCAGGATGGCCACGGCATCGTCCTGACCCGGATCGGTGTCGATAACGATGCGGCGGGGTGCGGTCCCGGTGGAACTGGCCTGTGTCATCATGCGTCTTCTTCGGAATCCTTGATCCAGACCTCGACCGGCCCCGTGACCTTGATCGTCATCGGACGGCCACGACGGTCCATGGCTTTGCCGACGGCCAGACGCACCCAGCCTTCGCTGATGCAGTATTCCTCGACGGTAGTGCGCTCTTCGCCCTTGAAGCGGACACCGATGCCGCGCGACAGCAGCTCTTCGTTGTAATACGGGCTGTCGGGGCTGGCGGAGAGACGATCGGGAATGGTGTCGGTCATGGCTGTCCTCGTTGTATCAGATCCGATCAGGTCGGACCGGCGCGTCAGAGGTCTTCTCTGTAGCGCCGGATGGTCGGCTCTCCAAGTCCGACACCGAACGCAACGCCGGATATGGCCGCTCCCACAGGACGCGGAGCACTGCTATGAGAGACGCTTCTTGTCGGAGACAGACCGCCCATGCCGTATCACTCTTTTCGCCATAAACCGCTGACCGCCCTGACGTCGCTCGTCATGCTTCTGACAGCCGGGGCCACCCTGTCCGGCTGCGCCTCGGATGACGATGGCGACAACTGGTCCGTCAGCGCGCCCGTTTCGGCGGGGCAGGCGATCCGGCTGGATTCCGTGCCGTCCCATGAACCGGCTTCCGTCTATCGCCTGACCTATCGCAGCACGGATGCGCGCAACCCGCATCAGCTCGTGCGCGTGTCGGCACAGGTTCTGGTCCCGCGCGGTCCGGCTCCGGCGGGAGGCTGGCCTGTTCTGGCTTGGGCGCATGGAGAGAGCGGCCTGCACCTGACCTGCGCGCCGTCCGTAATGGGAATCGGTACCGTTCAGGCCCGTTTCTATGACGGATGGCTGCGTCAGGGCTTTGCGATCGTCGCGACCGACTATCCCGGCATGGGCGAGCCCGGCGCACCGCTTCTGCTGAATGCACGTTCGGAAGGCATGAGCGTGCTGGATTCCGTGCGTGCCGCCCGCGAACGCCTCCCGGACCTGTCAGACAACGTGGTGCTGAATGGTCATGCACAGGGTGGACAGGCGGCTCTGGCCGCTGCGGCCATGGCCTCGACCTATGCGCCGCATCTGCATATTCTGGGCACGATCGCCGCCGCACCGCCCTATCTGGACGAACAGGCAGCGCAGGAGCTTCTGCATCCCGCCAATCCGCACAGCTTCTCCCCCGCCGTGCCGGAACTTCTGACGCTCGGGCAGTCGCTGGTCGAGGCCGATCCGTCCACCGACATCAACGAGGCCTTCACGCCCCGGGGGCAGCGCCTTTTGCATGATGCGGGCTCCATGTGCGCTTCGGATTTCTTCCCGATCGCCAAACGCTCCGATCTGACGCCTGCGACCCTGCTCGAACCTGAAGCGGGCCGCGTGCTGGCCCCCGCATTTGACTGGGCGAAATATCCAGGCTTCTCCCTGCCCTCACCTGTTCTGATCGAATCAGGCGCGCAGGATCTGCACACCTCCACAAGCCAGCAGAAACGCCTTGTCGCGCGTCTCTGCGCCGCCGGAACGGCCGTAACACACCGGATTCATGACGCCAGCCATAACGGCACACTTGCCGCCATGCTTACGGAAGCACACAGCTTCGCCGGGCAGCTTCTTGCGGGCACCAAACCCCGTTCGGACTGTAATTCCGCGAAGTAACCTGACGGAGAAGAGATGTTTTCGCCCCTTCGGGGGTCCCATCCCGGAAACACTCTGTTAAAATCGGCCCCATGAATATCCTGATTACAGGGGCCGCATCCGGGATCGGACGCGGTCTTGCCCTGAAACTGGCCCGTCCGGGCGTTTCCCTGCATCTGTGCGATCACGCTGAAGATGGCTTGATGGAAACAGCCCGGCGCTGTGAGGGGCAGGGAGCCAGAGCGGTCCCAGCTGTGCTAGACACGCGCGATCGGCAGGGTATGGCCGACTGGGTTGCCGCCGCATCGCAAGAGCGGCTCGATATGGCGTTTCTCTGTGCGGGCATCACGGGCGGCCTGCCGCATACCGACACCGATGGTCTGCTTTTGGAGCGTGAAGAGCGCGTCCGCGACATGCTGGACATCAACCTGACTGGAACGCTCAATACGTTCTTTCCGGTTGTCGCGGCTATGCGCGGCCAAGAGCGGAATGGCGAAGACCTGCGCGGGCGGATCTGCGTTATGGCGTCCGTCGCGGGGTTCGTGTGTTACCCCGGCACGCCGTCCTATTCCGCATCCAAGGCCGCGCTGGACCGTTTCATCGTGGCCAATGCGGCCCGGCTGGGTAGTTTCGGCATCAGCCTGACCAGCGTATGCTGCGGATTTGTGGATACGGCCATGGTGAGGCAGAACCGCTTTGCCATGCCGGGTCTGGTGTCCACGGAAGAGGCCGTGCGCCGGATCCTGCGCGGAACGCTGCGACAGACGCGCCGGGTAATCTTTCCGGCATGGCTGGTCATGGGATCCCGCCTGATGGATCTTCTCCCGCCCCGCCTGGCAGAACGCTATTACGTCACCCAACCCTCCGCCAAACCGGCAGGCATGCCGGACTTCTGACGGCCCGCACACTGAAGAACTGACATTTTGTGTCCTATCAGTAATGACCTGAAACGCGGTTTTGTGGATAAACTGACCGCATGAATTTCTGCCGCCTGTTCATAGACCGCCCGGTCGCGACGACACTGATGTCCATTGCCATCTTCATGGCGGGACTGATCTGCTATCCGCTCCTGCCCGTCGCCACGATGCCGGACATGACCACAACCTCCATCATGGTCGTGGCAACCCAGCCGGGCGCTGACCCGCAACAGATGGCGACATCCGTCACAACGCCTCTGGAACGCAGGCTTGGCTCCATCGCGGATCTGGAAAGCATCGAATCCGACACCAGTGCCGGACAGGCCCAGATTTTTCTGGAGTTCTCGTCGTCGCGGAACATCGACGGCGCCCTACGTGACACGCAGGCCGCCTTGCGTGCCGCGCGTGCCGATCTGCCGACCGGAACCATGGATGCCGATCCGCAGGCCTTCAAAATGGATGGCGGCGGCTTTCCGGTCTATCTGATGAGCCTGACAGGTGACCAGAAAACACAGGCCGAACTCTACGATATCGCCAATATCCGCATCAAGCCGCTGCTCGCCGAGGTCAAGGGCGTGGGGCGTGTGGAGGTCGTGGGGTCGACAAATCCCGCCGTGCGCGTCGAACTCAATCCCAACCCGCTCTATAAATGGGGCATCGGTCTGGAAGACATCCGCACCGCTCTCGCCTCGGCCAATGCCTTCACACCCAAGGGTTTTATCGACAGCAATGGCCAGCGGATGATGCTGTCCACCAACGATCAGGCCGTCAACGCAGCCCAGTACCGCGACCTGATCATCGCATATCGCAACGACTTCTATCCCGTCCGGCTGAGCGACATCGCCACCGTCACGGACAGCGTTCAGGACGTCTATCAGACCAGCTACATCAACGGACACCGCGCCGTCACACTGGTTGTGACCGCACAGCCCCATGCCAATACCGTGGCTATCGTGGACGGCATCAACGCCAACCTGACGCATCTGCGTGACGCGCTGCCTGCAGACGTCAATCTGGTCGTGGGCCTCGACACGTCCCGCTCCATCCGGGCATCGCTGGCGGATGCGAGACTGACGCTGATCCTGTCCGTCGTGCTGGTCGTGCTTGTGATTCTGCTGTTCTTCCGCAGATTCGTCACGACGCTCATTCCGGCCGTGACGGTCCCCATCGCGCTCTCCGGCACACTGGCGGCGATGGCGGCGTTCAACTTCACGCTCGATGTCCTGTCGCTCATGTCCCTGACCATCGCAGTCGGCTTCGTGGTCGATGATGCCATCGTCGTGCTGGAAAATATCGCCCGACATATGGAGGAAGGAAAGGACCGTTACACGGCCAGTCTGGTCGGGTCTTCGGAGATCGGCTTTACGGTCCTGTCCATCAGCGCCTCGCTGGTCGCCGTCTTCATCCCGCTGCTGTTTCTGCCGGGCGGAGCGGGTTCGATCATGTTCGAGTTCTGCATGACGATGATTTCCGCCATCGTCATTTCCATGTGGCTCTCCCTCACGCTGACGCCAATGATGTGCGCGCGGATGCTGGAAATCGACCACGGCGATCAGCCCCGCAAAGGCTTGATCGGCTCGATCGCGTTCCTCACGGAAACCTCGCTGGACTGGACGCTGAAGCAGTATGGCCGCTCCATGCACTGGTGTCTGCGTCACCCGATCCTGATGGGTATGACGCTGCCGCTGAGCTTCGTGGTGCTGATCGGCTCCATCGTGCTGATGCCCAAGGAATTCATCCCGTCACAGGACATGTCGCTGCTGGCGGGACGCATCAAGGGCGACCCCACGATGTCCTTTCAGGAAATCGACCGGCGTCTGAGGGAAATCGGCGCCATCGCCCAGACGGACCCCGATGTCACGTCCACCACCATTTTCAGCGACGATAAAAACAGCGGCGAGCTTTATATCCATCTGAAGGAAAAGGACGAACGCGTCTCCGCCGAAACCATTCTGGACCGCATCCGCAAACGCGTACCTAACGAACCCGGAGCGGACGTCTCGTTCTGGAGTGTGGGCGGCAGCAGTCAGGGCGGCAGCAGTTCCAAGAATACCGGCAGCTACCGCTACGTCCTGCGCGGAGACAATGTTTCGGACCTCTTCGGTTATATCCCGATCCTGCTGAACGCCCTGCGCGCCTCTGGAAAGCTGGTCAACATTTCGTCCACGACCGAGGGGCAGTCCGTCGCGGCTTACATCACCGTCCAGCGCGATACGGAAGCGCGCTATGGTGTCACCCCGCAGCTGATCCAGAACGTTCTGTATGATTCCTACGGTCAGGCCATCGTCTCCACGATCCATCTGCCCACGACCGAGCACCGCGTGGTCATGGTGCTGGCCCCGAAATACCGGATGGACCCCGAGACGCTTCATCAGGTCTGGATTTCCACTTCCGCAGGGACAGCAGCGGGTGGCGTGGCCTCCAACCTGATCCGCGCCCGCAGCGACTCCAGCACCTCCGCCAGCAGTTTCACATCGCTCGCAACGGCCTCCATCCAGAACTCGCTGGCCAACCAGCTTTCCGGCAATACCTCCAGCGGTTCCGCCGTCTCGTCCTCGATCGAAACCATGATCCCGCTGATGAACGTCGCGTCCATCCTGTGGAAACCGCAGCCCCTCGATATCACCCATCGCGGCAACTATTATTCCGCCAACATCTCGTTCGATCTGGCGACGGGTGTGAGCTACAACGATGCGGTCGCGCTCATCAAACAGACCATGCAGAGCACACACGCCCCCGATGGCGTGTTGGGCGACTTCACCGGAACAGCCGGCGATACGCGCAAGCTCATGATCAATGGCGCCCTAGCGTTCCTTGCCGCCATTGCCGTGATGTATATCGTGCTGGGCATTCTTTATGAGAGCCTGATCCATCCCATCACGATCCTCTCCACCCTGCCCTCTGCCGGGATCGGCGCGGTTCTGGGGCTGTGGATTGCGGGAGAGTCTTTCAGCATCATCGCCATGATCGGCATCATCCTGCTGACGGGCATCGTCAAGAAAAACGCCATTCTCGTCATCGACTTCGCTATCCATGCCGAACGTGTCGAGAAACTCTCCCCGAAAGATGCCATCTTCAAAGCCTCCATCACCCGCTTCCGCCCCATCCTGATGACATCCCTCGCCGCTGCACTCGGGGCGGTCCCGCTCATCATCAGCAATGGCTACGGTGCGGAAATGCGCCGTCCGCTTGGGGTTTCCATCCTCGGCGGGATGATCGTCAGCCAGCTTCTAACCCTTTACACGACGCCAATCGTCTATCTTTGGATGGATGCCATCGGTACGAGAACGAAGCGCCTGTGCCACTGGCTGCTCGGCCTGCTGCGCCGCCATAATACCTCCGCCCCTTCCGCCAGACGGACCTGAAAACTATGATCCCTTATCGTCGCGTCGCCCTGCTGGCCGCGCTGTTCCCCACGATGGCCCTTGCCGCCCCTGTTCAGCTTTTCGACCATATCTCCATCTCTCCCGATGGAAGCCGACTGCTTTCATTGCAGGAACCCGTCGGGGAGCCTGCAGCAAGCACCATTTCCCAGCCCGTGCTGTATACCCTCCCCTCCGGAGCCCGCAGCAATCTGGCTCTGTGTCATGGCTGTGAAGCAAGCGCGTTCGCCTGGCGTCGGGACGGGCAGGCACTCGCCTATGTTCTGAAAGATCCGTCCGTCAAAACCCTGTCTGTCTGGCAAACGGACAAGGATGGTCACCATGCAACACAGGTCCTGACCTTCAAGGGAACCCTTCAATCGCTGTCCTATGGACCCAAAGGGCAGCTTGGCGTTCTGGCGATCGAAAACGCCCATCGACAGCCCGGCGCCATGGAAGCAGGCGCAGCCCCGACCGGGGAAATCAATGCACAGATCGACGAACAGCGGATCGCTACGATCGAAAATGGCCATCTGAACTGGCAGTCGCCCGCCAATCTGTATGTTTATGAGTATGACTGGCGCCCGGACGGCGAAGGCTTTATCGCCACGGCTGCGCCGGGAAACGGAGACGATCACTGGTGGATTGCAAAGCTCCACGCCATCGCAAATGGGACGGACACCGTTCTTTACACCCCGCCTCAGGAACAGCAGCTCAACCTTCCGCGTGTCTCTCCGGATGGAAAACAGGTGTCCTTCATCGGCGGCCTGATGAGTGACTACGGAGCGATCGGCGGCGATGCGTACAGTCTGGATCTGACCAAAGCTGGCGCGAAACCCGTCAACCTGACACCAGGGCTGAAGGCCACCGTCACCGACCTTTCCTGGGAGTGTGGCCCGGGCCTCATTGCAACCGGTCTCAAGGGAGACCGCAGCGTTATCTGGTCCCTTCAGGGAGGCCAGAGGTCGTTGTGGGAAGAGACCATGATGCTGTCCAATGGCCGCTCGGAACCAAGCCTGTCCTGTGCCGGGCAGCACACCGCCATTATCCGGCAGAGCTTTGAAAAAGCCCCTGAAATCGCCGCTGGTCCCATTGGGCAATGGAAACCCGTCAATCAGGACAATGCAGCCCTTCCGGCACGTCTCAAGGCGCGCAGTCTGACATGGAAAAGCGATGGCTATTCCGTGCAGGGCTGGCTTCTGGAACCTCTGACGCGCAAGCCGGGGATGGAGCAGAACGGCAAAGTTCCGATGATCGTCTATGTTCACGGCGGACCGTCCAGCGCTTCCAACCCGCGCTATTTCCGCGATAACAGCAAGCTTGCGATGGCGCTTCTGAATGCGGGTTATGACGTCTTCATGCCCAACCCACGGGGAAGCTACGGACAGGGCGAAGCCTTTACCGCAGCAAACCGTCGGGATTTCGGACATGGCGATCTCCGCGACGTCCTGCGCGGGATTGATGCGGTTGAGAAAATCGCGCCTGTCGACGACCACCGTCTGGGCCTGACCGGATTTTCCTATGGCGGCTACATGACGATGTGGAGCGTCACCCAGACAAACCGCTTCCGGGCAGCTGTTGCCGGAGCCGGAATTTCAAACTGGTTGTCCTATTACGGTGAAAACAACATCGATAGCTGGATGGTACCCTTCTTCGGAAAATCCGTCTACGACGACCCGGACATCTACGCCCATTCCTCACCCATTCTCTATATCCGACAGGCTCATACTCCGACCTTTATTTTCGTCGGCTCTGCGGATGAAGAATGCCCGATGCCCCAGAGTCAGGAATTTTTCCATGCGCTCCAGACCCTGCATGTGCCGAGCTCGCTCGTCATCTATCCGGGACAGGGCCACGGTATGAGCGATCCAAAGTCTTGGGACGATGCCGTACAGCGGACCATCCACTGGTTCGACACCTATCTGACGCAGTAAAAAAACCGACCTGACGGGCAGCCACCGCTGCCCGTCAGAGAGACGGAAGAGCCGTCGTCTGCTGATGGGTTCTGCTGTCAGCGGAAAGCGGCATGATGCCGGGAATGACTTCCACTTCCGTCCGGTCCACGACACGCCCTGTGAGCACCATATGGCTGCTGGCATTGTAAACATGCACGGTATCGCCCTTCCCGCCTGTTTCCAGAACGGTTCCAGACACCGTCAGGTGAAGGCTCTGACCGGAAAACGTCGCCACGACAGGCGAACCGCGATGGACAAGCTGGGGATGTGCAAGTTGCGACACACTGAGAACCTGACCAGCGGCAAGCACGCCACGCGCCTCCAACCCAACCGCATCCTCAGGGTTCTGTAACGCATCATCCGGAATCAGACCGACGCGGACAAACGTCATGGTGACATCGTCTGGCAGAATAGGCTGCCCCAGATGCATGGCGTGACGCAGGGTTACCGCACGCACCTCCATGGTTGCCGTGCCACTCACATTGAAAGCCGTTCCCTGCCCACCTTTGGCAGAAGGCACCTCAAGCCGAGCCGTAAAATGCTCGCTGCCATGCGGCGGACGGTCAATATGCAAAATGGCGGGTACGCCCTGATCCGCAACCGGAACTGGCACCGGCTTGAACCCCGTCAGTGCCACTTCAACCCGCGCTTCAGAGGGAAGTTCAAGTCCTTCGCGGACAACAGGCAGGACATCATCTGCCGTAATCATCCGCGCCGTGTGGGTTACGGTCACAGACACCAGAGGCGAAGCATCCGGCCAGTCCACGCCGAACTGAGCGGCAATAGCCGTCAACTGCGGACCACCCACCACATAACTGGCTCCAAGCGCCGGAGCATCTCCGATTTCGGTGTCCTGCCCCTTGCCCAGATCATCGAACAGGTCAGACAAACGCACACGTGGATGATCGACATTGACTGTCGTGCGTAACGTCGCCGCCGACACAAAGGAAAATGCCCCGCACCCTGCCAATAGCAGAATGCCACCCGTCAGCAGGGGGCGGCTCATGTTTTAAGCGCCGCCCAGATTGGTGACGGTTTTCAGCATATCGTCAGATGCGGTAATGACCTTGCTGTTCATTTCGTAGGCGCGCTGTGCCGTAATGAGGTCAGTGATTTCGGTCACAACATTGACGTTCGAGTTTTCTACATAACCCTGCATGATGCTGCCGTAGCCGACGGCTTCAGGGTTGCCCATCATGGCATCGCCAGAGGCCGTCGTCTGCGTGAACAGGTTCTGCCCCATCGCGGCCAGACCGTTCTCGTTGGTGAAGATGCCAAGCTGAAGCTGGCCGACGAGCGTCGTGTTGTTCTGCCCGGCGATCTGCACACTCACCTGACCGGACTGATCAATCGAAATGCTCTGGGCATTGTTGGGGATCGTGATCGTCGGGCTGATGAGATAGCCGTCTGCGGTCACGAGAGAACCGTTATTGTCCATCGAAAACGTGCCGTCGCGGGTATAGGCAAGCTGTCCCGAAGGAAGCTGGACCTGAAAATAACCGCGACCCTGAACCGCCATATCAAGGGAGTTGCTCGTCTGCTCAAGACTGCCCTGATCGTTAATGCGATAGATCGCCGCCGTCTTCACACCGAGGCCGACCTGTGCGCCGGCGGGAATAGTCGTCCCGGTATCGGAAGAGCTTGCGCCCACGCGACGGAGATTCTGATAGATCAGATCCTGAAACTCGGCGCGGGAGCGTTTATATCCCGTGGTGCTCATGTTCGCGATGTTATTGGAAATCGTTTCGACGTTGGTCTGCTGGGCCTGCATGCCCGTTCCGGCGATGTCGAGTGCGCGCATGAAAAATTATCCTTGTCCCGTCAGGGGAAATAATCAGGCTGAAACCTGAACGATCTTGTCGATGGCATTTTTCTGGCGCGTGGCTTCGGCATCTACGAACTGCGCCATGAACTGGAAATTCCGCTGGATTTCCATCATCTTTGTGACTTCGGTCATCATCTGGACGTTGCTGCCTTCCACCATGCCCTGCACGATATTGGGCCGTTCCACAGCGGTTGTGGGCTGCTCCGTCCGCAAAAGCCTGCTGCCTTCGGCCTGAAGTTTGTTGTCGTCCTGTGCCGTCACGATGCCGATCTGACCCTGTTCGCCCGTTTCGGTCGAGATCACGCCATCGGCGGAAATGGTGATACGGTGGTCGGTCTGGGGAATGACGATCGGCTGACCATCACGGTCCAAAAGGGCATTGCCGCTTTCATCAACGACGGCGCCGTCCTGCTGTTCCTCAAACCGCCCTGCCCGGGTCAGGCGCACACCATTGGCGGTACGGACCTGAAAATACCCCTCGCCTCCAAGCGCCAGATCCAGCGGATTGCCGGTGGACTGCATGTCGCCCTGCTGAAAGTCCCGATATGTCGCACGGTCCTGCGTATAGGATTCCGTATCCGCACCTTCGGCCTGTTTGGAGCCGTGCTGATGGGACAGGAAGTCACTGAAGAGGACATTTTCGCGTTTGTAGCCCACGGTCGATGCGTTCGACATGTTGTCCGCAACCACGGACATGGCGCGCTGCTGGGCATCCATGCGCGAAAGCGCGATATAGGTACTGTTCTCCATGGGCGTTACAGGCTCCGGTCAATCCCGATTTCGAAGCACAGCGTAGCGGCACAAAGCTTTCCCAATCGTTAAACGAACGCCCTCAACCCGACTCGCCGTGACGATATGGTGAAAGAGTCAGCAGTTCCGCCGCCTCTGCCTGCAGGGCCGTCCGTTCCTCTTCCACGAAGGCTGCGATCGCCTGTCGCAGACCGGGATCGAGTATGGCATGGGCGGAATGGGTGAAGCTCGGAAGATAGCCGCGCTGGATCTTGTGTTCGCCCTGCGCCCCGGCTTCAACACGAGAGAGGCCGTGTTCGATGGCGAAAGCAATCGCGCGGTAATAACACAGCTCGAAATGCAGGAAGGGCCAGTCCCCCTCGCAGCCCCAGTTCCGGCCGAACAGCGCGTCCGTCCCCATAAGATTCAGGGCCCCGGCGACAGCTTTTCCGTCATGATGGGCCATCATCAGGACCACGCGGTCTCCGAGGCGTTCGGACAGCATGGGAAAGAAGCGCTCCGTCAGATAGGCGCTGCCCCATTTGCGGTCGATCGTGGACTGGTAGAAGCGGTAAAATGCTGTCCAGTCTTCCGGCGTGATGTCGTTTCCGCGGAGCGTGCTGAAGGTCAGGCCGCAGGACTGGGCGGCGCTGCGTTCCTTGCGGATGGACTTGCGTTTGCGGGACGACAGCGCGGCCAGAAAATCATCGAACGTTGTGTAGCCGTTATTCTGCCAGTGATACTGAAGGCCTGTTCGCGGCAGATAACCCGCCTCGGTGAAGGCATCGAGCGAAGCCACGTCACAGAAATTGGCGTGCAGGGAGGACAGGCCGAGTTGCGCCGTCGCCTGAATAAGCGCGGCGGCGAGAGCCTGCGCCACGGCTTGCAGATCAGGCAGATCGGGACGCAACAGGAGTCTGGGTCCGGGAACCGGTGAAAACGGAACAGCGCAGACGAATTTTGGATAATAACGCCCGCCCGCGGCTTCATAGGCGCGGGCCCAGCTTTGGTCGAAGACATACTCGCCCCAGGAATGGGATTTTCCATAAAGCGGGGCGAGGGCCGCGATGGTGCCGTCCGGCGCGCGCAAAGCGGCATGACGAACCAGCCAGCCGGAGCGGTCCGTGACGGAACCGCTGTCTTCAAGGGCGGACAGAAAACCGAAAGAGACGAACGGATTGTCCGCTCCCGCACAGGCGTCCCAGGCATCGGCCCCGATCTCGTGGATCGAGGCATGAAGGCTCAGGCTCCAGTCGGGGGACGGCATGGTCTCCGCTTCTCCCATTCGGTTTCTCCCGTATCAGGCGATTTCGAACAGCGCCTCGACCTCGACCGGGGCATTCACGGGCAGGCTCGGTACGCCGATGGTGGAGCGTGCATGGCGTCCGGCGTCACCGAACACGTCCACAGCCAGATCGGACGCGCCGTTCATGACGGTGGCGTGGTCAGTGAATTCCGGCGTGCAGGCAATGAAGCCGCCCAGACGAACAACGCGCGTGATACGGGAAAGATCACCGTCGAGCGCAGCCTTGGCCTGCGCCAGAACATTGATAAGGCAGGCGCGGGCACAGGCCACACCGGCATGGGCCGAAACTTCGTCACCGAGCTTGCCCGTAATGAGCAGCTTGCCGTCCACCAGCGGGAGCTGACCGGACACGACGAGCAGATTTCCAGTCCGCACGGTCGTGACGTAGTTCGCAACCGGAGCAGCTGCGACCGGCAGCGTGATGTCGAGGGCGGCGAGGCGGGATTCGGGGGTCGCGGTCATGGGAAAATCTCCGGTTGGGGCGCCCGGAACGGGCATCTGACAGGACTATATGTTGAAGCGGGAACGGCCCGATGCCAAGGGGGAAAGGCCGGAGCCGGGTCAGGTTGGCAGGCTGTCGTCGCCCGCAAGGCTTCTGCGGCTGCGCTCAAGTTCCTCGGCATAGCGGCGCAGGGCGTGCTGTTCGGTCAGAGTTCCGATCACCTGTCGGGATTGTGGATCTTCGACGACGACAAGTGCATCGGCCTCGGCTTTTTCGAACAGTTCGATCGCCTCGCGGACATTCATGAGCGGTGTGAGCATGGCGTTACGGAACAGAGCCAACGTTCTGATCGGCGTCTGGTCGGAAGGCGCGGCATGCAGTTCCGCAAGATGGACGATGCCGTCATAATGACCCGCTTCGTCAAGCAGCACGATCCGCTGGGCCGAACCGGGCGGAAAGAGGGTCTGAGCCCGGCTCACGGACGTCTCCGCCGGAAGAGTTCGGACCTGTCCACGCATCATCCGGCGCACATTCAGAGAGCGCATCCAGCCGATATCGACGGCGGAGCGGATGGATTCGCCGCGCAGATGGAAACGCCATGTTGCAAAGCTGTAGCCGAACAGGCGCCGCACCGTGAGCAGGGAGAGCACTGCGGCCACCAGCGTGGCACCGCTCATGGACACGCTGCCGGTCAGTTCCAGCATCAGGCATACCATTGTCATGGGACTGCCGATGACGGCCACGGCCATGGCGCTCATGCCAATCAACGCGCAGGCCGTAACGGAATCCGGCGCAACGCCCAAGGGCGCCAGAAGCGTGCCATAGATCGTCCCGGCCAGAGACCCGAGATACAGCGACGCGAAAAACAGCCCTCCGCGAAACCCGGAGCCGATACACAGGCACGATGCCAGCGCCTTCAGGAGCAGTAGAACAACGGCCATTCGCGCGGTAACATTCCCGGCGAAGACTGTCCGCATTGCTTCATGCCCTGCGGACAGAACGGACGGATGGAGCGTTGCCAGCCCTCCCACGATCAGACCGCCAACCGCAGGCCGCAGCCAGACCGGGCCGGGCATCCGCCGGAACAGCCCCTCCGTCTGGGTGACGCAGAACATAAGCCCGATAGCCGTCAGCGCCGTCAGAACACTGATGAGGACCGCCCCGGCCGTTCCTTCCCACGACAGATCTCCGGGAGACGGAATAACGATGCCCGGCGGCACACTGCCCAGAAAGCGCGTCACGCCCACACCCGCCAACGCCGCCACGGCCACGGGGGACAGGCTGCCCAGAGAATAAGACCCAATCACCAGTTCAAACGCATAGAACGCACCAGCCACTGGCGCATCGAACGCCGCCCCGATCGCGGCCCCGGCCCCGGCTCCCACCAGAACCCGCAGATCCTCACGACGCACCCGGAAGGAGCGCCCGATCCGCGAGCCAAACGCTGCCGCGATCTGGGTAAACCCGGCTTCAAGCCCGATGGAGCCGCCCACGCCATTGGACAGAACCGTCTGACAGACAATGACCAGACTGTCCCGTACCGACATACGTCCGCCATGCAGCGCATTCGCCTCGATGGGGTCCACCGGGCTGCGCGGCATGATTTTTGCGATCAGCACCCCGAACAGGCCGATCATCAGCCCCCCGCCGCTCAGCACGACAACTGTGCGAAGAGGCGGCAAAGCGCTCAAACCGGACAGATGACCACCAGACACACCCGAAACGCCAAAAAGCAGTCTGTGCATCCAGAAGGTGAGATGGGTCATGACGACCACACACAGCCCCGACAGAATGCCGACAAATCCCGCCAGCACGCTCAGCCAGATCTCGTTGCCACGCACCAGAGTCCGCAGATTCAGGGGGGCATGAGGAAACAGACGCGCCTGAAAGCGGTTCAACCACTGGCGCAGGATGCGCGAACGATCTTGAAAAGGGGCGGGACTGGTGGACAAGCGGGCTCCCGGGCGGCAGGTGTGATCCTGTTTGACGGCAAGCGCGCTGCCGATCAACAGCTGTCATGGAAGGATCACCGATGAAACTGCATGCCATCGAACGCGGCGAAGGCCCGGAGACGGTCGTTTTCCTGCACGGACTGTTCGGGCGGGCCCGGAATCTCGGCTTTCTCCAGCGCGGCGCGGCTACGACCTTCCGGACGCTGGCGCTGGATCTGCGCAATCACGGCCACAGCCCGCATGGTCCCGCCAGCTATGCTCTCATGGCACAGGACGTACTGGAAACGCTGGACGATCTGGGAATCGAGCGCTTTGCGGTCGTCGGACACTCCATGGGAGGCAAGGTCGGCATGATGCTCGCCCTCGCCGCCCCGGAGCGCGTCACGAAGCTGCTCGTTGCAGACATCGCCCCGGCACGGACGGGGCATGGACAGCGCGAGATGATCTCGAAGCTCGAAACCCTCACATTCCCCCCCTCCCTGGAGCGGCGGGAAGGACTGGCTCTTCTTGAGCCCATTACAGGCAGCCGTCCCGTTGCCGAACTCCTGCTGCAAAACATCCGGCTGGGCGATTCTCCGGGCTGGAGCATCGGTTTTGACGCGCTTTCCCGCGACATTCATGACATCGAAAGCTGGCCCGACCTTCAGATTGTCCCTTACGAAGGGCCTGTTCTTTTTCTGCGCGGCGGAGCCTCGCCCTATGTCCTGCCCGAACATCACGATCATATCCGGGCGCTCTTCCCGCAGGCGCTGATCCGCTCCCTGCCCGATGCCGGGCACTGGCTGCATGTGGAACAGCCCCGGGCTTTTCTGAAAGAAATGATGGAATTTCTTCAGATTCCAGCCCGGTAAAAGACGTTACGAAATCAAATCAATCAGATAGACGGCGGTTTTTCAGGAACCATATCATTACGATTAAGCAACATATTGAAAATCTAATATATTAATATTTTGGTAATTTAAAAAAATTCAATTATAATTAAAGTAAAAAAGTTACTTTTCTGAAAAATTAACGACTACAACATCACTGCCGGAACGGCGCATGTAATAAACTTCTTCAGGATTACGCGGATGTACGCTCTACTGTTCTCCGAGCCCTTGGTAAATCGTGCCGAAATGCGTGTCTTTACACGGGAGAAAATCTATTCTTCCGCATTGGCCCGGGGCGCAGCCCATGGCGATAAAGAGACTATTAAGGCCATGATGATCGGCTGGTGGCCTTTTATTCAGGCTTTCGAGCGCGCTATTGACGTGCGCGTCGGCCATCTTCCCATCAAACCGCTCGTCCAGCGCTTCGGGCAGACCCGGATCAAGACCTTCTTTTCAGAAGCGCGTGAAGCGGTGCGGGAAATGAAGGAAGAGGAAGGCTCACACGCCATTCTCTGGGCCGATGGCGCAAAAGAATTCGGCCTCGATCTGTACGGAACGCATTACGACACGCTTCCCACGGTCCAGAAGCTGATCGCCAATGCCGACAGTGAAGATCCCGTGGTCTTCTTCTCCTGGCTCGCAGCCGTCGAATACATCGCCGAAGAACTGGCCGCCTATCTGTGCCATGCACCGAAATTCACCAACCTGTTCGCAAAGAAGCACTGGACATGGGGTCTGGCGCATGATGAGCACGAACATGACGGCCCGTCCCATCTGGAAATCGATGAGGATCTGGCCCGCGGGTATTATCCGTCCAACGACCCGGACATCACCCGCGCCGCGCTGACAGCCAATATGCGCGAATGCATTGAAATGTTTGAAAAAGCCAGCCACGAGATTTACGCCACGACGCCGGAAATGGCACACTAACGAAACCTTAACTCTTTAACAGCTATCTCCGTGTCCGGGGCGCCATACCCGAGGCGCGGAGATGTTGCCTGCAACAGATTCGCTCTCTGCAAAGAAAAACTTCATAAATTCCTGTCATCGTGGCCCCCTCCTCCGCTATTGGGAAGGTTCATGATGTCTTTGCCTGTCTCACCGGCTTCCGTTGTCGCCTTCCCGCCATGCGCGACATAATGACAGCCGTCCTGACCCTGCTGAAACAAATGCGGTTTGCGCGACTTTTTCCCTTCCGGGCCGAGATCCCGGCAGGCGCAGAAGAAGAGATCCGCCTTTCGCGTTGCAGAGTCCTGCGCGGTCTGAACTTCTTCCATTTCGTCCCCCAGATCAGCTGTGGCCCGATCGCAGGCCTTTGCCTGATGCGGAACTATCCTTTTTACGGCGCGGTTCTGTGCGGAACAGTCCTGCTCCTGCTCGCACTTTACAACATCTGCTTTTATGCAATCCCCACCGAAAAACTGGTCGACACCCGGCAGTCATGGATTCTCAAGGGTCTGAATTTCGCATTCGCCCTGTGCTGGGTCACCCTGCCTCCGGTCGTATTTCCTTACGGAGACGCGAATGACCGGGTTCTGGTCGCCGGCATCATGGTCGGGTTGACCGCGACGACCATTACACTGGTTCCTCTGACGGGCATGGGGGAAATCATTGCCTCCATGCTCATTCTGTCCTGCGGCGGTGCCCTGTTCGAAGCATGGACGATCGACCACGGTATTTTCTATTTTTACATCGCCATCGAAATGGCGGTTTATCTATTCTTTGTCCTGTCCCTGACGATGGCCGTCCGCACCCTGTTCACGGCTTTTCTGGTCAGCCGGTATTCCCTCGAACAGCGCAACAGCATCGTCCAGCTCCTGCTCCGCAATGCCGATGACGACACTGGCGACTGGCTGTGGGAGACCTGCGCGTCCGGAAGCCTGCGCAATGTGTCAGCCAGTCTGGCCTCGGCCTTCGGCAACAGCCGCGAGTGGCTTGAAACCCGCATCTTCTTTGACATCCTGTCTGATCTGGCCGGCCCGGCCGCTTTTGACGGCGATGAGCGGACAGGGCTTGGACGTCTGCGGCAGTGCCTCGACAACCGGATTTTCTTCCGCGACATCGTGGTGTCCGGCACCCTGCAGGGTCAGCAGCGCTTCTGGTCGCTCAGCGGGCGTCCGGTTTTTCAGGACCGCATCTTCGTCGGCTATCGTGGCGTTGGAACGGATGTGACCCAGACGCACTGGGCGCAGGAAAGCGCGTCTTTCAGGGCGCGGCATGATCTGCTGACCGGTCTGCCCAACCGCGGTGCTTTCCTCGATGACATGGAAACCTACCTCATCGAGGCCGCACGCACAGGAGAAGCGTTTGCACTGCTCAATCTCGATCTGGACGGCTTCAAACAGATCAACGACCGGCACGGCCATTCCGCCGGCGACGAAATGCTCCGGAAAGTCACGGTTGTCCTGAGCCGCACCCTGAGCGAACGCCACAGGCTCTACCGTTTTGGCGGCGACGAATTCATGTTGCTCGAACGCCAGACAACACCGGCCCAGGCTTCCGCCACCGCGTCCGGGCTGATCAATGCGCTGACGAACGTACCCATCCGGGTAGGCGAAGGTGTGCGCTGCGCAGTCGGCCTCAGCGTGGGAATCGTGCTATCCATCGGCGGCTCGGAACGTGTGGGAAGCCTGCTGGAAGCCAGTGATCTGGCGCTCTACGAGGCCAAGAGCCTCGGAGGCCACACGCATCGCTTCTACAACCCCGAACTGCGAACCGTCGCCAAACGAAACCGGGACCTGATCCGTGCGCTCCCCCAGGCGCTGGAGGAAGGCGGTCTGGGCATTGTCTATCAGCCTTTCTTCAACACCCAGAGCCAGAAGCTCTGCGGGTTCGAGGCGCTGATCCGCTGGTCCCATCCCGAATATGGCCGCGTCCCCCCCGAGCGGATCATCCAGCTTGCCGAGGAAGCGGGGCTGATCCAGAAGCTCGGCGTCTATGTCATGGAACGGGCCTGCCTCTTTGCCAGCGAATGGGAAGACGGGTTGGTGCTTTCGATCAATGTCTCCGTCGGGCAGCTTGAGGCCCCGACCTTCCTCAAGGACACGTTCCGGGTTCTGGAAAAAACCGGCTTCCCAGCCCGCTGCCTTCAGATCGAGATGACCGAAAACATCTTCATGGAGCCGGATGCCGCAACCTTCACGCTGCTCAGCCGCCTGCAGAGCGCCGGGATTTCCATTGCGCTCGACGATTTCGGCAAGGGCTTCTCGTCTCTCGGATATCTGCGCTTCTTCCCGTTCTCGAAAATCAAGCTGGACGGTCTGTTCGTCAGGGACATGCTCCGCGAATCCCGCGCCGCTTCCATTGTACGCGCCGTGGTTGATCTGTCGATCGATCTGGGCGTGGCTGTGACTGCGGAAGGCGTGGAAAGTCAGGAACAGCTCTCCTACCTCAAGCGTCTGGGCTGCACGGAAGTTCAGGGCTATCTGCTGTCACGTCCCCTTTCCCCCGAAGATACCCGTCAGTTCATGACGACGATCCCGGCCGTGATGGAAGCGTCCTGAACTGCTTCAGGCCGTCAGGGGATTGGGAGCCGTTTTCTTCCCTTCCTCCGCCACGCGCCAGCAATACCAGGCCAGCGTCGATCGATAGGGGGAGAAGCGGGCCGTTTCCTCTTTCAGCGCCTTTGGTTTGGGAGGCAGTTCCAGCCCCCGCAGGCGCCGCCAGCCTTCCCGAACGCCAAAATCATCGACGGGCATCACATCCGGGCGATTCAGCGTGAACATCAGCAGCATTTCGACTGTCCAGCGTCCGATCCCCCGCAGAGTGACAAGACGCGCGATCAGCTCTTCATCCGTCATGCTCCGGGCCTCGGCGCGGCTGGGAACGGTTCCATCCAGACGGGCCTTTGCAACACCGCGCATGGCCAGAAGTTTGTTTCCGGAAAGGCCGCAGGCACGCAGGCTTTCCTCAGACAGTTCCAGAAGCCGTCCGGGCGCTGGCGGCGGCCCGTCCACCGTGCCCTGTTCTCCCAGAACGCAGAGACGCCCGAAAATCTTCCGCGCCGCCGCTCCATGAAGCTGCTGCCCGGCGATGGCGCGAAGAAGGGCATCGTAAGGCTCCTGCCCGTCATCGCCCCGCAGGGTGCAGGGTCCGATACGCGCCATGGCCGCCGCCAGACCGGGATCAGAGCCAAGAAGTGTGGCATAATCAGCCATCAGGCATGCGCCTTTCCGGAAGTTAAGGTTCGGGTGACTCTTTGTGTCTTTCGTGGGTCTCGCATTACTGCCATGATATGCCAAGACAGACGCCCACCCCCAGCCCCGGATAACCAGCCTGCCGGATGACAACCCCGACCGCCCTGGTGCAAAAGGTCTGGCGATGATGCGACGCCACCTTCTCCTTACCGACCGGCTGTTTTCTGCCAGGTCCTTTCCCGACGGACGGCCCCGCCTATGAGCGGAATAGCCACAGTTACGTCTGGAAAGCCGCAGAAGCGCGAGCCGCAGCTCTTCGCCCCCTCGGCGCGGACTGCCCCCGCACGTCCGCAGCACGCCCCGGCCGGAACGCGCGAACGCCTGCGGGATTACGTCCCGCCCGCAATCCCGGTCCGTCCGGTGCTGACGCCGATGATGCGTCCGCAAACCATTGTCGAAAACGGGCCAACAGTTCCGTTCATCTTCTCGGCGGGGCTTCACGCGGCCATTCTGGCCTTCCTGCTGATGCAGCATCAGGGCATGCATGGCTCGCCTGCGGGGCAGGAGCAGCCGCAGGTCGAGATGGTTTTCGATACACCGCCTTCGAAAAGCAGCATGCGCGGGCCACGGGCACACGAAGAAGGCGGTGCGCCCCCTCCTCCCTCGGCCCAGAGCCCGCAGGAAACACAGGAAGACCAGCAGCAGCCGCAGAAAGAGCAATCCACTCCGACGCCTGCCGTCCCAACACCTGAGACACCGTCCGCGCCTGAAGTGCCAGAAGAACCCTCAGCCGAACTGCCCAAGACAGCCCCCACACCTGCGCCGATTACACCGGGAGCCGCGCCAAGTCGCCGCAGCCAGCAGACGTCACCACATGCCCATCACGCGCAGCGGTCGGTCCGCTCCGACCGGAACAATCCGTTCGCACATCCGATGGATCTGTCCTTCGGTGAACAGCCGTCGCCCTATCGTCGCCACCGTGGCCGCGCCTCGGGGTCCGGTGGTCCGATCGACATGTCTCTTGGACCGCTCAGTCTGAACGGCGCCATCAACGCACCGTATCAGACCCGCACCAGCGTCAAGGGCGTCAGCGAGGATTACGGCGGGGAAATCGACCGCTGGATCCGGGCGCATATGTACTATCCGGAAGAAGCCGCTCGCGCTGGCGAGGATGGCCCCTCCTCGGTGCATGTGGTGCTGGACCGGTCGGGCCATGTAAAATCCGTCCGTCTGATGAGCCAGTCCGGCTCCTATTCGCTGGATGCGGCGACGACCGGCATGTTTCAGGGCGCGCATCTGCCGCCGGTCCCGCCAGACATGAAGGGCGACCATTTCGATATCGACGTCACGATCAACTACATCCTGATCCGCCGGTAAGGGCACGGTATCAAGCGGAGGGCGCGGCTTCGACATCGGAGCCGCAATCCCATACAGTCCGTCAGGTCACCGTCCTGTTGCCGGAGCCCCGATGCGCCGTTTCCGTTCTGCCCTGCTGCCTCTCTGTCTCCCGCTGGCCCTCCCACTGGCTCTGGGGGGCTGTTTCAGCCTTTCCCGCCCTTTCGCCGACCCCGGACAGCAGGCCAGATACCTCACGGCAGCCAATCTCCCTCCTGCGCGCCTCGCCGTCCCGACCCCGCCGAACGCCCTGCTGTCCGACGATGCTGCCGCGCTTTGGGCTCATGATGTGGCACAGGCCATGGTCAACCAGTCCGTTCCCGCCATCGCACAGCCCCGCAAAAAGGGAGACTGGTGGCTGAAACTGAGCGCGGCCACCCACGGGAATACGGTCGTCCCCCACTACGTCATCATGACCCCGGAAGGAAAAGCGCGAGCGGAAACAGACGGGGCTGCCGTGGATATGGCGTCCTGGAGCGCAGGAGACCGGCTGGCGCTTCAGGACGCCGCCATACACGAAGCGCCCCAGCTTGCGACCCTGCTGACGGGCATTCAGGCGAACATGATGCAGCAGGACCCGCACAGCCTCATGAACCGCCCGGCAAAAATCTGCTTCAAAGGCGTCACCGGTGCCCCCGGAGACGGAAATGTCTCCCTCGCCCGCGCCTTCTATTCGTCATTTCCCGACAAAACCAACACGGTCACGACAACCGAAAAAGGTGCAGACTTCATCGTCCGCGGAACAGTCGATCTCAAGAAAGGCGCTGCGGGCAATACCGGTCATCCGGTCGACCATATTGAGATCGTCTGGCATGTCCTGACGCCGGATGGGAAAGAGGCAGGCGCTGCCACCCAGCTGCACGACATCGCCCCTCATTCACTGGATGGCGCATGGGGTGATACAGCGGACATGGCTGCCGAAGAAGCAGCCCAAGGCGTGCGGACCATCGTCACCAACTATTCGGGCCGCGAACATGCCCCGCTGCCGGAGACAAAGGGTCCTCCGAAAAAAGCGGCCTGATACAGAAGAACGGGGTTTCCATTCCATTAATGTAACTCTGAGTATCTTTATGTAATACAATTTGTTACATCACTCCGGCCTTTTCATCCGGAGTGTCCGATGCGTCTTTCTTTCCGTTTGCTGCTGTCCAGCCTGGGTTTCTGTGCAGGCCTTGCTCCCCTCGCCGCTTTTGCAGACCCGGCCCCTGTCATTGCCGTAAACCGTGAGATCGGCCTTTCGATGACGGGCACGTTCCGCAACAGCGTCAGCGGCGGCAATTCCCGCCTGATGGAGAACAGCGGTTCTGGCTTCATCACACAGTCAACAAGCTCTTCCCGCTACCGCACCATCGGTTGGACTCCCGGCTTTCAAGCCGATGCCTCGGTCATGTTCAACGCCTTCGGGATCGAGAACCTTTACGGCGCGCTCCATTTCTCGCTCGAAGACGGCCAGAGAAACTACAAGTCCCACTACCGCAGCTATTCCAGCAATTCTGCACCATACGGGTTCTCCGCTGGCGGAAACGACAGCTCCAACGGCACGGACAATCGTGGAGAAATCGGCAAGGGCTTTCTTCTGCTCTCCGATAGTTTGCTGCTGACGCCTTTCATTCAGGGCGGATATGTCACGAGCGGCAGTGACGGAGATTTCGGCTACGGGTCCGGAAATTATTTCGCCGGTGCCGGCCTGAAGGCTGATTACGCCCTCACCTCCCGCCTCGTCCTGCGTGGGCGGTTCGGATGGGCGGAAGTCCTCAATTCCGGCATTTCCTACAACAACCAGCCACGCCCTCTCTGGGAGGGTGGTCTTGGCATGGATTACCGCTTGACGCAGCGTCTCCATCTGACGGCGGGAGGAGACTATTCCTATATTTCCTACGGCCACGACCAAGAGGGGAATTACAGCCAGCACAGGGGAAGGAATACCTCAGTCATTGTCTCCTACCTACCAGGAACATATTCCTATTCGGGCGACTCCAGCGCCCTGAGCAACGGTCTAAAGCTGCATGCGGGTCTGGCTTGGCAGTTCTGACCCCGTCTGACAGACCGCGTCCAGCTGGCACGGCATGCAGTGACCGGCCAACTGGTGCGCGGAAAGAATGAAACACGACGGATGACAGGGGGGCTTTGCGCTGTTAGAAGGCCAGCAACTTCCCTGTCGGACACCGGACGAGGCCGTTTTTCATGAAGATCGTAGCCTGCAACAGTAACCTGCCGCTGGCCCGTGCGGTCGCCCATGAACTCCGGATGCCTCTGTGCAAGACCGTGGTGAAGCGCTTTGCCGATGGCGAAGTCTTCGTCGAGATTCAGGAAAACGTCCGCGGTGAGGATGTCTTCGTCGTACAGAGCACCTGCATGCCGACGAATGACCATCTCATGGAACTGCTGGTCATGCTGGATGCGCTGCGCCGTGGATCGGCCAAGCGCGTCACGGCTGTGATGCCGTATTTCGGCTATGCCCGTCAGGATCGCAAATCCGGACCCCGCACGCCCATCAGCGCCAAGCTCGTGGCGAACCTTCTGACGGAAGCTGGTGCCAACCGCATCCTGACGATGGATTTGCACGCCATGCAGATCCAGGGTTTCTTCGATATCCCGACCGACAACCTCTACGCCGCACCGCTGTTCGTGCGCGACCTCAAGACGCGCCTGCCGGACCGGGAACTCATCATCGTCTCGCCGGATGTTGGCGGCGTGGTCCGTGCGCGCCAGCTCGCACAGCGCCTGAACGTAGATCTCGCGATCATCGACAAGCGGCGTGAACGCGCTGGCGTGTCGGAAGTCATGAACGTCATCGGTGACGTCGCCGGCCGCTATTGCGTGCTGGTCGACGATATCGTCGATAGTGGCGGCTCGCTGTGCAACGCCGCCAACGCGCTCATGGCCCGTGGAGCGGAAGGCGTCGAAGCTTACGTCACTCACGGCGTTCTGACTGGCAATGCCTGCCAGCGCGTGAAAGACAGTCCGTTGAACATGCTGACGCTGACGGACAGTATCCCGGCGACCGAGGCCCTCCTCGAGACCCCGAATATCCGTCAGATCACGACAGCCAACCTCCTCGCCCGGGCTATGAGCGCCGTGGCCGATGAAAGCTCGGTTTCCTCACTGTTCGACTGAGCGTCCACCGGTCCACCCTCACGCCCCCTCTTCGTGAACGGACTTGCCCATGACCCAGATTACCCCCAAGCCCTACTGGTATCTGCGTCATGGTGAGACCGACTGGAACGCCCGGGGACTGGCGCAGGGCAGAACGGATATCCCTCTCAACGAGACGGGCATCGCCCAGGCCGTGCGTGCAGGAGAAGCACTCGCCCCCTTATTCCTCAACGGCAAGCGTCCGTTTGATCGAATTGTATCATCGCCCCTGAAGCGGGCTTTGGTCACAGCGCAATATGCACAAGATACAATCCACGACCGTACGGGGATCAAAATTCCCCTAGAAATCAATGCAGGCCTTATAGAGGTCTGCTTCGGCCTTTACGAAGGTGCTCCCATGGACGAGTGGTTCAAGTCTTGGATTGAAGAAGGGCGACACCTGGAAAACGGAGAAAGTTTCACAGACCTCTCCGTTCGCGCCATCTCAACGATCAACGCCGAACTCGACAAACACGGAACACCGCTCTTTGTCGCTCACGGCGCATTGTTTCGGGGAATACGCGCCGGAATGGGACTTCCGGCAAATGTCCGCCTACCAAATGCGGTAGCACTCAAGGCCAGCCCTACAGTCAGTGGCTGGTCTGTAGAGACCACATAAACATCACTGGTTTTTTACGAACCCCTGAATTTCTTTTCTGAAAACTCTCATTTCATCATCATTGCGCCAAGGCGCTCTATAGATGCTTTCATTCCAAATCTGAGACAATACCTCCCCGTTGCGATCAACATCTTCCTGTTGGAAAGAGCTTTCGCTTGGGGAGACCTCTATATTCCCTGAGATGGAATAAAATACGCACTCTGGCGAATTTTCTTTTATTATTTCGCCGCCATAACCCGCACGAATCATCCTCATTGTATGCTCGACATGCTCGTGTCCATACCGGCCAAATCTGCTATCCAGATAGCCGACATAGGCAAGAGCTTCTTTTGTAAAACCTGAGCACTGACCGCTCAGATAACCCGATTTATAAGGCTGATTCCATTGCCCCATTCCGTCGCTGGCTGGGCCAAACCAGGGGGGATCGAAATTAATGTGACCGTAAAGAGCTGATGACAGTACCCAATCTATATCCCAGCCAAATTTTGTCGGGAAAACATCGTCTTCCATTAAAAGAGTTAGCGAGTTGGATAAAATTTCATTTGAAAAAAATAATGCTCTGTTTTTATTCCATGCCACACCTTTGTTTTCAGAACTAGCCCAATATATTCCACCAAAATCCTTCAGAAGATCTTTAGTTTCATCAACAGATCCGTCATCAGAGATAATTAAATCAATATCAAAAAATGAATTCTCTTTTATTTTATTTAAATTTTCAATTAATAATTTAGATCTGTTATAGGTTGTAACTGAAACACCAACGGAAAAATTCTTTTGACCAATAAATTGTGAAACTTTATCAGAAAAAATTCTGATAGATTCTATAGAATTATCATAAAAACAAAAAACAATCTTAGCTTTTGTAACAATAGCCAAGTCTTTGAGATTTTCTATTTTTATCCCAATAGAAAATCTGGATTTTGTAGCTTTTTCGCCAAAATGGCTTACGACATCTGAACTATTCAAATAATTTATAACAAAGCTGTGCTCTGTTTTAAATTTTTCTTCAAATTGAACAGTCATTGAAATGATTGGATAATCTTCGCCAAAGGCCCACCCGTCAACCTTCAAGTGACCATCTTTGAAATATACATTATCAATAGAATGTATAATATTTTTTTTGTTATCCACTACACACATCCTCGATATAGTAATCTGTCAGTTTTATTTCAGTTATAAAGACAATCCTTCATTATAACCAAAATAAACATAATGCCTGAACGGATCAATCCCATCGGCAGCTATATGAGGCCAATTGGCAAGATATTTTTTTGCATCGAATATTTTATATTCTCGTACGACGCCTTCATCATCAGCACTATCCGCAACAGCCATCGCGGGAACAGCTTGATCGGCTTCTCGACACGAAAACAGGGGATTTTCCAATCCCAGCATTCCCAAAATATGAGGGATGTCTGGAACATAGACCCTCAAAGCTTTTGACAAGCGTTGATTAAACCAACTTTCTCCTTCGGTCAGTCGGCCCAGCAAATGTCCGCCAGGGCCTTGAAAATTTTTCAAGGCTTCAGAATCATTGATATCAACAAACGGAGCTAATTTATTATATGCTCCGCGGATGAAGTCATTGTAAGGTTTATGGTGATAATGAAAATAGATAAATTGCGTATTTATTTCCGTAGAGCCGAGAACAGTCTCACAAAAGTGAAAACCGTGATCTAATTTTTTAAGTGTATCTTTTCTAACAAAAACCTTTCCTGATGGCTGTGGCCAGTACCACCCAGGACTATTGACGATATTGAACAGATCCATCGTTATTCTGAATGGCCCCTCCAATCTATCCAAGCGTTCTAAATGTGAATGAATACTATTTTTATTTGCTAAAATATTTCCATTGCTGCAGACACCCAAAAACTCATCAGCATCCATTGGAAATGCAAAATCGTATTCTTCGCCAGATTCATCAAGATTTTTTATAAATCTGGCAATGATATCTCCCTTGTCATGGAAATGTTGAGAGTCCCGATACCCCCAAATAACTGTCCCACCTACGCTTTCTAATAACAATAAATTATCAATAACAGACTGAATGGTACTACCATTATCAAACACAACTATATTTTCAAATCCAAATAAATAACCATGGTACTTTATCCATGGAAGCAATGTATTATTCTCATCTTTTTGCATCGTTATGCATTTTACTATCATAAAATCTCCATATAATAATATTTAATGTTTTAATAAACCTGATTGAATGCCGAGTTAACCGTTATATTTTTTAAAACTCTTGTTGACTCCTATCAATATCGTTATTTCTTTTAACATTATAGATCTCCTGTCGGACCATATCCATGCCCTCCATACGGACTTTAGTCGCACTCGCGACATTCACCAGCCTTGTTCCGCCAGCTCTCGCGCAGTCCCAGCCCATGCCGCTCCCCATGCCCGCCGCCATTCCTGAACCGCAGGACCGGGCGTTTCCCGGAACCATGACGGTCTCGGTCGATGCGACGGATACGCTGCATCATGTGATGTCCATTCATGAGACAGTTCCGGTACCGAAAGAGGTGCAGCAGAAGGGAGAAATGGTCCTTCTGTACCCGATGTGGATTCCGGGCGATCATTCTCCCACAGGCGTGATCGAACAGCTCGCCAGCCTGCATGTGCAGAGCAACGGTCGTACGCTGGACTGGAAGCGCGATACAGTCAACGTGGCCGCATTCCATATCCCCGTTTCTGCCAGCACCCCGACGCTGGACCTTCATTTCCAGCTCCTGACGCCGATTTCGCCGGGTCAGGGCCGTGTGGTCATGACGCCGTCCATCGTCAATGTGCAGTGGGATCAGGTTTCGCTCTATCCGGCGGGATATTTCACCCGTGGCATTACGGTTCAGCCCTCCGTACGCATTCCGCATGGCTGGCAGATCGGCTCGGCCCTTCGCGCCGGAGTGTATGGTGACGAAACGCATTTCAATGCCACGACGTTCAATACGCTTGTCGACTCTCCGATCTTTGCCGGACGTTATTTCCGCAAGTTCGACCTGACCGGCCCCGATCATGTTCCGGTCTCGCTGGATGTCGTGGCAGACGAGCCGGACTCGCTGGATGCAACGCCGTCTCAGATTGCGGCCCATCAGAACCTCGTCCGGCAGGCCACAACGCTGTTCGCCTCGCACCACTACGACCATTACGATTTTCTTCTCGCCCTGACGGATGAACTGGGCAGCATCGGTCTCGAACATCATCAGTCCAGCGAAAACAGCGCTGCTCCGGGCTATTTCACGGAGTGGGACAAGACATTCCCCGAGCGTGACCTTCTCGCCCATGAATACACCCATTCCTGGAACGGCAAGTATCGCCGTCCGGCCGATCTGTGGGCGCCCAACTTCAACACACCGCAGCGCGGGTCCATGCTGTGGGTTTATGAAGGCCAGACACAGTATTGGGGCAATGTCCTCGCCGCACGTACGGGTCTCGTGACGAAGGATCAGGGTTTCGAGGCGCTGGCCTATATGGCAGCGTCCTATGACAACCAGACGGGTCGTCAGTGGCGTCCGCTGGAAGACACGACGAACGATCCCGTAATTGCACAGCGTGCCCCGCTGTCATGGCGCGACTGGCAGCGTTCGGAGGACTATTACGTTGAAGGGCAGCTTGTCTGGCTGGATGCCGATGCTCTGATCCGCAAGCTCTCCAACGATCACAAGTCGCTTGATGACTTCGCAAAGGCTTTCTTCGGCACCAACAGCGGCAGCTTCGTCGTCAGCCCCTATCAGTTCGACGATGTGGTCGCCACGCTCAACAGCGTGCAGCCTTATGACTGGGCCAAGTTCCTGCACGACCGTCTGGACACGATCCAGCCGCACGCGCCGCTCAACGGCCTGACCAATGGTGGGTACAAGCTGGTCTATACGTCCAAGCCGACCGCCTTCATCAAGGCCAGCGAAGCCGCACGCCACACCACGGACCTGTCCTTCTCGCTCGGCCTGACGGTCAATGCGACCGGGCATGTGGGACGTGAGCACTGGATGAGCCCGGCCTTCAAGGCAGGGCTGGTTCCGGGCGTGACGATCGTGGCCGTCAACGACATGAGCTTCACGCCACAGCGTCTGCTCCACGCCGTCACGGACGCACAGAAGGATCCAAAGCAGGACATCCGTCTGATCGTGAAGTCTGGCGACCATGTCACCACGGTCTCCATTCCCTATCATGACGGTCTGCGTTACCCGCATCTGGAGCGTATCGCAGGTACGCCGGATCGTCTGAGCGAGATTTACTCAGCGCGTCAGTAAGACTGACACTTCCGGGGCGCTGCCCCGGAACCCCGCAAAGGGACTCAGTCCCTTTGATCCCGATTCAAACGTAATGGTTTCCAAAGGCCCCTCTTATCGACGTTGGGCCTTTGGCGGGTTTCAGGGCAGAGCCCTGAGCCTCACCAAGGCACCAACGACTTCCCGAGCGCCTTCTGGGCCGCTGGGGTCATGCCCATGTCATTCCGGTTCCACCAGCCCCCGCCGAGAGACTGGAACAGCCCGACGCTATCGGAGAAGCGCGCCCCCTCGGCCTGAACATAGGCCAGACGTGCCTGCGCATCCGTCTGCTGGGCTTGCAGCAGGACAAGCTCACTGACATCCCCAAGACGCAGCTGCCCGCGCGCGATCGTCATGCTCTGCGTCGTGGCCTTCAGCAGCTCCTCGTCGGCCTTCAGGGCATCAGCGTCGAACGTGACGGCATGCAAACTGTCCGCCACGTCCTGAATGGCGGACAGGACGGTCGCCTTGTAGGTCTCGTTAGCCTGAAGCAGGTTGTCGCGCGCCTGACGCTCGGCGTGCAGGAGCGAACCACCCTGAAAGATCGGCTGCATGACGGTCGCGGCGATCGTCCAGTTGCCATAGCCGGGCTTGAAGAAATCGCTCATCACGCCCACGGCCTGCGCCGGTGTGGCGCTGAGCTGCACGTTCGGCAAGCGGTTGGCGATGGCCACGCCGATCTGCGCGCTGGCGGACTGGATCTGCGCCTGAGCCGCGCGGATATCGGGGCGCTGGTTCAGCAGGTCCGCCGGCAGCGAGACCGGGAGCGTCTTTGGTAGGGTGAACTGTTCCAGACGAAACTCGGGCAGCGGCGTGTTGGGCGTCACGCCCACCAGAACTGCCATCTGGTCCCGCGTCTGCGCCAGTTGCAGGCTCAGACCGGGCAGTGTTGCCTCAAGCTGGGCCACGGAGGCCAGCTGCTGCGCAATGTCCTGTCGGGATGCGTTCCCGATCCCCTGCTCGGCCGTCACCGTCTTCAGCACGGCGCGCTGGCTGCGGATCAGGTCGTTCGTGGCGTCGATCTCGGCGCGGATCGTGGCTTCCTCGATCGTCGCATTCACGAGATCCGAAATCATGGTCAGCGCGGTGGCTTCAAGCTGAAATTTCTGCAGGTCCGCCTGCGCTCCGGCAGCCTCGATCGCGCGACGCGTTCCGCCCCACAGATCCGGCACATAGCCGATATTCAGCTGCGCGGTGTGGACGTTATAGAGCCACACATTCGAGTTCGGAACGGGAGAATAGACCTTGGACGTCTTGTTCCGCGTCGGGTTGAACGAAGCCGAAAGCGTCGGGTACAGGCCCGCACCCTCGATCCGCCGCTGTTCCCACGCGGATTTCAGCCCCTGCTGCATGGCGCGCAGGGACTGATTGTTGGCCAGCGCCTGATCGACAAGCGCATTCAGGGACGGATTGCCGAACACCGTCCACCACTGGCCCGGAATATCCACGCCGGACTGGAACTGCTGCGGTATGGTTGCACCCGCCACACCATGTCCGGCGGTCGCGGTCAGGGGCTGACCTTCATAGGCCGCATTCTTCGGCAGGTCCGGGCGATGGAAATCCGGGCCGACTGCACAAGCGGAAAGTGCCGTCAGACACAGCAGGAACGACGCGTGGCGGGACACCAGAGAGCGCATCTTCATGATCCGGCTCCCTCTGTGGCAGATTGCGGACGCTTCTTCGCATCCCGGCGTTCAACCCACATTTCAAGCTCGCTGAAATAGACCGGCAGGGCAAACAGCGTCAGCAGCGTGGCGATCCCCAGACCGCCCACCACGACCGTCGCCAGTCCGCGCTGCACGTCCGTGCCCACACCCGTGGCAAGAGCAGCCGGCAACATACCCGCCGTCGCCACCGTCGCGGTCATGAGCACCGGACGGAAGCGCTCGGCAGCGCCTGCGATGGTAGCATCCCGAACACCCAGACCTTCCAAGCGATGGCGGTTGATGCTGGCGATCATGATGATCCCGTTCTGCACGGCCACGCCGAACAGCGCGATAAAGCCCACGGCGGTCGCGATATTGAGCGTCTCACCACGGACATGCAGCGCGATCAGGCCGCCCAGCGTCGCAAGCGGCACCACGCTGAGGATCAGCAGCGCCTGCCGGATCTTGCGGAATTCGGCAAACAGCAGGACCAGCATCACCGCGAACATCACGCCCAGCGCAATCATCAGGCGCTTCTGGGCCCGTTCTTCCTGCTGGAAGGAGCCAGCCCATTCGAGCGTATATTTTTCCTTGTCGAAATGCAGCTGCTGGTCGATCCGGCCCTGCGCATCCGCTAGATACTGCGACAGCGGACGCTTGCCATTGTCCACGCGGATGGTGACCTGACGATGGCTCATTTCGTGGGCAATGTTGCTCTCGCCCATATGCAGCCCGACATGCGCGACCTGAGACAGCGGAATATAGGCGCCTTCCGCATCCAGAAGGGGGATCTGCGACAGGGACTGCATGTCCTGCAGGTCCTTGCGGCGGATATGGAGCGTCGCGTTATAGAAGCGATCCCCCACATAAACGGTCGTAATCGGCGCATCGCCGATGGCGTTCGACACGACATCGGAAATATCCGATATGCTGATGCCATAACGCGCAGCAGCCTGACGATCGGCCACCACTTCGATCTGCGGAATGCGCGGTTCCTGAAAGATCGATGCTTCCGTCGTGCCCGGAACCTGATGGAGAATATCCACGATCTGCTGACCGATGCGGCGCAGTTCCTGAAAATCGTTGCCATAGACGCGCAGGACCAGCGGGCTGTGCGCTCCGCCGACCAGATCGCTCATATTGTCCTGGATCGGCTGGCTGATGCCGAAATCGATCCCCGGAATCTGCGACAGACGCCGACGCAGACGTTCGACGAACTGCGCCTTGGTCTCGCCGGACGGCCACTGATCATACGGCTTGAGGCCAACCGGCATTTCAATATGCGACGGCGTCCAGGGGTCAGTTCCGTCATCCGAGCGCCCGAGCTGTGTAATGGCGTAGGACGTTTCGGGGAACTCACGGACTGCATGACGCAGTTCATTGGCGATGGACTCGCCCTTCTCCAGAGAGATACCGGTCGGCATCTGGACCTGAAGCCAGAGCGACCCTTCATCCAGATCCGGCAGGAATTCACGCCCGATGGACGCCCCAAGGAACACGACTGCAACCATCGCCGCAACACCGGCGCCATAGGCGATCAGCGGGCGGTCGATAAAATGGCCAAGCAGGCGCGTGTAATGCGCATGCAGCCATTCCAGCGGGCGGTTGTGCCAGATGTGCTTGGGCTTGCGCAGGGCCAGATAGGTCAGGGCCGGAATGAGCGTCAGGGCGCAGAGCAGCGCACCCAGCAGCGCGAAGCTGACGGTATAGGCCATCGGGCGGAAGAGCTTGCCCTCACTGCCCTCGAACGCAAAAAGCGGGCTGTAGGCCACGATGATGACGAGCGTGGACGAGAAGATTGCCCGCCCCGCACGCTGCGCGACCGGCAGAACCTCGACGGGATCAAGCGCCTCGGTCGGGCGCTCCTCACGGATACGGAGGATTGTCTCGGTAATGACGATGGCACCATCCACGATCACGCCGAAATCAATAGCGCCGAGCGAAAACAGGTTCGCCGACATCCCGAAACTATGCATCAGCACGAACACGACCGACAGCGCGAGCGGGATCGTCACGGCCGTGACAATGGCACTGCGCGGACTGCCCAGGAACAGCGTCAGGATGACACCCACGAGGACGATGCCCTCGATCATCGTTTCTGTGACCTTGTGCGTCGTGGAAAGCACGAGATGGTCACGGTCCATATACGGCACGATACGGACATGGCTGGGCGCGAGCTGCTGCTGGAGCTTCGCCACCGTATTGTGAAGGCCGTCGAGCACGAGCGAGGGGTTTTCCCCGCTCAGCATCGTCACCACACCTTCGATCGTATCGGGATTACGGTCCTTGCCGAGAATACCCTGACGAACCTGATGCCCGAACTGGACGCGCCCCAGATCTTTCACAAAAACCGGCACGCCGCCATGGCTGGCCACGACGATGTTCCCCATATCATCCAGATTATGGATCATGCCGATCCCACGGATGATATAGGACTGCTCGCCCCGGCTTACACGCCCACCACCCGCATTGGCGTTGCTGTTGCGAATGGCCGTCAGCACGTCTTCGAGGCCGACATGAAAGCGTTGCAGCGAGTCAGGATCGAGAACGAGCTGGTATTCGCGTGTCAGACCGCCGAAATTGTCTACGCTAACAACGCCGGGCACGCGCTGGATCGCCGGAATAATGGTCCAGCGCTGGAGATCGGACAGCTCCATCAGGTTCTTGTCGTCGGATTCCAGCGTATAGCGATAGATCTCGCCGCTCGGCCCTGAAATCGGCCCCAGCGACGGCATGGCGCCATTGTTCAGCGGATTGTTGGCAAGCTGCGTCTCGACGAGCTGACGCGCCGCATAGACATTCGTGCCTTCACGGAAGATCAGCGTAATCAGCGACAGACCGAACGTACTGGTGGAGCGGCTGTCCGTCACGCCGGGAACGCTGGCCAGCGTCCGCTCAAGCGGGATCGTGACCTGCTGCTCCATTTCCTCGGCGGCCAGACCCTCCTGCTGGGTCGTGATCGACACACTGACCGAGCCCAGATCCGGATAGGCTTCGACCGGCAGGATCTTCCACGAAAGACCACCGAGAAGCGCCAGAATCAGGGCGGAAAAGAAAACGATGTTCCGGTGGTTGAAGCACCAGGAGATGAAACGCTCGATCATCAGCTCACGGCCACCGGATCAGTCATCATTCAGGAGAATGGCACCGCTCGTCACGACGCGTTCTCCTGCGGCAATGCCCTTGAGCACACGGACGTTCTCACCTTCATCATAGCTGATGGTGATGTCGCGCCGCTGGAAGGTGTGGGGCGCTGTTTCAATGAAAACCGACACCTGATCGTTGTTCATCAGCAGAGCGGCCTTGGGGATGATGACCTCACTGGGCTGCGGAATATTCAGGGTCGCATTCACATACATGCCCGGACGCAGGGCGCCATCGGCGTTGGGACAGGCGACATAGGCATTGACCCGGCGCGTATCAATATGAAGTGCCGGATCAAAACTGATGACCTGACCCGAACAGGTCCGGCCCGGAAACTCGTCGAAAGTGACGGACAGGACGTTGCCTTCACCGATCTGCGCCAGATTTTCCTGCGGAATGGCCGCGGCAACCCAGACCTGCGACAGGTCCAGAACCGTCATCTGGATCGCGGTCGGATCGGTGATGTTTTCCCCCGGCGCCATGATCGTCGTGGAGACGACACCATCGACGGGAGACACGAGCGGCGCCTGACCCTTTGCGGAATAGCCGGGCCGCGCGCCCAGAACCTGAAGCCTGCGCTGCGTGCGCTCGGCTTCCGCCTGTGCCTGCGTCAGATCGTTACGGGCGGCTTCGATATCCTTGACGGCATTCCCCCCGATTGCCTGAACGCCCTGCGCGCGAGCATAGGCACGACGTGCGAAATCCAAAGCGGCCCGCGCGCGGGTATCGTCAGCCCAGGCCTGATCCAGATCACCGGCAGCAATCGTGGCCAGAACCTGTCCGCGCTGCACATGCTGGCCCAGATGGACCAGAACATCCGTAATCCGCCCCGCAACCGGCGCATACACATTCACCTGCCGGTCGGGTTCCGTCATGACCTGCGCGGGAAGCAGAATGCCGTGATCACGCGAGACGCTTACAGCGGCCTGTATCGTCAGACGCTTCTCAAGCGGACTGCCTTCCCGGACGACGAGACCGTTCTTCGACTGCGTCACCATAGGAGGTTCGGTCGCTGCAACAGTCGAATGCGGGGATCGGAATCGCAGAACGACGACGAGAAGGATGGTCAGGCACAGCAGACCAATGGCCCACGCGCCGACGCGGGTAACGCGCATGCTGATAGAAAACCCCGTAACTCTGTCAGGACAGACGTCCCGTTTTGACTGAAACGTCTGGACAATGACCTGTCGGCCAGCATTCGGACGTTTTCATATCCCATGGAAGGACGCCAGACGTCACATACGGAAACGAAAAGATTTTTGCACTGACGGAATGGCCGGATTGCAAAAGTTTTATGTGATTGCCACAAAAATGCAAAAAAGCGGCCCTCCGGAGAAAGGCCGCTTTTCTGATATGCCAGTTTCTGACCCGAAAATCAGAAACGGTATTCGATACCTGCGCCAACGACGGTCGGGTCGAGGGAGTCATGCGCCGTGATCTTCGTGGTCTCGGCATTGTTCTGCGCCCAGGCATGGACCCGCATGAACATCTGCTTGACGTCGAAGTTGAAGAACCAGTTGCCAACGACCTGATAGTCGAAACCGACATTGACGGACGGGCCACCCGTCACACCGATATTGAGCTTCTGCGTGAGCGGACCACCAGCAGGAGACACGTTATGGAACCAGGCCAGCGTCGCGCCAACACCCACATACGGGTTGAAGCGCTTGTGCGGACGGAAGTGCCAGGCAAACGTAACAGTCGGCGGCAGAACCCAGGCGCTGCCCACATCAACTTTGCCCAGACCCGGAACGCCTTCAGCAGCGATCTCATGACGCGTGCTGGCAGCAATCAGATCGACCGAGACATTGTCCGTGAAGAAGTATTCGAACGTCAGCTCCGGCATGACCTGACGCGTCGTCTTGACGCGACCGCCAAGATGCGCGCCGTTCAGTCGCAGGCTGCTGTCACGATCTTCCGGCATCACGCCGAGGGCGGACAGACGAACGATGAAGTCGCCCTTGCCCAGCCCGATGCGGGTGTTGGCACAGGTCTGGAACAGGCCGCAATGGCCGGAGGCAGGCGCATGGATGTTTACGGACGGCACGGGAGCCGCCGTCATGGGTGCACTGACCGTAGCCTGGGGAGCAGGAGCAGTGACCTGCGCAAACGCGGGAGTTGCAACGGCGCCGACTGCGGCGGCCAGCGCGAAAGCGTTAAATTTCATCTGGAATTTCCATCACCATTCGTTGAGCCTCACAAAGCACTCCTCCCCTCCCATCACCTTGACCTGAATCAAGTCTGGTAAATTATGTGGTAGTGTGGCTGAAAGTCTTCAGGCTGCGCTCAGCACAACGGGAACAGGATTCATCATGTCTGCGTCACATACTCCAGAAGATGTCCATGATCGTTGCGCCCATTGCGTAGGGCGACGTCTGAGTGTGTGCAGCAGCATTGACGACTGTGATCTTGCTATTCTCGCCAACGAGTCTTCACGAATGACCGTTGCCGACGGTCGATCCTTTATAGAAGAGGGCGCACCGGCCAACGATTTCTTTGTCGTGACCGGAGGCAGGGTCAAGCTCTTTACCCTTCTGCCGGATGGGCGACGCCAGATTACCGGCTTTGCAGAAGGCGGACACTTCCTCGGACTCGCCGCCTCCACCAGCTACGCTTTCGGGGCCGAAGCCCTCGGCGGGGCCACGCTCTGCCGCTTCCCCCATGCCGGCATGCAGCGCCTGACCGAACGCTTTCCCAGCCTTGAACACCGCTTGCGCGAAGAAGCCTCCCGCGAACTCGCCCTGATGCAGGCCCGCATGACCCTGCTGGGACGCAAAACAGCCCGCGAACGCGTGGCCACCTTCCTGATTGAACGCTGCCAGCATCTGGAAAAGCCCGACCTGTCCCGTCCGGTCGAACTCGACCTGCCCATGCCCCGGACTGATATCGCGGATTATCTCGGACTCACTATTGAAACGGTCAGCCGGATCCTCAGCGCCTTCAAAAAAGAAAAACTCATCAGTATCCGAAGCATTACCCACATCACATTACTGATGCCTGAACGGATATCGACGATCGCAGAAGGCATGGAATAGGCCCCTTTTCAAAAAGCCACATTCCCGCCATCAGGACGCTCTATGTTTTACTGATCGTTTACAGGAGATGTCATGATTTTCATTCCTTTCCCCCGCACGATGCTTGCTGTCGGACTGATTGCCGGAGCCGTTTCCCTTGCTCCGCAGGCTTATGCGGCAGACACCACGGCATCCAGCGCCTGCCAGCAGACCGGCCAGAATGATGTCATCGGACGTCTGGCACAGCGGGAAGACTGCCTGAACAGCAAGGTCCAGAACTACCAGCAGCAGTCGCAGGACGCTCAGGCTGCGCGCGAAAAGCGGATTCAGGACCTGAAGGACAAATACACGAACGCTCCGGCCAACGAGAAGGCGCGTCTTCAGAAGCAGATCGCCGGCGAACAGTCCAAGCTGACCAATCTGCGCGATCAGGAAAATCAGCGCCTGCAGCAGCTCAAGAATGCCCCGCAGGAACAGCGCAACCGCCTCAACGCTCTGGGCAGCAAAACCCGCGGCGATGTCAGCAACTTCCTGAACGGCGGTCTCTGATCCGGTCGCTCCGGCCCCGCCACGGGGCCGGAATTTCAGGCCTTCAAAGCCCCCTGAAGGCCTGAAGGGCACGATCCCGCCCGTCTTTCAGGTCGACGATCGGGCGCGGGTAGGTCTTGCCCAAAATCACTCCCCCGTGCCGCAGGTCCGCTTCCTTCGCGGCCCAAGGCTCAAACAGCGCCTTTCCTGACAGACGACGCAGTTCAGGCACCCACTGGCGGATATAATCGCCATCCGGGTCAAACTTTTCAGCCTGTCGCGTCGGGTTAAAAATCCTGAAAAACGGCGTGGCTTCGATGCCCGTCCCCGCGACCCATTGCCAGTTCATGGCATTATTCGCAAAATCCGCATCTACCAGCGTATCGCGGAACCACGCCTCCCCTTCCTTCCAGTCGATCAGCAGATGCTTCGTCAGGAACGATCCCACGATCATCCGCGCCCTGTTATGCATCCAGCCGGTCTGCCAGAGCTGACGCATCCCCGCATCCACGATCGGCACCCCCGTCTGCCCGCGCTGCCACGCCTTCAGATCTGCGGCACTGTTCCGCCAACGCATCCCGGAAAATTTCGGGCTGAGGTTTTCAAACGGCAGTTGCGGCAGGTGATACAGCGTGTAGCGGGCAAATTCCCGCCATCCGAGCTCTGACAGGAAAATCCGCGGGCCATCCGTATGTGCCCCATGCGTCTGCAACGCCGCCCAGACCTGACGAGGTGAAACCGCACCGGACGCAAGATAGGGCGACAGACGCGACGTTCCTTCCTCCGCCACCCTGTCCCGACCCCTCGGATACTCTGCCACGGCATCTTTCAGAAAATCCTCAAGATGCTCCTGCCCTTCCGCTTCCCCCGGCTCCCAAGTCTTTCGGAACCCAGCCGCCCAGTCCGGAGCCTGCGGACAGAGATCCGCTTCGTTCAGCCGTTTATCCGGCAGAACAGAGTCCGGAACGTCCTGAAACGACAACACGTCCGGCATTCCCAACGGCTCCGGTACAGTGTGCGTCTGAAGCGCCTTCCAGAATGAACCGCAGACTTTATAGAATCCGCCCTGCTTCGTCCGCACCGTGTCCGGATCAAGCAGAACTGTTCCCCAGTGCGCCCGAACCTCACAGCCCTGCTGTTCCAGAGCCCGCCGGATCCGATCGTCCTGCGCCCGTTCGCGTTCATGCAGACGATGGTGCCAGTGCACTGAACCGGCATCCATGTGTCGCGCAAGCTGCGGAAGCAGATCCTCAGCAGAACCCGCAAGCGTCAGCAACGTCCCGCCCCGGCGTTCTAGGTGTGCCCGCAGATCGGCCAAAGCCCCATGAAGCCACCACCGCAACGCCGCTCCAGCTGGATGCAGGGCCGGGGTCACGTCATCAAGAACATACACACAGATGAGCGGCCGACCGGACGACGACGCCTCATGCAGCGCAGGATGATCTGCCAGACGCAGATCGTCCCGAAACCAGACGATGGCTGGCCGGGTCTGCCGGGGGGAAGAAGATTGGGTCCGGGAACGGGGCATGGATCCTCACAAAAAGGGGAAATTCTTCATAAAGCGCCCCACAGCGCCATTCGTTCAGAACGAATGAAACGACTTCAATTCGGACCGGAGACAGCCCGAAAAAATTTCTCCCAAGGCCGCGAACCATTGTCATGAAATGTCGTTTAGATGGCGAAACGCTCTTTAAGAGGATTTTCTTCATGTCCACCAAGTTCATTGCACGTATTGCCCTTTCGCTGGCCCTGCTTTCGGGTTCAGCTGTCACGCTGTCTGCCTGCAACACCGTGCGCGGCGCTGGTCAGGACGTGAGCTCCGTCGGTCACAACGTTACCCGCGGCGCAACCGCAACGCAGGGCGCGATTGACCGTCACACGGGCGTTTCCCCCTGATTTTCGCGAAAACCCCACTTCGGGCTTTCAGAACCGCCGGTCCCCGACCGGCGGTTTTTTTGTATCGGCACGTTCTGACTGCGGCTTCGGAAACAGGCCTGTGTAGATTTTTGCTTGTCATTCCTGTCCGGACGGTTCCATAGTTCGAATTGAACACAGACGTTCTCAGGGCGGGGTGAAACTCCCCACCGGCGGTATTGGCGGATTTCTCCGCCTCAGCCCGCGAGCGCCTTCCGGATTTCGATCCGGAAGGGACAAGCAGATCCGGTGAGACTCCGGAGCCGACGGTCATAGTCCGGATGGAAGAGAACGCAGCGCTTGTCCGGTCACGGACAGGTTGGGCGCTTGCCGCCCTGCCTGTTTTCCGTTCCGGCTGAGGGCGGCGTGCGCCTTGCGGACGTCCCGATTGTAACGGGACCAGAAGACGCAACTTGCCTGACCAGACCACCCTTTCCGACACAGTAGCACCGAGCGCCATTCGCGACGGATTTCGTGCGGCCATCTCACAGGCTGTCGAGACCTTTGGTGCCACGGCACCCAACCCGTCCGTCGGGTGTGCGCTGCTGGATGCCGAAGGGCGTGTGCTGACGGTCGGCGTTCATCCACGCGCGGGACAGCCCCATGCCGAAGCGATGGCTCTGGCGCGGGCCCGAGCGGCAGGTGTTCTGGATCAGGCACGGGTGGCTCTTGTCACGCTGGAGCCGTGCAATCACACCGGACGCACCCCTCCGTGCAGCGAAGCCCTGCGCAACAGCCCGGTTCGGGAAGTCTGGATTGGTGCGGCCGATCCAAACCCGCAGGCCTCCGGCGGAGCAGACCGACTGCGCGAAGAGCCCGGCGCAAAACGCGTGGTCATGCTGGCGGACCGGCCAGACATGGCCGATCTGGCCCGAGACTGCCGGGCCCTTCTTGCCCCCTTCGCAAGCCGCGTCGTCCGGCACCGCCCATGGATCAGCGTCAAGCAGGCGCTGGACGAACACGGCTCCATGTTACCACCGGCCGGGCAGAAAACTTTCACATCCCCGGACTCGCTCGTCCTCGCGCATCGCCTGCGCCGGGCGACAGATGCGATCATCACCGGAATCGGCACCGTTCTGGCAGACCGCCCGCGCTTCACGGTCCGGCATGTCCCGGACCACGAGGGGCGCAAGCCGCGCCTTCTGATCGTCTGCGACCGCCATGGCCGCCTTCCGGCGGACTGGATTGCCGAAATGACGCAGACCGGGTTCGAGGTTCTCACCAGTTCCGACCTGCTCTCCGTCCCGGCCCTGCTGGCGGAGCGCGGCGTAAACTGGGCGATGATCGAAGCCGGACCAGCCCTACTGGCCTCCGTCGCCGAGGCTGGGCTTTGGGACGACTGGCTCACCATTCACAAAACTGCGGGTGCTGACCGCATCGATCTGAAATCGCGGGACGAAAGCCCGCTGCGACTGCTGAGGGAAAACGCATGTTCTCTGGAATCATAGAGCGTCTGGGCACAGTCCGCGCCGCCTCCGTCCGCGACAAGGCCATGGACCTGACCGTAGAGACAGGCTTCCCCGATCTGGAACTCGGCGAGAGCGTGGCGATCAATGGTGTGTGTCTGACGGTAGAGACCTTCGATGCAGCAGGCGTGGCGACGTTCCATCTCAGCGGCGAGACGCTCTCCCGCACACCACTGGATCAGCTCAAAGCCGGATCGCGCGTCAATCTGGAACGCGCCGTTGCCGCCAGCACGCGCCTTTCGGGCCATATCGTTCAGGGCCATGTGGATGGCGTGGCGACCCTCGCAAGCATCGAGAAAGCAGGGGATTCCTACGCTCTGCGCGTGTTCGTCCCGCAGGCGCTGCGCCAGTATGTCGTGGAAAAAGGCTCCATCACCTTCGACGGCATCAGCCTGACGGTGAATGATCTGCATGACAACATCACGCACGGCAATCAGCCCGGTTTTGAAGTCAGCCTGACGATCATCCCGCACACCTGGGAGCACACCAACCTCTCCACGCTGTCGGTCGGGGACCGGATGGATGTGGAAGTCGATGTGCTGTCCAAATATGTCGAGAACCTGCTGCGGTTCTCCCCCAGCCTTGGAAAGGTGGCCTCATGAAGCCGTCCCTGAAAGCCGCCATCGAGGCCATCCGCGCTGGCAGCATGGTCGTCATGGTCGATGACGAAAACCGGGAGAACGAGGGCGATCTGGTCATGGCCGCGCAGTTCGCCACGCCGGAAGCCATCAACTTCATGGTCCGTGAGGCCCGCGGCCTGATCTGCCTGCCGCTGGAAGCCGAACAGGCGGACCGTCTGGCCCTGCCCCCCATGGTGGCCCGCAATCGCGACCCGCGCGGCACGGCCTTCACGGTCTCGATCGAAGCGGCAACAGGTGTGACGACCGGCATTTCTGCCGCAGACCGCGCCCGCACGATTGTCATCGCCGCCAACCCCGCGGCCAAGCCAGACGACCTCGTCTCGCCGGGACATATCTTCCCGCTCCGCGCGCATCCCGAGGGCGTTCTGGGCCGCAACGGTCATACGGAAGGGTCGATCGACATCGCGCGTCTGGCCGGGCTGGAGCCCGCGGGCGTGATCTGCGAGATCATGGCCGATGACGGCAGCATGATGCGCCTGCCGGAACTGCGGAAATATGCCGCCCGTCACAACATGCCCATCGTCAGCATCGCGGACCTTCAGGACTGGTGCCGCGAACACGGACGCGGTGCCATCGCGGGCCACGACCTGATCTGCACGCCCGTTCCAGCTGCGGGCGAAATGGTGGCCGAATCCGCCCTCCCCAGCATTTTCGGCGGTCACGATCTGCGCATCCACGCCTTCCGCGCCGTTGATGGCGTGGAGCATGTCGCGCTGGTGAAAGGCGATCCGTCCAAGGGCGTTCCGCTGGTGCGTCTGCATTCGGAATGCGTGACGGGCGATGCGCTCGGCTCCATGCGCTGCGACTGCGGCGCACAGCTCCGCGAAGCTCTGGAGCGGATTTCGGCATCCGAATCCGGCGTGCTGGTCTATCTGCGGGGCCATGAAGGCCGCGGAATCGGACTGGCCAACAAGATCCGCGCCTACGAGCTTCAGGATCATGGCATGGACACGGTCGAGGCCAACGAGGCCCTCGGCCTACCCGCCGATGCCCGCGAATGGGACGCGGCGGCGGACCTGCTGCGGCATCTGGGCGTGAGTTCGCTCCGTCTTCTGACGAACAATCCGGACAAGGAATCCAACCTCGTCCGCTTCGGCTTTGACGTGCAGTCCAGCGAACGGCTGGAAATCGCAGCCAATCCTTTTAACCGCGCCTATCTTGCGACCAAACGCACACGGATGGGCCATTTCCTTCAGGAACAGCCGGCATGAGCAAACATATCCCCGTAGCCCCCGATCTGCGCCTTTCTCCCGCACCGAAATTGGCCATCATCTCCAGCCGCTTCAACACGAGTATTACCGGTGGCCTGAAGAACGGCGCGCTTGAATGGCTCGAAGAGCGCGGCATCACCGATGTGGACGTCTATGACGCGCCGGGCGCGTTCGAACTCCCCATTCTGGCCCAGCGTCTGGCCAAATCCGGCCAATACGAGGGCGTGATCTGCCTCGGCTGCGTCATCAAGGGCGACACCGCGCATTTCGAATTCATCTCGCTGGGTGCCACCATCGGCATCATGCAGGCCCAGCTTGCCACCGAAGTACCGATCGCTTTCGGCATCCTGACGACCTACACCGAACAGCAGGCCGTGGACCGCTCCCGCGCAGATGCCGAAAACAAAGGCCGGGAAGCCGCCGCAGCCTGTGTCGAGACACTGGCCTTCCTGCGCAACGTGCCCGCCCGCTCCTGATCCCTGCGGAAAAAGTGCCGCTTGTCAGAAACGCCGGTATAGCAACTCCGGCTTTTCTGACGCTTCTTCCACGGCCTTTTCCACACGGTCATGGAACGGCGAAAGACTACAGACCGGGTCGGTGTTGGCGGCATTCCCCGTCAACGCCAGCGCCTGACAGCGGCATCCGCCCCAGTCCTGTTCCTTGCGCTCGCAGGACCGACAGGGTTCGGGCATCCAGTCCGTCCCCCGGAACATGTTGAACAGGGGCGAACAGTTCCAGATATCCGACAGGGTCCCGTCCTGCACATTTGGGAACGCGACATCGGGGATGATCTCTGCTGCGTGACACGGCAGAACGCGCCCTGAGGGTGTGACATTCACGAAACGCTGCCCCCAGCCTCCCATGCAGGGTTTGGGCCGGTCCGCGTGATAATCCGGCGTCACATAATCGACCGAAAGACCACCCTTCGCACGTTCTGCCTCAACGGCGCGTGTGGCCTCCTGAAGCTGCTCACGGCTGGGCAGAAGCGCATCACGGTTTTTCAGCCCCCAGCCATAATACTGGGTATGCGCAATCTCCACCCGTCCGGCCCCGAGTTCCCGCGCCAGAGCAAACATCTCGGGAATACGGGCCACATTTTCCCTATGCACCACAAAATTGAGCGTCATTGGAATGCCGGACGCCCGGATGAGCCGCGCCGCCTCAATCTTGCGGGCCTGCGCCCCCTTGAGACCGCCAATCCGCTCGGCACCCGCCTCAGTCACGTCCTGAAAGGACAGCTGGATATGATCCAGCCCGGCCTTGTCCAGCGCCTCCAGCTTCGTTTCGTCCAGCAGAACGCCGGAGGTGATCAGGTTGGAATACAGATTGAGGTCCCGCGCGAGGGCGACCAGTTCGACGAGGTCGGGCCGGGCCATCGGCTCACCGCCGGAGAAATGAACCTGCAACACACCGAGTTCGGCGGCCTGTTCCAGCACGGAGCGCCAACCGTCGGTGTCGAGTTCCGCCGCTTTTCGTTCAAGTTCAAGCGGATTGGAGCAATAGGGGCAGGAAAGCGGGCAACGATGCGTCAGTTCAGCCAGAAGGCTCATCGGCGGCGAAGGCAGTGTCATGTGTGCAGGACGTTCTTTTCTGTCAGTTCAGAAAGAAGCGCGAGGACATCCTTCGCAATGACCTCACGCGGGGCGGAAAATTCGTTTGCAAGCTGCTGGATGATGTCGCCGACGCTGCGCTCCCCATCCAGAAGCCGCAGAATATGCGGTGCGGAGCCCTCGATCACAAACGCTTTTTCAGGCGCCTGCACGATCCACAGGTCTCTCACGCGATCGTGCTGGAGCCGATGGCCCCGCGCGAAGGAGAGAACGCTCTCCTCCGCGACACAGGACTGATCCCTCATGGAACGAAAGCGCCCGGCGGGATGTGGCCGTCCACATAGGCATAATCGAGCGCATCCAGCATGGTCCACAGCACGGAGCACTTGAACTCCAGAGCTTCCAGAACCTCTTTCTGCTGTTCGGGCGTGCGGGCATTTTCGCGGACATAGGCCAGCGCGAAATCGGAATCCCGCGGCGCCTGCGTCAGACGGGGCGTGAAATAGGCGAGCGTCTTTTCCGACACGAAATCATAGTGCCGCAGCATCCCAGAGACGCGCTCGCTGATGATCGTGGGCGAAAACAGCTCCGTCAGCGAGGACGCGATGGCGGCCAGAATGGAGCGGTCCCTCACGAAATTCACATAGGCATCGACCGAAAAACGCGTGGCCGGAAGCAGGCCGTCGAGGCTTTCCACATAGTCGCGATCCAGCCCCAGACCATCCGTCAGCATCAGCCAGCGCGCGACACCGCCCGTTCCGGGCTCCGTGCCGTCATGATCCTCGATCCGACGACGCCATTCCCGGCGCAGTTCGGCCGTGGGCAGCCGTGCGAGGAGGGTCGCGTCCTTGGCCGGGATGCGGGCCTGATAATAATAGCGGTTCAGCGCCCAGGCCTGAACCTGCGCGCGGTCGAGCTTGCCGTCATGCAGTTTACGATGGAATGGATGTCGGTTGTGATACCGCTCGGCACCGATCTGCCGAAGCCTCTCTTCAAGCTGGTCAGGGATGAGGAGCGTCATGGTGTGTCCAGTCTGAAAGTCATGCCGTCTTCCGCAACCGTCCATCCGGCGCGTTCGACGCTTTTGCGTTCGGGGCTGTCTTCGAACAGAATCGGGTTGGAGTTGTTGATATGAATCAAGACCTTGCGAGGTTTTTCGCACATCGTGAAACATTCAACGGGGCCGCCGGCGTCATTGACCGAAACATGCCCCATCCGCTGGCCGCTCTTGGGACTCAGCCCGGCGCGGATCATTTCGTCGTCCCGCCACAGCGTCCCGTCGAAGAAAACGAGATCCGCCGCAGCCACCCGCTCCACGATCTCTGGCGTGATATGCGCGCAGCCGGGGATGAAAAGCAGCGTTTTCAGCCCGTCCGTTATGGACAGACCCAGCGTTTCGTCGGGCTTTGAGCCTGCGGCCTCTGCATAAAGCGGAGCCTTGCCCGGCACGGCGAAGGCCGTCAGCAGCAGCCCCGAGGGAATTCCATCCTTGTTCATCAGGGACATGGGTTCGTTGAGAAGCAACGGGATGCGCGGCACAATCTCAGGGTCGAGCGCGCCGAACATCGGATTGTCCGCCAGTTGCCGAAGCGTCGAGTCGCTGCCCATCAGTCTGAAGGGTTCGCGCTCGCGCAGCGTCAGAAGCCCCGTGATGGCGTCGATTTCGCCGCAGGTCAGGACGACGCCCTGAATGGGCGTTCCGCGCAGACTGCCCTGATGATGCAGGGCCGGGGTCTCGATGATCTGCTGGCGCAAATCGGGCGCGGCGTTGAGAATGAACCAGCGTTTTCCGTCGGCACTGACGGCGATGGAGGCCTGGGTCCGGGCTTTCGCGCCCTGTCGCGTGCGGGCGGCCACACAGCCGGGCGCTGCGGAATTCCACTGCGGAAAACCGCCCCCTGCCGCCGCGCCAAGCACGATGACATCAATCATTTTTTCACAAACCGTCTGAATCGGGTGACCTGCGGCCCCCATGAATGAAAACGGCCGCTCCGAAGGGGAGCGGCCGTGCCATATTCCTCAAGGACGGGGCCTCGGGGAAGAGGCTTATTTCTTCTCGCCGCAGACATACGAGTTGATTTCTGCGCCCAGCGGGATTTCGGTAACTTTCGGTGTGTTCCAGGCCATGATTTTTCTCCTTGGTCTCCGATAACCGGCAGATGTGACAACAACACATCCACAGGCGCTCCTCATGATTTAGTGACCGGATGCCACTGGAGTTCAAGGGGTTTTTTGGGCAGAACACGTAACTGTGTCCTTTCGCGGACCGTTCTGGTCCGTAAGCTCCGTCTTCGTTGCAGGCAAAAAAACATGTCCGGCCGTCCCATTGCGTCCTCCGCCGACCCTGCCTGTAGCGATACCGCGTCCCCGTCTGGGAAAGCTGGTGAAAAACTGCTGCCGGACGGCGATTTTCCGGACCCTACGCTCGACCGGAACCTGCTGCGCGACCATCTGAACATCCGGGACATGTGTGTCCTGATCCTGACGATTCTCGCTGTCTTCTATTCGCTGTATTTCACGGCCCCCATCCTTCTGCCCTTCGTCTTCGCGCTCGTGCTGAACCTGCTCATGATCGCGCCCATGCGATTCCTGACCCAGCGCCTGCGCCTGCCCCGGCATCTGGCGGGCCTGCTGCTGATTGTCATGATGTTCGGAATCGTGGGCGGAATCGCCACAACGATTTCCGTCCCGGCTGCTGGCTGGATCACCCGCGCGCCGCAGACGCTCCCCGCGTTGCAAAGCAAACTGGCCGTTCTCAGCGGACCGATCGACATGATCCAGCATGATTACATGCGTCTGTCGGCCATGTTCAGCGGCCATTCCGGCAACACACATACGGCACATGGCGTCACCGGACCGATCAGCGGGGAGACGGCACTCTCGCGGCTCGGCTCTTCCGTTCTCGCCGGGACGCGGGAGCTTGCAGGCGGCTTCTTCTCGATGCTGCTGATGCTGTTCTTCCTCATGACGGAAGGCGACACGCTTCTGCGACGCTGCGTCGAGATCATGCCGACCTACGCCAAGAAACGCCGCCTAGTGGAAATGGCGACGCAGATCGAGCAGAACGTCTCGCTCTATCTCGTGACGATCACGATGATGAATCTGGGTGTGGGGCTGGTGAACATGATCCAGTGCTGGGCGACCGGCATGCCGAACCCGCTTCTATGGGGCGTGCTGGCGTTCCTGCTGAACTACATCCCCATCATCGGGCCGCTCACGGGTGTGGTGGTCTATTTCGTGGTCGGTCTGTTCAGTTTTCCGTCCCTGCTTTACGCGCTCCTGCCGCCGTCGATCTATCTGCTGATCCATGTGTTGGAAGGCGAGACCATCACGCCCATGCTGCTGGCCCGGCGTTTCACGCTCAATCCCGTTTTCGTCATGGGATCGCTACTGTTCTGGGACTGGATGTGGGGCATCTCCGGTGCGTTCCTGTCCGTGCCGATGCTCGCGGTCTTCAAGATTGTCTGTGACCATATCGAAGTTCTGGCCCCACTTGGACACGTTCTGGGTGGCCCGACGCGGCGGACGATCAGCAGTGCCATTGTTGCGCAGCTGCAGTCCGAGCCGTGAGGATCGGGGCTTTGCCCCGCGCCCCACAAAGGGGCTCACCCCTTTGATCCCGATTCCAAATAAAGCGGTTTCCAAAGGCACCGGCCTTTGGCGGGTTTCAGGGCAGCGCCCTGAACAGGCTCTGAATATCTGGCCAGAACCGCCCCCTTTACGCTAGACGCTTCGGCAGAACATTCCTGTCCGGTTCATTCTTCCAAGGAGACCCCATGACCCAATTGCCCCGCCGTGGCGTCTGTCTGGTGATCTCGGCCCCGTCTGGCGCGGGCAAGTCCACCATTGCCAACGCCCTGCGCGCTTCGGAACCAACCCTGCGCCATTCCGTCTCGGTCACGACGCGCGGGCCGCGTCCGGGGGAAGTCGAGGGTGTGCATTACCATTTCCGGAATATCGAGGAATTCCGCCGCATGGCTGCGGATGGCGAACTGCTGGAATGGGCGGAGGTCTTTGGTCGGGGCTACGGCACGCCACGCGCACCAGTTGAGGAAGCGCTGAATGCCGGTCATGACATGGTGTTCGATATCGACTGGCAGGGGCACCGCCTTCTGCGCGCGGCCCTACCGGACGATGTGGTGAGCCTGTTCGTTCTGCCGCCGTCTCTGGAAGAACTGGAACGCCGCCTGAACAAACGCGCGTCAGACCATCCCGAAGAAATCGCCAAGCGCATGCAGGCGGCGCTGAACGAGATTTCCCACTGGTCCGAATTCGATCACACGATCATCAATTCGGACCTCGATACCGCTATCTCGCAGGCCCGCTCCGTCCTGACAGCCGCGCGGCTGGCTACGCGACGTCAGCGCAACCTGCCGGACATGGTCGCCAGCTTCAGCCGCTGACTCCACCAGTCTCAGCCGGGGCGCCTGCATCCGGCTGGACGGTCTGCATCGCGGCCGCAAAGGCTGTTGCGGATGTCATGGCATCCGCCATGGTTGTCGGCATCAGGATGGTGGTGCCGCGGTTCTTGTTCATTTCAAAAATTCGGTTGATCTGAAGGATCTGGAGCGCGATCGGCGAGGCTTCATAAGTTTTGGCCGCCTGCGCCAGTTCGTGCGCCACTTCCCGCTCCGCCGAAGCCAACGTGACGCGGGCAGCACGCTCGCGCTCGGCCTGCGCCTGACGGCTCATGGCATCCTGAAGACTGTCGGGCAGTTGTACGTCGCGGATTTCGACAGCCTGAACTGTAACGCCCCATTCGCGCGTCTTGATCTCGATAAGATCGCGCAATTCGCCGTCGATACGGCGGCGGTCTTCCAGCAGCGTCGCCAGATCCGAACTGCCGACAACCTCGCGCAGCGTCGTGAGCGCGACCATCGAGACCGAACCCTCGTAATTGTCCAGCTCCGTGATGGCCCGCAGCGGATCATGCACCATCCAGAACACGACCGCGTCCACATCCACCGGCGTTGTATCGCGCGTCAGGGTCTGACGCGTATGGACGGGCACCGTGCGGATACGCTGGTCCACAACGGCGTCGATCTGATCGAGAAAGGGCACAATCAGAAACAGGCCCGGACCGCGCAGCCCCTGAATCTTTCCTGCCCGCAGAACCAGAACGCGCTGCCAGGAATTGCACATCTTGAGCGATAGATGCACGAGCAGGGCCAGCACGAAGCCACCGATGACCCAGCCGTGCTGCCGCGTCAGAGCCGTCAGTCCGGCCGAAAGCAAAAAAACGATCGCCGCGATGGAGGCGGAAATCGTGTTGAGAGGCAGTTTCCGATTCATGGATGGCACCAGCGACACGGAAGGAAGGACGGGGAAATCCGGCATGGACATCAGCCTTTGGCAGAGCCGCTCTCGGGCTCGGATGGGGTGGGAGGCAGACCGAGAAGATCGCGCATGGCGATGACGACCGCTTCGGGATCAAGGCCCGCGGCCTGACTGCGGGCGATGGTGGAGGCCGCGAGCGCGCGGACTTCCGCGGCTTTGAGGGCGCCGTCCGGGTGTGGCGGTGTGTCGCTGATGAAACTGCCCCGCGCCCGCAGCGTCCGGATCGCGCCCAGCCGCTCGAGTTCCGCATAGGCCCGCTGGACGGTGTTGAGATCCACCCTCAGGTGGACGGCGAGCGCACGCATAGTCGGTAGGCGGTCGTCGGGTTTCAGCAGCCCCGACCCGATGGCGGCCAGCACCCGCTCGCGGATCTGAACGCGCAGCGGCAGGGCGCTGGCATCCGAAAGCGGCGTGGGGAAGAGGTATGTTTCTATGTCAGCAGACATGCATACAAGAGTGATCCGCTTTCGGAACGTCCGTCAAGAAGATTCCGCGTCAAAGCCTCCTCAGGGGCATTTGAAACCGCGCAAGGCTTGGGAAGACTCCGGCTTCGTGATATGCGCTGCCGTTCCCAGTGCCTGCGGACAGCCAAGGACCAGACGTCGCATGACAGCGCTCCAGACCGACCCCCCGATCATGACCCGGAACGGAACGGACACGACCGCGCATCATCATACGCCGCTCATCCTCGCTCTTCCGAAAGGCCGCATCCTCAAGGCGCTCGCCCCGGTCCTGACGCGAACGGGCATCGAGCCCGACCCGGACTGTCTGACCGAAAGCAGCCGCCGCCTGCGCTTTGGCACGTCCGATCCGAATCTGGATGTCGTGCGGGTCCGTTCCTTCGATGTCGCGACCTTCGTCGCCTATGGGGGGGCGGATATCGGCGTGTGTGGCGCGGATGTGCTGATGGAATTCGACTATCCGGATATCTATGCCCCGCTCGATCTGGGCATCGGGGGCTGCCGCATTTGCGTGGCGCGCCCGAAAACCATGGTCGAGGATCCGGCAACAGGCCAGTCCCGCCTGCGCGTCGCCACGAAATACCCGACCATTGCCCGCCGCCACTTCGCGTCCCGCGCCATCAATGCCGAGATCGTGCATCTGAACGGTGCTATGGAACTCGCGCCAACGCTGGATCTGGCGAGCGTGATCGTTGATCTGGTCGATACCGGCTCCACGCTGCGCGCCAATGGCCTGATGGAAACCGAGACTATCGCCCATGTCACGAGCCGCCTGATCGTCAACCGCGTCGCGCTCAAGACCCGGCCTGAAGAAATCAGCGCCCTGATCGAGCGCTTCCGCACAGCCCTCGCCACGGAGGGTACGGTCTGATGAAACGCCTCGATACATCCGCTGCCAGTTTTTCCGCAGACTTCGCCACGCTGCTCGCCGCCCGTGGAAGCGACGAACGCAGCGTGGCCGAACCGGTCCGTGCGATCCTCGCAGACATCCGCAGCCGGGGCGACGAGGCCCTGTGCGACTATACCGCGCGCTTCGATCGGCTGACGCTGCCCGCTGACAAACTCCGCATCAGCGCCGAAGAAATCGCCTCCGAAGCCGCGCGCGTGCCCTCGGACCTGATGGCTGCCCTCCGCACGGCCGCCCGCCGGATCGAGACGTTTCATGCGGCCCAGATGCCCAAAGATCTGGATTTCACGGACGAAGACGGCATCCGCCTCGGCATGCGCTGGACGCCGCTGGATGCGGTCGGACTCTATGTTCCGGGCGGCAAGGCAGCCTATCCGTCCTCCGTGTTGATGAACGCTCTGCCCGCCCGTGTGGCTGGTGTGAAGCGGCTGGCCATGTGCGTTCCCGCCCCGGACGGCGTGCTGAACCCGGTGGTTCTTGCAGCCGCGCAGCTTTGCGGCGTGACGGAAATCTACCGCATTGGCGGCGCTCAGGCCGTGGGCGCCATGGCGTTCGGTACGGACCTTATCGCCCCGGTGGACCGCATCGTAGGTCCCGGCAATGCATATGTCGCAGAAGCCAAGCGGCAGGTCTTTGGCCATGTCGGCATCGACAGCATCGCCGGGCCGTCCGAAGTCGTGGTCGTGGCTGACGGGCAGAACGATCCGCGTCTCGTGGCCCTCGATCTGCTCGCGCAGGCCGAGCATGACGAGCAGGCTCAGGCCATTCTCGTGACGACGGATGCTGCCTTCGCAGAGCGCGCCGCCGAGGCCGTCCGCAAAGAGTTGGAAACCCTTCCCCGTGCGGCCATCGCCTCAAAAAGCTGGGACGATCATGGCGCGGTCATTGTCGTACGCTCGCTTGAGGAAGCCGCCGAGATCGTCAACGCACTGGCGCCCGAACATCTGGAAGTCATGCTCGACGCCCCGCGCGACTTCTCGGCGATGGTCCGCCATGCGGGTGCGATCTTCATGGGGCGCAACTGCCCCGAAGCCGTGGGCGATTACGTCGGCGGTCCGAACCACGTCCTGCCGACCAGCCGCACGGCGCGGTTCGCCTCCGGCCTGTCGGTGTTCGATTTCATCAAGCGCACCACCACCATCGAAACCGATGAAGCCGGTCTGCGCCGGATCGGACCCGCGGGTGTGGCTCTGGCAACCGCCGAAGGACTGGACGCCCATGCCCTCAGCCTGTCGGTCCGGCTGGAAAAGAACTGATGGCCGGCCTGTCGATCGGTGACCGTGTTTCGGACCTCAAGGGCACGCATGACGGCAGGCTGGTCGATATCGACGGCACCACCGGCTATGTCGAGCAGGCCAATGGCGTGGAAGTCGAATTTCCGCTGAGTCAGCTCAAGCCTTATGAAGAACCGAAAATAGCCGAAGAGCGCACGCTCTCCGGCCCCCTGCGGGACCGCCTCCTGAACCCGGCGCAGAAAGCGCTTTTGGCCTCCATCCCCGCGACGCTGCTTGCCGCTATTGCAAAAAGCTATGACGCGGGGAGCGACGGTCCGGGATCGCGCACGCCGTTTGCGGCCCTTCCGGAGTCCAAACGGCTTGAGGCCATCCGCATCTATCTGCCGTCACTTCCGCAGAGGCTTCTGGCGTCACATATGAATCTGGTCGTCGCCATGCGCGATATTTCCAAACTGTCCTGATGGGCTGAGGCTGCATGCTTTTCAGCCGCGTTGACGGCAGGAAGCATCATTCGTACAAGCCCGTTTTCTGAATCCGCGAAGCCCCATCAGGCGCAGCTTTACTCAGCGCCGGAGGCGCCGCTTTATTATGTCCGTAACTTTTGCCGATCTCGGCCTTGCGTCCACGATCCTTCGCGCTCTGGACGACGCAGGCTACGTCAAGCCGACACCCATTCAGGCCCAGTCCATTCCGTTTCTGCTGGAAGGTCGCGATCTGCTCGGACTGGCGCAGACCGGCACGGGCAAAACAGCCTCTTTCGCGCTCCCTTTGCTGCACCGGCTTGCCGAAACCCCGCGCCCGGCCCCTAAAAACGGTGCGCGCATTCTGGTTCTGGCGCCCACGCGCGAGCTGGTTTCGCAGATTGCAGACGGGTTCGAGAGCTTCAGCCGTCACCAGCCCGTGCGTGTCACCACGATTTTCGGTGGCGTCAGTCAGGTGCATCAGGTCAAGGCTCTTGAAGAGGGCGTGGACATCATCGTCGCCGCACCGGGACGCCTGCTGGACCTGATCGAGCAGGGCCTGTGCGATCTGTCGCAGCTTGAGGCACTGGTGCTGGATGAAGCCGACCAGATGCTGGACATGGGCTTTGCCAAGCCCATCGAACGCATTGTCGCAACGCTCCCCGCAGACCGGCACACGGTGCTGTTTTCCGCGACCATGCCGAAATCCATTACGGCCCTCGTCGAGAGCCTCCTGCGCGACCCGGCAAAGGTCGAGATCGCACCTCCCTCCACCACGGTGGACCGCATCGCGCAGTCGGTCATGTTCCTGGATGCGTCCAACAAGAAAGCGGCTCTTCTGTCCCAGCTTCAGACGCCGGGTATCGGTCAGGCCGTCGTCTTCACATTGCAGAAGAACATCGCCAACGAGGTCTGCACCTTCCTGACGGAGTCCGGCATCACGGCGGAAGCGCTGCACGGCAACCGGTCGCAGGGCCAGCGCGAGCGGGCGCTGAATGCATTCCGCGAGGGTGACGTGCAGGTTCTGGTGGCGACCGATATCGCGGCGCGCGGCATTGACGTCGATACGGTCACGCATGTCATCAACCATGATCTGCCGAGCCTGCCGGAAAGCTATGTCCACCGGATCGGCCGCACGGGCCGTGCGGGCCGCAGCGGCTTTGCCATCACGCTGTGCGATGCCGAACAGCGCGCCTGGCTGCATGCCGTGGAGCGTGAGATCGGCCGGACTCTAGACGTTCATGACAGCCATGAATGGCACTGCGAAAAGGCCCGGAACTCCACCATGCGCCCGCCCGTGCTCGGCGGCGGTCCGGTCAAGCAGGTCAAGCCGCAGAAGGTGCGCGAACGCCGCATCTGGACTGAGGAAGAAAAGATGGCCGCCCGCGCCGCGGCTCAGGGCGTTAGCAAAGCCTCCTGAAAACCACGCCCGACCGGCATAAAAACCGCAAGAATCCCGGGACAGGGGCCGGTCGCGCTTGACCTTTCGGCTGACAGTCCGCACATAGCGGGCTGGATTTTCTGGCTCCGCACCGGAGCCACTGCCGCGCGCAGATCATTACCCTGTCCCTGAAGCAAGGATTCACATGTCAAAAGAAGACCTGATCGAGTTTACCGGCACCGTCATGGAACTGCTCCCCAACGCCATGTTCCGCGTCACGCTCGACAACGAGCACACCATCCTCGCCCATACGAGCGGCAAGATGCGCAAGAACCGCATCCGCGTTCTGGCCGGTGACCGTGTCAACGTCGAAATGACGCCCTACGACCTGTCCAAGGGCCGGATCACGTTCCGCTTCAAGTAAGACAGTCCGCCGCATGACCGCATCCCCGTCTTCCGCAGAAGGGTCATCCGGCCTTTTGGACCGTCCGAAGCTCGTTCTGGCCTCCGCCTCCCCGCGCCGCCTGAGCCTGCTGGAACAGATCGGCATCGTGCCCGACGCCGTCGTCAGCGCCGATATCGACGAAGAACCGCGCCCCGGCGAACTGCCGCGTCCGCTTGCGCAGCGCCTCGCCCGCCAGAAGGCGGAGCATGTGGCCGCGCAGCGCACGGATGCCGCATTGGTTCTCGGCGCGGATACCGTGGTGTCGGTCGGTCGGCGCATCCTGCCAAAAGCCGAAGATGAAAAGACGGCCCGCGCCTGCCTGAAGCTGCTGTCGGGCCGTCGGCACAAGGTTCTGACCGCTATTGTCCTGCGCCCGAGCGCGAGCTGGCCGCAGGGCAACTCCTGTGAACGGCTGGTGGAAACCGCCGTCATCTTCCATCGCCTGACGGATGCGCAGATCGATGCCCTGATCGCGCAGGGGGACTGGAAGGGCAAGGCGGGCGGTTATGCCATTCAGGGCGCCGCCGCCGCCCATATCCGCCAGATTGGCGGCAGCTACTCCGCCGTTGTGGGGCTGCCTTTGTTTGAAACCGCGCAGCTCTTACGCGGACAACCGATGGGCAAACCTTCGGGTGGCTGGATCGCATGACTGAAATCCGCGCAGCCTGTTCTCCGGGCGAAGTGCGGATTGCCGTTACCGACCATGATACGCTGCTGGACGTCGCACTCTGGCGTCCCGGCTGCCCGGATGGTCTGGAAGACTGGCACGTTGTCCGCGTCCAGAAGGCCGCCCCGGCTCTGGGCGGCGCATTCGTTCTGTTAGAAGATGGGCAGAGTGGTTTTCTTTCCACCCGCGATGCCCTGATCGAAGGGGTCCTGATCGCAGCCCGCGTCAGTCGCTCGGCCCAGAACGGCAAAGGCTTACGTCTGCGTCGGGCCGACATGCCTGCCGAAGCAGCTTCCGCCCCCAAACTGCTGGAACACGGCCCGACCCCGCTGGACGAACTGGCGGACCGCTATCCGGATGCGCCGATCTTCGTGGACGATCCGGGTATTGCGGCAAAACTGCCCATCCGGCTGCGTCCGCGCCTTCAGCGCTGCCAGCAGGCGTTCGATGGCGCACTTGAATCCGATTTCGACAGTCTTTGCAGTTCCGATGCCGATCTGGGTCTGCTGACCGCCAGTTTTTTTCCGACTCCCGCCCTGATCGCCATCGACCTCGACAGCAGCGGCGCTCCTGACTTCAAGGGAAATGTCGCAGCTTTTCCAGACCTTGCCCGGCAGATCCGCCTACGGAACCTGTCAGGCACGATTCTGGTCGATCCGGCGGGTGTAAAGACGCGCAAACGCCCCGCTCTGGTCCCCTTCCTGCGTGAGGTTCTGTCCGGCGACCCGCTCAAACCTGAAGTGCTCGGCGCGACCCCATCCGGCCTGCTGGAACTGACGCGCCCGCGCCGTCGCCCTCCTTTGCATGAACTGCTGTCTTCCCCACAGGGTCAGGCTCTGTCCATCCTGCGGACGATCCTGCGCGAAGACCGCCCCGGCCAGACGCTGACGGCCTCGATCAGCCTCATCAAGGCGCTGGAAAGTGATCCCGAGGCTCTCGCTGATTTCACGTCACGGCGCGCGCGGACGTTAGACCTTGTCCTTGATCCCAACGCCTCCCCTGCAAGCTGGAGCCTGTCATGAGCGAGTCCACCTGCCCGATCTGCCACCGCCCCACAGATCCCCAGTTCCGCCCGTTCTGCTCCCGGCACTGTGCAGACGTCGATCTGGGCCGCTGGTTCAGCGGAACATACCGCGTTCCGTCCTTTCGTCAGGACAATGACGAAGAACAGGACGAATATCGCGACGGAGAGGGTTGATCCCACCGCAATCATAAGCTACATCCCATCTCCGCAACGGGGTTCGCCCTGAAGCTCGGTGCCCAAGTAGCTCAGTTGGTAGAGCATGCGACTGAAAATCGCAGTGTCGGTGGTTCGATTCCGCCCTTGGGCACCATTTATTTCCCCTGAAATCGGGTGCATTCCGCCCTATCAGCAGATGGTCGCTCCTCAGAGCGTAGCGCCTGTCAATCCCCAGTTCCGTTCTGCCATATAAGTTGCTCGATCCCGCGTCGCGATCAGGCCATGCACAATGGCTCGCAACGCGTGGAACCAGTCGAGACCCTGCTCGGCGGCTGTGCGGGGGGACGCAAGAGCAGACAACGTGACGGATTTGGATCAGGATCGGGCCGCAACGTCTGTTTTCGAACTCATCGCATCAGATCGTCAGCGAAGCGTCTCAGAAGCGCCCTCAACTGAGCGAGGTCTTCGTCGGTCCAGTCGACGAGAATGCGGTTCGCCAGCCTCTCGCGCGCTGCGTTGAGCAGGTCGACCATTTCCTGCCCCTTTTCTGTCACTGTCGCTTCCCGAACACGCCTGTCCGTCATGGACGGCTTGCGCTCGATGAGGCCCAGTTCCTCCAGCTTGGTCATCTGTCGGCTGATGGTCGTATGATCGCGGCCCGTCCGATCCGCGAGTTCGACAACACCGATCGGACCATAACGCCATACGCGCGCCAAAAGCGGAAACAGGGCCCGATCCAGCGGAATACCGGCCTCTTCGATCAGGCGATCATCCCGACGCGGCCGGTTGATTTCATCGACCAGATCGATAATTGCGGCATGGAGTCCGCGCAGGATTTCAGAATCGTGTGCATTATTCACGTTTTTCGTTGCCTTCGACGCGGAGCCTATATATGTGAATATTACACATTGATTCGCGGAGCTGCCAGTGTCTTTCGATACAGACGTCCTGATCTCGGGTGCGGGGGCTGCGGGCCTGACACTTGCCATCGACCTCGCCCGACGTGGAATTTCGTTCCGACTGATCGAGCAGAATACGCAGCCGTTCAGCGGGTCGCGCGGCAAGGGCATCCAGCCCCGGACGATGGAGATTTTCGAGGATCTCGGCATCGTTGATCGTGTGGCTGCGGCAGGCGGCCCCTATCCGCCGCTGTGTCAGTATCGCCCTGATGGAACCCATAAAATGTCGCTTCTGACGGAAGCAGACGTCTTCCCGACCGCAGCCGAGCCCTATGCGGCGCCACTGATGCTGCCGCAGTTCGCCACCGAAGCCGTCATGCGGGAGCGGCTTGCCGAACTGGGCCATCATCCACATTTTGGGACGCTACTGACAGGGTTTGAACAGGACGCCCAGGGCGTTACGGCGAGGATCGAACAGGACGGCGGCGAGCAGGTTATCCGCGCCCGGTTCCTCGTCGGGACCGATGGTGGCCGCAGCTTCGTGCGTCATGCATTGGCGATCGATTTTCCGGGAGAAGCACTGGGCGTGCGTGCGATCGTTGCCGATGTGCGGCTGGAGGGGTTGGATCGGTCTGTCTGGCATCGGTTCCAGTTCGGCTCACCCGAAACACAGGTGATGATCTGTCCTCTGGCGGGGACGGACCTGTTCCAGATTCAGGCCCCTGTGGCTCTGGACGGAGAGGTCGATCTGTCTCCGGTCGGGCTGACCGCGCTGATCAAAGACCGGACCGGCAGGGAAGACATTACGGTCCGTTCTGTGTCGTGGTCCTCGGTTTATACGATGAGTGCGCGTCTGGCCGATCGCTATCGGGTCGGGCACGTCTTCCTTGCGGGGGATGCCGCACATGTTCACCCGCCAACCGGCGGGCAGGGCCTCAATACCAGCGTTCAGGACGCCTATAATCTCGGCTGGAAGCTGGCGTCCGTGCTCGCGAGGGCGCCGGAGGCGCTGCTCGACAGTTACGAGGCGGAGCGGCGACCGGTCGCATTGAACATGCTGCGTCTCTCGACGCGGCTGCTTGGGGAAGTCAAGCAGGGCACCATGCGACGCGATCGCGAGGCGCGTCAGCTTGACCTCGGCTATCGCGGTTCATCATTGAACGTGCCCGGTTCGGTGAGCGGCAAAGTGCAGGCGGGCGATCGCGCCCCTGATGCGCCCTGTCGCGGACAGGCCGGGCAGCGGACGCGGCTGTTTGCGGTTTTTCAAGGGTCTCACTGGACCCTGCTCGGTTACGAGGTGCGTGATCGGCCGTTGGTCATCGCAGGTGTTCGGATCGTCACCATTGGCGCGGGGCATGAACTCGTCGATGAAGAAGGCGATATCGCCGAAGCGTACGGAATCGAACCCGGTCAGTGGGTCCTTGTGCGTCCGGACGGTTACATCGCCGGAATTATTCCTTCTGACAATTTGGAGGCGCAGCTTTCGCGCTACCTGGCACACATGCTGCCGCCTCGTTGATCGATACATTCGAGGGGGCATATCGCGGGCGATTTTGGCATTCAGAAGCGCGGTGTCAGATGAACTCCTGCCATCATGCAGCGAACGGAGCCGCCGGCCAGTTCGATGGTTGGGACGTCCAGAGGCAAAAGCGTTGCCGAGCGCTCGATGATCCGGATCTGCTCTGGCCGCAGCGCCTTGAGGGCGCGTCGCGACAGGGCCAGAACACGCCCCTGAGATCCTGAAAGCTCTAAAGCATTTCCTGCAAAGTCATTGATTTGATTAAAGGACAGATCAATGATTTCACGACCATTTTCGGTTAGTCTGTTTCGTACTTCCTGACGACGGTGCAGGTTGCTGATTGTCTCCAGGCTGATCATTGCAAAGCTGGTACCCACACACATCAGCACATTTGTATGATAGATCAGGCGCCCGGCCTCATCTGCCGCGTCAAAAATAATCGGTTCAAAGTTGAAATGGGTGCAGAAGCGCTCCATGGCAACCTCGTTGGTCCGGTTGGATTTGGCCGCGTAGGCAATGCGGCTGATATGGTCGAGGACCATGGCCCCGGTCCCTTCGAGAGACAGGCCGTCCTGCTCCAGTCCGGAATAATCAATGACATCCTGAACGCGGTATTCGTGTTTGAGCATTTCGATGACGTCTCCGCGGCGCTCACGGCGGCGGTTTGGAGAGAACATCGGGTAAATTGCAATATGGCCACCAGCATGAGTGGAAAACCAGTTGTTGGGAAATACGGAATCCGGTGTTTCCTTGGTTTCGTCTTCGAACAGATGGACTTTCACACCGACCTGTTCCAGAGCTTCTGCCGCCCGGGTGACTTCGGCATGGGCCTGTGTCGCAATTTCTGAAGTCGTCCGCGTACCGTCCCGCGTCTGAAAGACGTTGTCCTGTTCCGTTTCCGGATTGGGATGGAAATGGTGCGGTCGGATCATGACCACCGCTCTCGGGGCCTGAACTGAGAAGGACGTCATGACAATATTCCCCTGAAATGCTCTGGAATGACTGAGTTCAGACCTGGTTGAGAAGACCGAAGAGGTTACGGGGGTCTTCCGGCTCGGCCACAAGGTCGATTTCCGTATAAAAATCTGTGCCCAGAATTTTGTCTCTGAGGTAACGCAGCGCAGAGAAATCCTCCGTGGCGAAACCCACCGAATCAAAGATTGTAATGTCCTGTTCGGAGCGGCGGCCCTGAACGTCTCCGGTTATGACCTGCCAGAGTTCCGTCACGGGGAAATCTTGCGGCATCTGCTGAATTTCACCTTCAACACGGGTCTGTTCAGGATATTCTACAAAAACGCGTCCACGGTTCAAAAGCGCGGCCTGCAACTCGGTTTTTCCCGGACAGTCGCCACCGACGGCATTGATGTGAACGCCCGCGCCGATCATGTTATCAGACAGGATCGTGGCCTTCAGTTTGTCAGCCGTCACGGTCGTGATGATATCGGCGCCCGATACGGCATCCTGACTGCTGTTTGCGACGGTGATATCGAGCCCACTGGTCTGCATGTTCCGACAGAATTTTTCCGTTGCGGCAGACTCCACATCGTAAACTCTGAGATGCGTAATGCCGCACAGCGCCTTGAAGGCCGTCGCCTGGAATTCAGACTGCGCGCCGAGACCGATGATGGCCATCACCCGGCTGTTGGGCCGTGCCAGGCAGCGAGCCGCCACTGCAGACGTCGCGGCCGTTCGCAGAGCGGTGAGCAAGGTCATTTCAGAAAGCATGAGCGGATAGCCGGACTGCACATCTGACAGCACACCGAATGCCGTAACGGTCTGGAGGCCTTTGCGCGTATTCCTGGGATGACCGTTAACATACTTGAAGCTATAGAGCGCGTCATCGGCCGTTGGCATCAGTTCAATCACACCATCGCGGGAATGGCTCGCCACGCGCGGCGTCTTGTCGAATTCCGGCCAACGGCGGAAGTCTTCTTCGACATAAGTGGCCAGTTCCGTCAGAAATGTTTCTACCCCAACCGAACGTATCAGCTGGATTAGGTTTTCGACGCCGACATACTGGACCATGATCTCTCCTGCTTTCTGCTGTGGGATGATGGTGCCTTCACGATATGCTGGTTAACATAATCAATATGATATAAAATATGAAAAAAATCATTCATATTGCTTTATGAAATATGGCATAATGACGCATGTATATTTTTGACGACCTTGATCGTACCCTTATCTCCATTCTGCGTGAGGATGGGCGGGCACCTGTCGCCAAGCTTGCATCCATCATCGGCGTATCACGCGCGACTGTTCAGGCGCGGCTGGATCGCCTGTTGGAAAATGGCTCCATTTTAGGGTTTACAGTTCGGGCGCGTGAACATCACGACGATATCAGGGCCATTATGCTGATCGAGGTTGCAGGAAAATCGACCACCTCAGTGATCCGCGCCCTGCGATCCATTCCGGAGCTCTATACGCTTCACACAACGAATGGTGCTTGGGACCTTATTGCGGAAATTCGGACAGATACCCTTCAGAATTTCGATCGTGTTCTGAGGGAAGTTCGTATGACCGATGGTATTCTCAATTCAGAGACCAGCCTGATGCTCAGTTCCATTTAAGAGCACCAGTTCATCAAGTTTATGGGGCTCGTTTATTTTGGTCCGTTTTGGTGGGATCGTAGTTAACGATGATGCCGCTTGGGTTGGCACGACAGGAGGTTGATACCAGCGGAATCGTCAAAACGGTCCGGATGCGCCGTGAGAGGCATGGACACGACATCGTCGCTCCGATGGTCGGCATAGACGAACTTCCAATAGTGAAACCGGGCATCGAACCAAGGATTGTCATCAAACATCTCGTCCCATTCCAGCAGGTCACGCCGCAATGGCGATCCGACGCCGTTGCTCTGTGTCCAGACCGCCGACTTGCAAATCGAGGCACGTTCGACGCGCACGATCAGCCGCCCGTTGAGAGATGCTTTTCCATCAAGCTCCTCGTTGAGCACAATGTTGAGGTTATGGGTTAACTCCTCCAACGATTCCGGCTTAGCTCCTGCGAAGGCCGTGCCGCCGATAGCAACGGCAAAAATCAGGCTGAGAAAAACGCGGATCATTGATTTTGTCCTTTCGGAAATGACATAGCCTCGTCATAGCGGCGCGCGCCACCGGCCAGTGTTTATTCCCAAGAAGGCAAAAGCAGCTACAACTTATCCGCAAAACAGGTGAAAACGGTCATTCCGTTTCTTTTTCAAAATGGACGACTTACCAAAGTTGCCTGCGCTCAGTCAGATTGCAAAGCCATAAAAACGGCGGTGTCGATCATCCTGTTCGAGAAACCCCATTCATTATCATACCAGCTACAGACATGAACCATTTCACCATTCCGGATGAGGGATGTCTGTGTCGCGTCGAAATTGGAGGACGCGAGACTGTGATTGAAGTCACTGCTGACCAGCATGGCGTCGCTATAATCCAGTATGCCTGCAAGAGCCCCTGTGGCCGCATCGTGGAAGACGGCATTGACCTCATCTACGGATGACGGCGCGCGCGACGGCATGAAATCGAGTGCGACCATCGAGACATTTGGTGTCGGCACACGCAATGACGATCCGGAAAGCCGGCCCTTGAGATGTGGCAGGACAAGATCGATCGCTTTGGCTGCGCCTGTGGAGGTTGGCACCATATTCAATCCGGCGGCGCGGGCGCGCCGCAGGTCCCGATGTCTGCGGTCCACGATCTGCTGGTCGCCGGTGTAGGAATGAACGGTCAGCATGTAACCGCATTCGATTCCGAACGCTTCGTCCACGATCTTTACAAGCGGCGCGAGACAGTTGGTTGTGCATGAACCATTCGAGACAACGGTCATGCCCGGCCTGAGAGCCCCATGATTTACGCCATAGACGATCGTGGCATCCACATCACTCGCGGGCGCAGAGATAAGGACTTTTCGCGCCCCCGCCTGTAACAGGGGTTGTACGGCCTGTTTCGATGTAAACAGCCCTGAACATTCCATGGCGACATCCACGCCATCAAGGTTCAGCGCCGCTGGATCACGCTCTGAGGAAATGCGGATCGGTCCGTAAGTCCGGCCCTGTGCCTCGATCGTCAGATGGTCGCCTTCAAGACGGACCTTCCCTGAAAACCTGCCGTGAATGCTGTCGTAAACCAGCATGTGAACCTTGTCTTCGACACTGCCAGGACCATTGATGACAACGGGAACGATGTCGGTCCGACCGCTCTCGATAATGCTTCTCAGGGTCAGACGCCCTATCCGTCCAAATCCATTGATCCCGATCTTGACTGCCACGATACTGTCTCCGTTTGGGGGCCCGATGTCAGGGCCTGTTTTTATGTGAGGGAGGAGGAACCTGTGCTTACAGGCCGATGCGGTTGAGGGATTTGCCCGCCATGAGATTCCGCTCGATCTGCTCAAGCGAGACGCCCCGGGTTTCGGGAACGAACTTCATCGTCACGAAAATAAAGACGAGATTGAGCAGCGCGTAGAGCCAGAAGGTCTGGGCATTTCCCATCGCCGTGAGAAGCGACAGGAATGTAAGACCAACAATCATGTTGGTGCCCCAGTTGGTGAAGGTGGAGCAGGCGATACCGAAGTCTCGCCCCTTGATGGGCTGCACTTCAGAGCACAGGATCCACACCAGAGGCCCGGCGGAAAAGGCAAACCCGACGATGAAGCACAGCAGCATCGCGACAGCCGCGTAACGCGCCAGATCGCTGTTGCCCGTACCGAAATAGAGCAGCATGCCGACCGTAAACATGCCCAGCGCCATCATGACGAAGCCTGCAATCAACATCGGCCGCCGCCCCCAGCGGTCGACATATCCAATGGCGATGAAGGTGGAGAGCACATTGACCAGCCCCACGATGACCGTGCCCCAGAGCGCGGCGCTGGTGCCGAAACCCGCCATCTCGAAGATGTGGGGCGCGTAATACATGACCACATTAATGCCGGTGAACTGCTGGATCGCCTGAAGAGCCACGCCCAGATAGACCGCACGGCGGAAATTGGGGTTCTTTTTGAAGAGTGTATAGCCACCGTCAGACTGGGCAAGCTGCTCGCGGATCTCGACGATTTCGTCACGGGCATGCGCATCATTGCCGCGCAGACCGTGCAGGACGTCAAAGGCCTCGTCATGCCGTCCACGCAGGACCAGCCAACGCGGGCTATCCGGCAGGAACAGCACGCCAATCAGAAACAGCACGCCGGGAATTCCCACAATTCCGAGCATCCAGCGCCATGACCCGGAATATGCCAAAAGCGCATCGGAAATGAACGCCACCAGAATGCCAACAGTAATCATGAGCTGATAGACGGAAATCAGGGCGCCACGATGCTGCTGATGCGCAATTTCCGAAATATAGAGCGGTGCCGTAAAGCTTGCGACACCGATCGCCAGACCGAGGGCGACGCGTCCGCCGATCAGCAGGGCGACAGATGGTGCCAGAGCGCACAGCGCCGAGCCGGAAATGAAGAGCAGCGCCGAAATGATCAGCAGCTTTTTGCGCCCTAAAACATAGGAGAGCCGACCGCCAAACAGCGCCCCCAGCGCCGCGCCGACCATCATGCCGGAGACGATGCACTCCTTGCCGAAATCATTAACCTGAAACTCGATCCCGATAAATTTCAACGCCCCGGATATGACCCCAAGGTCCAGCCCGAACATCAGACCCGCCACCGCAGCCAGTGTGGCTACAAGGGCACTTCTGCCGTTGAGTGAAACGCGCGGAATGCTTTGTACGACGCCAACGTCACTCATGACCATCTTCCTCTTCTTGATCGTCTTGTATGATCGGAAGAAACACTTCGGCAGGCATGGATTCCGAACCCTGCATGGATGCCGTTACTTTGATCTGAACTGTAAAACTTACATATTCGGGTAATTTGGACCGTCCCCGCCCTGCGGCGGCGTCCAGACGATGTTCTGGGATGGGTCCTTGATGTCGCAGGTCTTGCAGTGCACGCAGTTCTGGAAATTGATCTGAAAGCGCGGCTTGCCCGCATCTTCGACAATCTCGTAAACCCCGGCCGGGCAGTAGCGCTGTGCAGGTTCGGCATAGACCGGCAGATTTACCGTGATCGGAAGATCAGGATTCCTGAGCTTCAGATGACAGGGCTGGCCTTCATGATGATTGGTGAACGAAAAGGCCACATTGGTTACCCGGTCAAAGCTGAGCTTTCCATCTGGTTTCGGATAGGCAATGGGCGAAAAATCCGCCGCCTTTCCCGTCGCCGCGGCATCGGTCTTGTGATGATGGAGCGTTCCGAATAAAGGCGCGCCGATTACAGACGCCGTCCACATATCCAGACCGCCCAGCACAATCCCGCCCGCAAGCCCGTATTTTTCCCAGAGCGGCTTGACGTTACGAACGGTCTTGAGGTCGCGGGCGATTGGTCCCTCCCTCAGGGCTGTTTCATAAGCTCTGAGTTCATCGCCGCTCCGCCCCTTTCGGATTGCCGCATAAGCAGCTTCGGCAGCATGTATCCCTGAATAAATGGCGTTATGACTGCCTTTGATGCGCGGAACATTTACAAGCCCCGCCGAGCAGCCCAGCAGCGCACCCCCGGGGAAAACGACTTCCGGGATCGACTGCCACCCTCCTTCCGAAATCGCGCGGGCGCCATACGCAATCCGCTTTCCACCTTCCAGCAGCCTGGCCATCAGCGGGTGATGCTTGAAACGCTGGAATTCCCGGTATGGGTCCAGATAGGGATTTTCGTAGCTCAGATGCACGACGAACCCGACACAGACCTGATTGTTGTCGAGGTGATAGATGAACGCGCCGCCACCTGCATTGCGCCCCAGCGGCCATCCCATCGTGTGAACGACCGTGCCGGGTTTGTGCTTTGCCGGGTTTACCTCCCAGATTTCCTTCAGGCCGATCCCGAATTTTTGCGGGTCCCGACCATCCGACAGGCCGTAACGCTCCATGATTTGAAGCGATAAAGACCCGCGCGCACCTTCGGCGATCAACACATATTTTCCGGCGAGAATCATGCCGGGTTCGTAATTTTCTCCCGGCGTACCGTCGGCATTACGACCGAATTCTCCGGCGACCACGCCCCGGATCTCGCCCCTGTCGCCATAAACAAGTTCACTGGCCGCCATACCGGGAAAAATCTCAACGCCCAGCGCTTCTGCTGTCTCGGCAAGCCAGCGACAGACATTCCCCAGCGACACGATATAATTGCCGTGATTGTTCATGAAGGGCGGCATGAGCCAGTTGGGCAGACGTGTCTGTCCCTTCTCGCCGAGGACGTAAAAACTGTCTGTCTGCACCGGCACGCTGATCGGCGCGTTCATGTTTCGCCATTCCGGTAGCAGAACATCAAGCGCGCAAGGATCAACAATCGCCCCGGAGAGAATGTGCGCGCCAATCTCGGATCCCTTGTCCAACACAACAACGGACAGGTCCGGGTCAAGCTGCTTGAGACGGATGGCCGCGGACAGGCCTGCCGGGCCGCCACCGACGATGACGACGTCATACTCCATGCTTTCGCGTTCAATGGTCGTCATGAACGTTCTCCCTGTCCGAAGGTGATGCCGAGGCTGCGCATGGTCAGATCTTTGCCGTCAGTTCGGGCAGGATGGTGAACAGATCCCCGACCAGCCCGTAATCGGCGACTTGAAAGATCGGGGCGTCCTCATCCTTGTTGATCGCCACGATCACGCGGGAGTCCTTCATGCCAGCGAGATGCTGGATGGCGCCCGAGATACCAACTGCGATGTAAAGGTCTGGCGCCACAACCTTGCCGGTCTGGCCGACCTGCCAGTCATTCGGCGCATATCCCGCGTCCACCGCCGCACGGCTTGCGCCGACCGCGGCACCGAGTTTGTCAGCGAGCAGGGTGATGGTATCGAAGTTTTCCTTCGATCCGAGACCACGACCACCGGACACGATGCTTTTAGCCGATGTCAGGTCCGGGCGTTCGGAGGCGACCGTCTTGTCTTCGACCCACTGCGACAGACCGGGATCGGCCGGAACGCTAACTGCCTCGACAGCAGCACTTCCACCACCCTGAGCGGCCGTGAAGGCCGCCGTGCGGATTGTGAAGACTTTCACCGGGTCAAAGGACCGGATCGTCTGGATCGCATTGCCCGCATAGATCGGACGCTCGAACGTGTCGGCGTCATGTATGGCGGTCACTTCGGAGAGCACCATAACATCCAGCAGGGCAGCGACGCGCGGCAGCACGTTCTTGGAAAACGCCGTTGCTCCAGCGGCGATGTGGCTGTAATGCGCTGCCAGCGAGACGACCAGTGCGCTCACGGGTTCGGCAAGCCCGTGCGCCAGAGACGCATCGTCCGCCAGAAGAACCTTCGACACACCCGCCAGCTTCGCCGCTTCATCGGCGGCTGCCGCGCAGTTTTCGCCTGTAACAAGAACATGCACGTCTCCCAGCGTGCCAACCGCTGTCAGGGCCTTGGCGACCGTATCCGTCCCGAGGCGCCCCTCGGTGACTTCGGCAAGTAGCAGAACGGACATCACAGGACTCCTGCTTCATTTTTCAGTTTCGACACCAGTTCATCGACGGAGCCGACTTTCACGCCCGCCTGACGCTGCGGCGGTTCGACCGTCTTCAGAACCGTCAGATGCGGGCGAACCGCGACGCCGAGCGTGTCGAGTGACAGCTCTTCAAGCGGCTTTTTCTTCGCCTTCATGATGTTGGGCAGCGCCACATAGCGGGGTTCGTTCAGACGCAGATCCGTCGTCACCACGGCAGGAAGCTTCAGTTTGATGGTCTGAAGACCACCATCGACTTCACGGGTCACCAGCGCAGATCCGTCCTCGACCGTGAGGGCGGAAGCGAACGTGCCCTGTCCCCAGCCCAGCAGGGCGGCGAGCATCTGGCCGGTCGCGTTCATGTCGTTGTCGATCGCCTGCTTGCCCGCGATCACGAGGCCGGGCTGTTCGTTCGTCACGACCTTACTCAGGACCTGGGCCACCGTGAGCGGCTCCAGATCCACGTTCACATCATCCGTCACAGTGACGAGAATGGCGCGGTCCGCCCCCATCGCAAGGGCGGTCCGCAGTGTGTCCTTCGCCTGCGCAACCCCGATGGAGACGGCGACCACTTCGGTCGCAACCCCTTTTTCCTTGAGACGAATGGCCTCTTCGACCGCGATTTCGTCAAAAGGGTTCATGGACATCTTGACGTTCGCCAAGTCAACGCCAGATCCGTCCGGACGGACGCGGATGCGGACGTTATAGTCGACGACCCGTTTCACGGGGACGAGGATCTTCATGATACTCTCCGTTCTCAGCAGATATCGCGGAAGCGCCGCACCATCACATCCAGCACTTCGGCCGGATCGCGCTTCCACCAGTTGTTTGCAGAAAAAATCTCGACTTCGCAGAACCCGGCGTAACCCGCGCGCTCCACACCCGCGCGCAGGGCTTTCAGATCCGCCACGCCGTCCCCCATCATCCCGCGATCCAGAAGAAAATCCGTCGTCGGCACGAGCCAGTCACACAGATGTAACCCCATGATGCGTGTCCCGGCCCGTTCGAGCTGACGCGGGAGGTCGGTGTCCCACCAGACGTGATAGACATCGACCGCCACCCCGAGCGTCTCGGAGTTGAGGACATCGCAGATATCGAGCGCATCGCGGACAGTCGGCAGGCAGGAGCGATCGCCGCCATACATCGGATGCAACGGCTCCAACGCCAGCTTCACCCCCCGGTCAGCCGCATAATCCAGCACCGCGGACAGGCGGTCCGTGACGATGCCGAGGCTCTCCCGGACGCCCTTGGTGCCGGGCTCGACGCCTCCCACCACGATCGTCAGGATTTCCCCTCCCAGCTCCGCCGTTTCGTCGATCGACCGACGGAAATCATCCACGCCCCCCTGCCGCCCCTGTGGCGCCAGAGGCCCCACGAGAAATGGCGAACGGCACAGACCCACGACGCTGACCCCGGCCGCTCGGGCATATTGCCCGATGGAGGCGGCGCGTCCCTGAAGTTCCGGACGCCAGAAGACGATGCCGCCGATGCCACGCTCGGCGCAGGCGTCGATCGTGCGTTCAGCGGACCATCCTGCCCCCGCGCCCGGGACGTTGTGACCGAGGGTCGCGGTGTTCAGCGCCAGCGCGAAATGATCGTGGGTGAAGTCGCGCATTAGTCGGCTCCATAGAGCGACAGAAGCGACTTCATGCGGCGGACGGCCAGTTCCGGATGCCGGAGCAGTCCACAACCATCCGCCAACCGGAAGATGTCTGTAAAATACGGCAGCGGCCGCATGGACTGCGCGCCGCCCAGCATGACGAAATGATCCTGGAAACCGTTCAGCCAGGCCAGGAAGACGACGCCCGTTTTGTAATACCGGGTCGGCGCCTTGAAGATCACCCGGGCCAGCGGAACCGTGGGGTCCAGCGCCGCGCGGAAAGCGGCCTTGTCACCCTCGCCGAGTTTGCTCACCGCATAGGCGGCCAGCGGCGCCAGCGGATCGAACACGCCCAGAAGCGCATGGCTGAAGCCCTGCTCGTCGCCTTCGATCAGTTCGGGGTAATTGAAGTCATCCCCGGTATACATCTTCACGCCTTCGGGAAGCAGACGGCGCATCCGGATTTCCTTGTCCTTGTCCAGAAGGGAAATCTTGATGCCGTCCACCTTGGCGACGTTTTGTCCGATCATTTCCAGCACGGTTTGCAGGGCCTGATCGAAGCTGTCGGTGCCCCAGTATCCGGCGAGGGCGGGATCGAACGCTTCGCCCAGCCAGTGCAGGACGACCGGTTCGTCGCAGGCGGAGAGCACTTCGCGATAAACGCGCAGATAATCCGCCGCTCCTTTCGCGACGCGGACCAAAGTCCGGCTCGCCATCAGGATAATCCGGCCACCGACGGCCTGAATGGCTTCGACCTGTTCCAGATAGGCGCGGATGACCGCATCCACATCCCGCACGCTCGCAGGGTCCAGATGGTCGGTGCCGCAGCCATTGACGACATCAGCGTCCGGCAGTTCGGCTTTTGTGCGGCGGATCAGTTCCAGCGCCATGGGCCAGTCCAGCCCCATGCCACGCTGGGCCGTGTCCATGGCTTCGGCGATGCCGAGCCCAAGATCCGCAAGGTGGCGGCGAAACGCCATCGTCCTGTCCCAGTCTATGGCACCGGGCCCGGACGGTGCGCTGCCCGTATAGGGGTTGGCGACGACATGCGCCGCCGAATAGACGATGCGAGCCGGATTACGCCCCAGCACACCTGTCGGCGCGGGGGTTCCGATCAGGTGATAGTCCGTCTTGCGGCCGGTTTCATCGGGAAGAATGATTTTCATGACCGCTCTCAGAAACGCGGCACAAGCATTCCGGCATCCGCCGAAATCACCTGGCCTGTGGTGTAGGGAAGTCCGCCCGAAGCAAGAGTCGCGATGATACCGCCCATGTCTTCGGGCTCGCCGATACGCGGCAGCAGGGTCAGACCGTCTTCCGCTCTCTGGCGGTACTGGCCGATCACGGCGGCGGTCATGTCAGTCGCGATCAGGCCGGGCTGGACGTCATAGACCGCGATGTTTTCCGGCCCCAGCCGCACGGCCAGAGCCTTGGACACCATCGCCGCCGCCGCTTTGGACGCGCAGTATTCCGACCGCTGGACGGCGACCGCCGTCGCATTGGACGACGTGACGTTCACGATGGAATGAAACACGCTCTCGGGCCGCGACCGTGACAGGAGCAGCTTTGCAAAAGCCTGCGAGAGAAAGAACAGCGCCTTCGTGTTCACCGTCAGGCACCGGTCCCAGCTCGCTTCGCTCACATCCAGCAGGTCTCCGCGCTGAAGGACGCCCACACCCGCGTTGTTGACGAGCGTTGTCAGCGGCCCGAGTTCTACTTCGACCTGCGCCAGTTTTTCCGCATGCACGGCAAGATCCGTGATGTCGAACGGGAGCGCCATGACAGATGCTCCGGTTTCAGACAGGCGGCGGACAGCCGAGCGCAGTTCCTCGTCCTCGAACGGCCCGTTGACCGCTAAAGCAAAGCCCCGTTTCGCCAAGGCCTGAGCCGTGGCGAAACCGATGCCCCGTGAGGAACCTGTGACGAGAGCGACCTGTCTCATGCCCGTGCGCCTTTACGCAGGAGCTCGCGGGCGATGATCATGCGCTGGATCTGGTTGGTGCCTTCATAGATCTGGGTGATCTTGGCATCGCGGTACAGACGCTCGACCTCGAAGCCACGGATATAGCCCGAACCACCAAAGACCTGAACGGCATCGGCGGTACGCGCCACCGCCATATCTCCGGCGAAGCACTTGGCCATTGAGCAGGAGCGCGTGGCGTCCTGTCCGCGATCGATCTTCGTCGCAGCGGCGTGAACCAGAAGTCGCGCGGCCTCGATGTCCTTGGCCATGTCGGCCAGCAGCCACTGTACGCCCTGAAATTCCGAGATGTGCTTGCCGAACTGCTTGCGGGTGCCGGCATAATCGACGGCTGCCTCAAGACCGGCCTGCGCGATGCCAACCGCCAGAGCCGCGATACCAACGCGCCCCTTGTCGAGCACGCTCATCATCATATGGAAGCCGCGGTTCATCTCGCCCAGCAACGCGTCGCTTCCGAGACGCACGTCCGAGAAGTCAAGCGCGCCGACCTGGCTCGCGCGCTGGCCCATCTTGTGTTCCTTGGGGCCGCGCTCGACGCCCTTGGCGTGCAGGTCCACGATGAAAATGGACATGCCCCGATTGCCCGCGTCTTTGTCGGTGCGGGCCAGAACAAAGCCCGTATCGGCGACCGGCGCGTTGTGGATCCAGATCTTGCCGCCATTCAGGACCCAGCCGTCCCCGTCACGCACGGCCGTTGTGCGGATACCGGAGACATCCGTCCCGGCCTCGGGTTCCGTGATGCAGTAGGCGACCTTGCGTTTCAGGGAGAGGATGTCGGGGAGCATTTTCTGCTGCTCCGGCGTTCCGTGACGCACCAGAAGCGTGGAGATCAATTCCACCAGACCGCACTGATCCGCCACGCTGGCGTAACCGCGGGACAGTTCTTCCATTACGACCGCATAGGTCAGCGTATCGAAACCCGGTCCGCCCAGTTCCTCGGGAACGGCGATGCCGAACAGGCCCAGCTTGCCCATTTCCTCGTAAATTTCCGCCGGGAAGCGTTCCTCACGATCCAGCGCCTCGGCAGCGGGACGGATGACGTTATCCACGAAAGAGCGTGTCGTTTCGCGGACTTCTTCCTGCATTTCGTTCAGAAACATTGCCGACTCCACATAAGTAACTAACTAGATGGTTACTATTGAAAACTGTTAAAGACTACGGCTTTCGCCACATGCACCGATCAATCATTATTGAAGCTTTTCGGGCCGGTCCTAGCGAACCAGAACGGCCCGGAAATCATTCACGTTTGTGCCGGTTGGACCCGGAACAAACAGGTCTCCCAGCGCCTCGAACGCGGTATAGGCGTCGTTCTCCATCAGAAGATCCATAGGGTTGAACCCCCTCTCCCTCAGGCGCTCCATGCTGACACCATCGGCGAAGGCCCCGGCATTGTCTTCCGAACCGTCAATACCATCGGTATCCGCCGCAAGAGCCGCAAACGGCAGGCCCTCCGCCGCCAGCGCAAAAGCCAGAAGGAACTCGGTATTGCGCCCGCCCCGCCCTTTTCCGCGGATCGTTACCGTGGTTTCGCCGCCTGACAGAATGACGACGGGTCGGCGGAAAGGTCGCCCTCTGAGGATGATTTCCCGCACCAGTGCAGCATGAACCTTGCCGACATCCCGGGCTTCACCCTCGATCGCATCGGAGAGAACAACAGGGTAAATCCCCGCCTGCCGGACCTTATCCGCCGCCGCTTCCAGAGACAGATGCGCCGAGGCGATGACGCGCACCTCGTTGCTGCTGAACACAGGATCGGTTGCCAGCAGGGCGCGGCCCTCTTCTCCATCCAACCAGGACTGGATTTTTTCAGGCAGACGCAGTTTCCAAGTCTTCGCCAGGCGACGGGCATCTTCCCGCGTTCCCAGATCTGGCACGGTAGGTCCGGAAGCCACCTGCGCCGGATCGTCGAAAGGGACATCCGACACGACCAGAGACACAACCTTTGCCGGAGCCGCAGCGGCCGCGAGACGGCCGCCCTTGATGCCCGACACCTGCTTGCGGATGCTGTTCATGACTGAAATCGGCGCACCGGATGCGAGCAGGGCACGGTTCAGTTCGGCCTCGTCCGCGAGCGTCATACCCGGCGGCGGTGACGGCAGAAGGGCAGAACCGCCCCCACAGATGAGCGCCACGACGAGATCATCCGGCCCCAGTCCCTTCACCGCTTCGAAAAGCGCCTCCGTGGCCTTCAGACCCGCTTCGTCCGGCACCGGATGCGAGGCCTCCAGAACCTTGATGAACTGCGTTGGGCAGACATTGCCGTAACGCGTGACCACGACCCCGCTGAGCGGTCCTTTCCAGACGCGCTCGAAAGCCGCGGCCAGCTGGGCCGCGCCTTTTCCTGCGCCGACGACAACCGTCCGGCCCTTAGGAGGGGCGGGAAGATGCGCTGCCAAAATCTGCTCCGGCTCTGCCGCGGCAACGGCAGCGTCGAAGAGTTCTGTCAGAAACATGCGGTCCTGAAGCATCATGGTCAGTTCCTGTCTGTCTGGCTGGCGCGAGGGGAGACGGTCACAGGGTCAAACCCATGGGTTCATCCCGGAACAGGGCCGCGTTCATGTATTTCAGATCCGGCGAAACCTCGAGATGAGCCATCGCCTGACCCAGAATGTCCCGCTGCAAGTCGATCCCCGGCGCGATTTCGGTGACCGTCAGCTTGCCATCGAGCAGCCTCAGGACGCAACGCTCCGTCACATAAGTGATCTCCTGTCCGGTCTCGGCGGCGCGGCCGCCCGAAAAGCTGACCTGAGACACTTCCGGCACGATTTTCGCGATCTTGCCTTCCCGGTCGATCACCAGACGTCCGTCTTCGATATGCATTTTCGCCCCGGCATTGAAATTGCCCGAGAAAATGATCCGTTTGGCGCGCGCCGTGATGTCAACGAAGCCGCCTGCCCCGGCCGTGCGATGCGGGGTCGCAGCCAAACGGCTGACATTCACCGAACCATTCTGTCCGATTTCAAGGAAGGACAGCAGGGAACAATCGAAGCCACCCGCCTGAAAATAGGAGAACTGATGGGGTGAGGCGACGAAGGCTTCGGCATTGCTGGCGCAGCCGAACTTGAAGTCCAGCAGAGGGATGCCGCCTACAGCCCCCTGTTCGATCACCCACGTCACCGCACCATGCCGTCCTTCTTCCAGAAGGATACGCGGAACATTGGCGGAAATACCAAAGCCGATATTGACCGCCCAGCCCTGTTTCAGTTCCTGCGCCACGCGACGGGCCATGACTTTGGATGGTCCGAAATCCGGAATTTCGAACGTGGACAGCGGACGGAAAATCTCGCCTGAAATGGCAGGATCATAGGCTGTTGCGGTTGTCTGAAGCTGCTCCGGCGCTTCGACGATCAGGTCCACCAGAATGCCCGGAACCTTGACGTCATGCGGCTTAAGCGTGCCCTGCGCCGCGACACGGCGGACCTGCGCGATCACCAGACCGCCATTGTTATGCGCCGCCAGAGCCATTTCCATGGCCCCCAGCGTGGCGCCTTCCTGCTCGAATGTCAGATTGCCGTTCTCATCCGCCGTCGACGCCCGGATGATCGCCACGTCAGGACGAAGTGCCGGGAAATAGAGCCAGTCCTCGCCCTCGAAATCCATGTGACGGACCAGCGGGTTCTGACGGGCCGTCTCGTTCATTGCACAGCCATCGCGCACCGGATCGGCGAAGGTATCGAGACCGACCTTGGTCAGAACGCCGGGACGCTTCGCCGCCCCTTCCCGCAACATGTCGAAAATGACGCCGGACGGAACATTATAGGCGGCCAGATCTTCTGCCTGGATCCGCTGCCAGATCAGCGGCGGCTCGGCATTGCTCGGGCCTGAAGGATAGGAACCGCCGATGATTTTCGTGATCATGCCCGGACGGGCGAGATGGTCCACGCCCTTGGTCCCGAACATGTCTCCCGCGGCAATCGGATGGACGGTCGTCAGTTTCGCGGGTGATTTCGTGGCTTCGAAACGCTGTCCGAGGGCTTCGAGAACCGCGTCGGGACACAGAAGCCCCGAAGACGAATTGACGGCAACCATGGCTCCGTCCCTGATGAGGCTCACGGCCTCGGTCGCTGTCCTGACTTTCGTCATGTTCCAATGCCTTAGTATCTAACTAGTTGGTTACTATAAATTTCAACGAAAGAGTCCAGCATGACTGCGCGGCTTTCTGTTATCCCGTAGTTTCAGAAGGTGCGGGCAGATTTCATTCAGGCATTCCCCTGAATGAAATCTGCCGCGCGCTCCCCGATCATGATCGTTGCGGCATTCGTATTTGACCCCAGCAGCGAGGGCATGACCGAACTGTCGCAGATCCTGATGCCCTCAAGGCCATGAACCTTCAGGCGCGGATCGACGACGGACATCTCATCCCGCCCCATCTTGCAGGTGCATGTCGGATGATAGGACGTGCGGCCATGTTCCCGCGCGTAGTCACGATACATCTGCATCGTTGGCCGTTTACCGCTAAAGAAACAGGTTTTTCTGATGTGCTTCTGCAAGGAGGGCTGGGAGAACATCTCATAACTCAGCCGAACGCCTTCCGCAGAGGTTTCCAGATCAGCGGGATCGCCCAGAAAATTGGGATCGACCATTGGGTTAAGCCTCGGGTCCGCCGAGCGCAGCCGGACAGTTCCGCGCGACTTCGGCCGCAGCACATAGCTGTTGAGCGTAATACCGGACGTTCCTTTGGGAACGGACGTCACTCCGGCTTCTGCCCCGGCACCGGCGAGAAAATGGAACTGCAAATCAGGCACGTCCGAAGACGGGTTCGAATACCAGAAGGCCCCCCCTTCAACCACGTTGGACGCAACGGGACCGGAGTTGAACATCGTGTATTCAAGGCCTGCCCAGAGCATCCAGTGCAGTTTGCGGTATTTGTCGAAGCTCTCATCCGTCTTGAGTTCCGCCACTATATCCACGCCGAAATGGTCCTGTAGGTTCTCGCCCACGCCCGGCAGATCCTGAACGACGGAAATTCCCTTGTCCCGCAGATGCGCGGCAGGGCCGACGCCCGACAGCATCATCAGCTTCGGCGTGCCGATGGCACCCGCGGTCACAACGATTTCCTGCGTGGCCTCGGCTGTTTCAAGGGTGCCGTTGGCAATGTACTGCACACCCTTGGCGCGTGTGCCGTCGAACACGATCTTCAGAACCAGTGCCCGCGTTACAACCGTCAGGTTCTTGCGCCCCAGAGCCGGACGCAGATACCCCACGGCCGTAGAACAGCGCCGGTTGTTCCGGATGGTCATCTGGTAGATGCCAGCCCCTGCCTGTGACGCGCCATTGAAGTCAGGATTGTAGGGCAGCCCCATTTCCTGACAGCTTTGCACGAACGCACGGCTGGTCGGGTTTGGCTCTGCGAGATTGGAAACGCCCAGCGGTCCGTTCGTGCCGTGCCAGTCCCCTGCAAAAATTGCGTTTCCTTCGGAGCGGATGAAGTATTTCTGGACGTCCCGAAAGCTCCAGCCATCTGCGCCTTCCTCAGCCCAGCGGTCGAAATCGGACGGATGACCGCGCGTGAAAACTTCCGCGTTGATGGACGAGCCACCGCCCAGAACCCGTCCCTGCACATAAGGGATCTGACGGCTGTTCGCGTTCTTTTGCGGTTCCGTCAGAAGGTCCCAGGTGTGCGGGCCCGTGGTCATTTTCGCGAAGCCGACCGGCATGTGGATCAGGGGATGCGTATCCCGCCGCCCCGCCTCAATGAGGCAGACACGGACGGACGGATTTTCGGAAAGGCGGGCTGCGAGAACACAGCCAGCCGAACCGCCACCAACAACGATGTAATCAAAGCCACGCGTCATCATGAAATCCAGTGCGAACGTTTGCCAGTCTCGATATGGACAGACTTGATCTGCGTGTATTCCTCGACGCCATACAGGCCCGACTCACGCCCCCATCCCGACTGCTTGAAACCACCCAGAGGCGTTTCCGGACCACCGCTCATGATGGTGTTGACCCAGAAACGGCCTGCGCGAACGCGACGGGTTACGGCCAGTGCCTTGTTGATATCCTTGCTCCAGACCGATGCGGCGAGGCCGTAGACCGTGTCATTCGCAATCGCGATCGCCTCATCGACGGTGTCGAAATGGAAGGATGCCAGAACCGGGCCGAAGATTTCGTCACGCGCTATGCCCATGGACGGCTTCACATCCGTAAACAGCGTGGGCTGGATATACTGCCCCTTGCCGAAATCGACGATCCCGCCACCGCAAAGTAGTCTGGCGCCCTCGGCCTTGCCTTTCGCGATATAGTCCAGAATGGTTTTGTTCTGAGCTTCCGTCGTGATGGCGCCGATCTGCGTATCGGGATCAAACGGGTCACCAACGCGGATCTTTTCCATTTTTGCCACAACCAGACGTTCGAACTTCTCAGCGATGGACCGCTCAACAATCAGACGGCTTGAAGAAACGCAGCACTGGCCGGTGTTGAAGCTGATCCCGAATGCCACCGCGTCAGCCGCGTCTTCGAGGTCACTGTCAGCAAACACCACAATGGGGTTTTTGCCGCCTAGTTCGAGGCCGAGTTTCTTGAGGTTACTGTCGGCCGCCGCATGGATGCAGGACTTGCCAACCCCCGTGGAACCAGTGAAGGACAGCATGTCGATATCCTGATGCTCGGTCATGGCCTGACCAACCGTGCGTCCTGTTCCTGTCACCACATTAAACACACCCTTTGGCAGGCCCGCATCCGCAAGAACCTCTGCCAGAAGCAGCGTCGTGGCACTGGTCACCTCGGCGGGCTTGACGACAAGTGTGCAGCCGGACGCGAGAATAAACGGTGCGCGCTCACACAGGATCATGAACGGAAAATTCCACGGCGTGATTAGCCCGACAACACCGATGGGCTCACGCAGGACCATACCGAACAGTCCCTCACCCAGATTGTTGAACGTATCGCCATGCAGCAAACGCGCAGCACCTGCGGCCATTTCAAAACAGGCGATACAATGGTCGATCTCACCCTTGGCCTGGCTAACGGGTTTTCCGTTTTCAAGAACTTCCCAATAAGCAATGTCATCCCGGCGCTCACGCAGCAGGCCCGCAACCTTCAGAAGAACCGCAGCGCGCTCCGAAGATGGAAGCCCCGACCAGCTTCCATTTTCGAAGGCGTGACGTGCAGCGGCCACAGCATCATCAAGATCTTCACGCGTGCATCGTGGAATGCGGGTAACGGGAACATTATGTGCGGGCGAAGAGCGGTCGAAGAATTCCTTACCTGCGCGCCATTCTCCATCAACAAAGAATCCGAATGTACGAGGCTTTGACGGTAAAGAAATATTCTTTGCAACAACATTCATGAGACTTATTCCTGCCGACTTTGGAGCTGTCATTCCTTTTCCAAGGTGCAGCCCGGTTTTTACTGTTCTGACGTGGATGATCCTGGAAATATCGAAACGTATAATTTCCGTTCTCGGATGCTCCTCGCTTTCATTTGACCGGAGACGCTCAGGCTCCAACTTCCCAACGCATAACGCACCGTTTAGTTACTTACATATATCTCAGGGGTGTGCCACCATGAAATCACGTTACGTTGATATTTTTATTCATTTTATATGTGATTTTAGGCGCTACTTTTCTTTTGGGACAGATTCCCTCAAAAAGAACGTCCATATTGAGTGCGGAACAGGCCCTGATGCCCCTTGAGAAAAGCAGATTGTCCCAGGCGACGAAAAAACGTGTGAGGGACGCGGACGCCACAAAATTACGCATTCTCGAAGCCGCCAAAAAGGAATTTTCAAAGAATGGTCTTGAAGGCGCACGGGTCGATGCCATCGCCCTGGATGCCAAAGCCAATAAGAGAATGCTCTACCATTATTTCGAAAGTAAGGACGGTCTCTTCAGAACGGTACTGGAACGGGAATATCTCAAAATCCGCGCTGAAGAGAATTTGCTGGATCTGGAGAACCTCCCTCCAAGAACCGCTCTTGAGACGCTCGTCCGCTTCACGTGGGAATATTACATTGCAAATCCCGAGTTCATCACGCTCGTGAACAGTGAAAACCTTTGCAAGGCCGCCCATATCAAAAATTCGCCTACCTTGAAAACGATCAGCCAGAAATTCGTTCGCCGTATCCAAACGCTTCTGGATCGAGGGGTTCGGGAAAATGTTTTCCGTGCCGGCATTGACGCAGCACAGTTAAACATCACCATTGCCTCAATAAATTACTATTATTTTACCAACAGATTTACCGGATCGGTTATATTCGAACGCGACTTTACAGCACCAGAAGCGCTTAAAGAGAGAATTGATTTTAATATTGAAACCATATGCCGCCTCGTATGTAAGTAATTATAAAATATACCCTGTCTATCGTGTGGTCAGTTGGTTCAGTATGATTTTTTGGGGGGCGGGCTGTCTGCCGATATCAGGCCAGATTTCGGCTGAAATTATTCTGTCTTCCCGAAACCCCGTAGAAGATATTGACCCGTCCGACGACCAGACGCATGAATGACAGATGACCGTTTCAACCAAACAGATGCTTGCCAGACGCACCATTGTGGATGCGGCCCGCCCCCTGATCGGAAGTCAGGGTTTTTCGGCGGTTGGTATTTCTCAGATCATTGAGGTCGCCGGGATTCCAAAAGGCTCTTTTTATCATTATTTTGAGTCCAAAGAGGCGTTTGGCGAAGAGCTTCTCCATCTTTATATCTCGGATTATCTGGCCAAGATGGACGTCATGTTCGGTGCCTCCCCGAAAAATGGCCGGGAAAAAATTCTCGCCTACTGCCAGTTCTGGTGGGAAACACACGTCGATGGAAAAACAGGCGACAAATGTCTGATCGTTAAGCTGGGAGCCGAGGTTTCCGATCTTTCCGAGCGCATGCGGCATATCCTCAAAAAAGGAACGGAACAGGCTGTCGAGCGCATTACGGCGATCATTCGGGCAGGCCAGGAGGATGGGTCCATCCAGTCCGCCATGAATTCCTATATCCTCGCACAAGCACTTTATCAGCAATGGCTTGGCGCAACCCTGATGGTCAAAATCACGAGGGACTCACATCCATTTGATAATGCATGGGTAGCGACGAAAAGCTTTCTCGATCATACCTGAAGCCAGCAGCGAGGCCCTGCCTCCTGTTGGCTCGATTCTATAGACGACCGGTCTAATAATAGTCGACCGGTCTAATTTTATGGAAAAGACCGCCTGAGAAGGGAGTTTTCTTGATGCCGTGCTCTGCCCATTCAGCAGAGAGCCGTATGTTTCGTATCCTGATCGGTTGGAACTTGATGGTCATCTGTATGACGGCGGCCTGCTCTGCTCAGCGTCACTTTTTCCACATATGCAACACGAGGTAAGAATGGCTTACGCAAGTACCAATCCTTTTACCGGCGAAGTGCTGGCAACTTTCCCAAATGCAACAGATGCGGAGGTTCAGGCGGCTCTGACGCAGGCCAATGTTGCCTACGAAAAATGGCGTGAGACGTCATTTGCCGAACGCGCACGAATCATGAAGGCTGCGGCTGACATTCTGCGTCGTGACGTCGATAAATATGCCCGTCTTGGAACACTGGAAATGGGCAAGCTTTTCTCGGAATCGAAGAAAGAGGTTATCCTTTCCGCCGAAATCTTCGAATATTACGCCAAATATGCCGAAGAGCTGTTGAAACCGGAATCTCTGCCAGTTGCCGATTCTGCCGAAGGCAAGGCTGTTCTGGTGCATGAGCCGCTTGGAATTGTTCTTGCGATCGAGCCGTGGAATTTTCCATTTTATCAGGTTGTCCGCATCATTGCGCCACAGCTGTCTGCTGGTAATGCGGTCATTCTGAAGCATGCGTCAAACCTGCCGCAATGCGCCGCCATCTGCGAAGAACTGATGAAGGAAGCCGGTCTTCCGGCGGGACTTTTCCGTAATCTCTACACGGCCCGTCATCATACCGAGATGATCCTGAGTGACTCCCGTGTCGTCGGCGTTGCGCTGACGGGCTCCGAAGGGGCAGGAACCATCATCGCCGCCACGGCAGGCAAGGCGCTCAAGAAATCCATGATGGAACTGGGTGGGGCAGATGCTTTCATCGTTCTGGAAGATGCAGATGTTGAAAAGGCAGCAAAGTTTGCAGTGATTGGACGTCACTGGAATGCCGGTCAGGTCTGCGTTTCGGCCAAGCGTCTTATTGTGGCTGATGCCATTTATGATCGTTTCCTGGAATTATATAAGAAGGGTGTTGCCGAACTGAAGGCTGGCGACCCGATGGATCCGGCGACAACCCTGGCACCCGTCTGCTCCCAAGGCGCGAAGGAAGATCTGGAACGCCAGGTCAAAGAGGCCAAGGAACATGGTGCGAAGATTGAGGTCATTGGGGCACCCGTGCCCGAAAAAGGCTCTTTCTTCCAGCCGCTCCTGATGACGGGACTGGACAGCAACAACGCCGCCCGGCACTGGGAATTTTTCGGGCCGGTAACGCAGCTTTATCGTGCCAAGGATGAAGATGATGCGGTGCGCATCGCAAATGACTCCCCCTATGGGCTGGGTGGTGCCGTTTTCACGAAGGATGAAACCCGTGGCGCCCGTGTGGCATCTCGCATCCGCACGGGCATGGTGTTCGTCAATCATCCGCTCATTCCCAAGGCAGACCTGCCATTCGGGGGGATCAAGAATTCCGGCTTCGGTCGTGAACTGATTGGTCTGGGCATCAAGGAGTTCGTCAATCACAAGCTGATCAACATCGTTGATATTGACGCTCCGCTGTAATGAAAAAAGGGCGATGGAATTATTCCCATTGCCTTCTAACCCCGGCGTCTGATCACGCATGACGCCGGGAGTTGGCTGACGGACCTTTCTCAAGAAAAACGCATGAATCTTGGAGCCAGCGGATAACACTTCGTCATCCGGAGCTTTCAGTGTGTCAGAAAACCCTGTTTGATTCAGACAAATATGGTTTTTCTGACAGGAGCCGTGCAAACAGAGGCTTGTAAACCAATGACGTCTCGTCCTGAAATTCTGATTGTTGGCGGAGGTGTGGCCGGACTTTCTCTGGCAACCCAATTGGGAAAGTCCCTCGGTAAGCGTGGCAAAGCCCGGATTACCCTTATCGACAAAAGTTTTTCCCATGTCTGGAAACCGATGCTGCACTGTTTTGCAGCAGGAACGGTTTTAAACGAAAACGACCGTGTCAGTTTTATCACGCAGGCCAGCCGGTATCATTTTGAATTCTGGCCCGGAGAGGTTGTCTCGGTTGACCGGTGCAAGAAGGAGGTTGTTCTCAGCCCATTTTATGCGTCTGATGGCACGCTCGTCCTGGATAGCCGTACCCTGCGCTATGATGCCATGGTGCTGGCGATTGGTAGCTGCGCTAATGATTTCGGTACACCAGGTGTAAAGGAACATTGTCTGCCGATCGACAATCTGGTCGATGCCAACCACTTCAATGAAAAATTCCGCATGGAGTTACTCAAAGCATTCGCGAACACCTCGGAACTGGATATCGCGATCGTTGGCGGAGGGGCGACAGGGACGCAGCTTGCGGCGGAACTGCACAAAGCACTTGATATTGTAGATCCCTACAGCCTGCATGCTTTCGGCCGTACCCCCCCCAAGCTGCATGTCACGCTCCTGCAGTCCGGGGCGCGTATTTTACCCGCCTTCCCTGAATCAGTTTCTGAAGCGGCCAAAAATGAACTGGAGCGGATTGGCGTCACGGTCAGAACCGGTGCCCGTGTTGCCGGCGCGGATGCGGACGGTTTCATTCTCAAGGATGGCACACATGTTCCGGCCAAACTTCGTGTCTGGGCTGCTGGTGTAAAAGCCCCGCAGATCACGCAGACTTATGGCGGCCTGCCACTAAACCGGTCCGGGCAGATTCTGGTTCATGACAATCTTTCGTCGAAAGATGATCCGAATATCTTTGCCATGGGAGACTGCTCGTTCATCGAAGACGATCCATTACCAGCGACAGCACAGGTTGCGCGACAGCAGGCCAATCATCTGGGGCGACATCTGCCGGCCTGGATCGAGCATGGGCGGGACGTGCCAGGATGCATCTTCCACAACAAAGGCGCCATCGTGGCGTTGGGTAAATACAACGGCTGGGCAGCCTTACCGGGGGGGACTGTCTGGGGTGGTGGCTTTTCTCACGGCCTGTCGGCAAGGCTGGGGCATATTATGTTGTATCGACAGCATCAAATCGAATTGTTTGGATACTATCGCGGTTTGATTTCCTTTTTCTCCGACTGGGTGGAAGGTTTTGTCCGTCCCTCCATTCGGCTGGACTGATGAGGTATCCGGTCTGTCTGAAGTTATGGATTTCCGACAGACCAAAACCTGTCAAACGGAAAAACATTCATGTGTTTTTCTGCACAGAATGTCTGCTGATGTGAGCGATTATCAGTCAGCGAAACCAAGGGTTCACGCAACAGGGACATTCAAACTGTTTTTCCTCATCCGGCACGCTGTCCTGCGGATTATCGCACCTTATAGAGGATTCATACTGCTGACCCTCATGTGTTGCATTCAGGGTTGGAACATCTCCAGGCAAACCAACGTCCTCGTTTTGTGTATGATCAGGCCTCATCATCATTTCCATAATAGAGTTTACCAAGCCCGATCAGTGGAGAATTCTGATCGCGGCAATGAGCACTGGTATCTCGCAGTGAGTGGATTTGGCTATGAGTGCCGCGTCTAGATAAGGGCTTTCATATCCTTGGTTAGGTTTTAATTCAGGACCAAAGATATGGAAATATTAAAACCGACGTTTCAGACTGGCCCTCATAGGGGGCTGGATAACAGGCGCATCCGGATCTACAAGAAAACGTAGATTACTTTCGTTAGAATAATATTGGGTCAAATCGCTTGGGGAGTGAACAACAAGATCTCTACGTGGTGTATTTTTATACGTATCATAGAACTGCGAAATCAATTCAGCACGATTTATAAATCTACGCCCCAACGAATTGATGCGCCAATAGCCCGACCCCCGATAAGGTAGGTTTCGCATTTCAGCAACCAGATTATCGATCGGTGTTGTATCATGCTCTTCCAGAGGGTCTTCGATAATAACAGGGTTGATACTTCTATAGATCACACCAGAATGCAGAAAAACCTTCTCAAGATATTCTGACATCAGGGCGAGAGAAGGGTGATTCATTGTGATGAATGCGGGATAGCGCAAACAGGCCTGTTCCATGAGGGCTGCGCCTGGAACATCGACACTATTGCTCCCTTCACGGCGAAACATTTCCGCCATACTGTTCTCCCATGCCTGCAGGAGACCAAGCCGACTATAGTTTTCCCTGTTAAAACAATGGGCAGCATTTTCTTCGCTTTCTCCCCGTAGGAAGGCATCCAGAATAACAATGCTGTTAATAGCCGTAGGTTTATCCAGGCGATTTCCAAAGCTGCCTATCATACAGCTATCGGGAAAAAGCCCTCGAAAATAGAAGTTTGCAATTGTTTTGACTTTCGAACCAAAACGTTCACGCAGAGCTGTTTCGTTTGTGATCGAAAAGGATGCTGTTTGGGTAAAAATATAATCGCAGTCTTCCAACTGCTCAACAAACCGCTCACGAACAGCCTCTTCACGGGTTTCAGGCCGTGAATAATCCAGCGCTACAACTTCAGCTCCGGCGACCATAAGGGGCGTTAAAGCACTGTAGGATTGTACCTGACAGTTTCCTAAAAAACCTATGCGACATGTCATGGATACAATTTCCCGTCAGAATCTGAAACAGCCAAGATAGAAGTCTGCACGCCCTTCCTGATTGGGCATGTCGAGAACCTGCGGGAAAAGTTCATCCGTCTCTTCGGATGAATAAAGGTCTTTTCGGGCAAAACTGATCTCAAGAGATTCCGGCAGAATAATATTCTGCACATTTACGAGATTGCCGCAGTTGTTCCCGTGGACATGAAAAACAAAAAATTTCTCTGCCAGCTTCTTAAAAACCCTTTCTGCTCGCGCACGGAATTCCTGCTCTGCAAGACGCTCGCAATGATGGAATTCCACAACAATCTGAGTGAACCGTTCGAGGATATCCAAGGAGGTTGTATCGAAAACCGACCATTCATCTCCCTCGATATCCATTTTCAGAATGATCGGGGCATTTTGAGGAATAGCGTTATCCGAAATTACATCCCGAAGGAGACGCCCCTCCTCTTCTTCCTGGGCTGTAATACGCTGGGAGTAGAAATGAAAACGCTCATGCGACTGCGGTAATGCGCTAATAGTATGGTCGTACTGAAAGACGTCACAACCGCGTTCTGCAACAGCGAGGTCCCAGGAAACATCATCATTGATGCCTAGGGAAATTGCCACGCTTCCCGATGGAAAACTGTCAAGCATGACATATCCGCCATCGTAATCACGTCCAACACGGCATTTTTCGACGTCTTTTGCTCTCCTTGGAGCAAGGAAGCGGAGAATATGGCGTATCTCCTCCGACCCTTCGGGCGTCGCGTTCCAGCTTGGAAAGACTGTTTCTTGGGCACGCGCCAGACTTTCCAAAACCTCCAGCTTCTGATTTTGAGTTTCAGAAAGGCGCGCTAACCTGTCGATCTGTTCCTGAACGATGGATGGGATACTCTGCTCCATTGCAGGTACAATGATTCTGGCCAGAGCTTCTGTATTGGTGCTTTGCTCCAACAGCTTTTTCTGGGTATTCAGCAAATTAGTGATATCGCGCTGCTGCTCGATCAGAAACTGAGTTGTTTCATCACAGAACTCGTTTACGGAAGACATACCCGAAGTCATTTCACGGATAAGAGACTGCGGTATGATGATTTTCTTTCTCTCAAGAACATCCACTCTGTTTGAGAGTATATCCAGTCTATCAAGAATAACTTTAAGAACGCTGAAAACATCGCGTGGAAAACTGCGAATATTTTTTGCCATCTGAAACATGTGAAATCCTTATGCCCCTATTACGCCGGTCGTCATGCGGCGTCGATGGGCCGCGATAATCTTGTTTCTAACAGCCGCCCGCACATCTTCCTGAGTGATATCGAGAATACAGCTATGATTGTGGTTACAGTCTTTCAGCTGCAAAATATGGCAACTTGAACAGGGTGTGGGAACGCGCAGAACGGTAACGTCTTCCCCGACAGGTGCCCACATAGCGGTAGGATCAATGCCGGAAAAAATACTGACCGATGAGACTCCCATCCTCGCCGCCATATGGGTCAGGCCCGTGTCATTGCCGATATATAAGTCAGCGCGAGTCAGCAGATCCATAGATTCTCTTAAAGTCGTTTGACCAATAAACGACGCAAGAAAAGGTGTTCGGCAGGTTTCCAGAAGATAATCCGAATCTTCTTTCTGATCCGGCCCTCCCAAAAGAAAAACCGCTACTTTCATTTTGTTGCAGAGCCATGAAATCAAAGACTGATAACGACTCAGAGGCCAGTTTTTTACCAAACGCCCGGACGAAGTATTTATAGCGACAACGATGCGCCCCTGAGCAAATCCCAAATCGACAGCAGCAGGTTGCGCAAGGCGTTCCCTCAAGAGTCGACCGATATCTGGAGAGGTCCGGAACAGGCCGATAACACTATCAGCCAGTCTTTTCATCAGAAGGGTCTGATGCATGCCCAGGTTCATGTCTGTTCCTGGAGGCATGGCATGTGGGAGCCACATGGTCATCATCTGATTTAATTTATGCGAGCCTGAATCAAAGCCACATTTATAAGTTGCCTGAAGATGAGGAAACATGACCCGTGTATCGATATCGATACGCACATCCACGATAAGATCGAAAAATTTCTTTTCGAGGCCATTAAGGAGCTTAACGGAGAAAGGCGGCCTAGGTATGTCTGCACGGGATTCGAAGAAATTTACGACATGGATTTCGTCAAAGAAATCCAGCGCCCGTGCAATTTCTACATTCCAGGGTCCGCAAGCTAATGTCAGATGTGCATTAGGAAATGCCTGACGCATGGCAAGCATAGCATCAAGCGATAAAATGAAGTCACCTATGGCATCCGCCTTGATCAGCAAGATGCGCTCAAGAGGCACTTTTTTGTTGAAGGCCTGATAGGCAGGCAAATCAGACCAACGCTCTGCAATGCCGAATAGAGAACGACTGCCATTGCCGTACTGCCAGTCATGAGAGTGCAATATGTCATCTGAATGCACGGCGAGACAATCCTACTCTAAATTCCATAGTGAAAAATGGACAATGCAGCTTAACGATAAGGGTCTTCAGAATTGAGATACGTGTCGATGCAATGACGTACCGCTGTCTCCAAAGAAGTGGACGGTACAGGATAACCTGCTGCTCGCAGACGCTTCTGATCAGCTTTGGTATAATACTGGTAACGCTCACGCATTGTTTCGGGCATTTCAACAAAACGGATCCGTCTTTCCAGACCCAGCGTATCGAAAATGGCATACATAAGATCCAGGAAGCTCCGCGCTTCGCCGCTCCCAAGATTGTAAAGAGCGACGCCCTGAGCGTGTTGCAGTAACCATTCGATGGTGCGGGTTATATCCAGGACATAGACGAAGTCACGAAGCTGCTCTCCATCTTTGTAGTCAGGTTTGTAGCTTTTAAACAGGTTTACGGTTTCGCCATTTCGGATGAGGGGAAAATATTTAGAGACCAGACTCATCATTCCACCTTTGAACTGCTCATTGGGTCCAAAGACATTGAAAAATTTCAGTCCGATGCAGACGGGAGGCAATTTTTCCCCGTTCTCAAGACGGGTAGCGATAACCTGATCGAAGAGATGCTTGCTCCAGCCATAAAGGTTGAGAGGCCTCAGCTGGCGCAAATACGAGAGAGAAATATCATCGTCGAAGCCATGGCTGCCATCACCGTAGGTCGCAGCCGATGAGGCATAAATAAGCTTGACTTGATGCTCCGTACACCAGTCAAGCAGCTTCAGGGAGAACCGAAAATTACTTTTCATGACCTCATCCCCATCCTGAGCCAGGGTGGATGAATTGGCGCCCATGTGAACAATGGCTTCGATGTCTGTGCGGCCCTGTAGCCACGACATCAGTTCATCCGGAGGAATGACGTCTTGCACGATTCGTCGCCCAAGGGTTTGCCATTTTCCTTCGGACCCGAGAGTATCGCAGACGACAATATTATTTTGGCCAGATTCGTTAAGAGACGCAACGATATTAGACCCAATAAATCCGGCTCCTCCGGTAACAACAATCATCCTATATTCCTGCTCTACTAGAAATTACCGTATATGTAACTTACGAACCAAAAGCGGTTTATATACTGAAACCCTTATAGCTAACACTCCTCCAATGCGCGAACTTTCCTCAATTTTTCAGTGTGTGAAGAGATTTTTGAAACCTCATGGAGGAGCAATTCGGCATATCATCAGGCTTCCCATGAGGATGTGGATCATGATTTCTGCAACGTTGATTCATTGCTCACAACGCGTCACCAACCAGCGCGACAGAAGATCGTCAATGATCGTTTGATTTTTCCATCAGATCGGAGTGCATTCACTGCTCTTCGTAAAGAGCAGTGTTGAATTACGCCCATTCTTGCCAAAAACTATCTTTTATCACACAGAATCAAGAAACCCTTTGTATGCCGACCGCATTGCGGCGACGGCATACAGGCAATATATTACTATTATTATTTCGAAATTCAGTTAAATTTTAGTCCTGTATACGGCACGATATGTTCAAATTCCTGAACATTTGATTCCATGCTTCCTGTTCTCTTTCGACTTCGCAGATATCTGGGACATCGGTGTTATAAAATAGCATTCTAGGATCGGCCTTAGCCGAAGAGCCAAAATTAACGAACAAGACTTTAAAGTCCAGATTAGGATAGCGGGCAGATATAGCTTTAATAAGACGCTGAAAATCAGCTGTATTAGAGCCTTCAGGACGATGACTTCCCGCGTACAGATAACTGTCCCGCCAGTCCCTTACGAACAGAACCTTTTTGGAACCATCACACGCACTGTCCATCTTCTCAATTAGAGAATGATAGTTTTTTCTTGTATCATCTATATTGGAGACAAAATTTCCAACTCTTTCCGCTGGCTCTGCAATATTATTAATGTTTTTATGATAAATCAATAATGTTTCACGGCATCGCAGGGCATCATAATATCCATACAGGCATACCGTAGAAAGGAGATGCTCAAAATTCGTTTCAAATAGCGATATCAGTGTATGAAAAGGCGTAACAAACTGTCCAAACAGGTCCGGACCTGTTTTATGAAAGAAACTTTCCACAAATAAGGAAGAGCGATGGTCTCCTCCCAACGAAATTATGGAATCGAATTCTTTGTCTTCGAAATCGTTATTTGTTGAAGGGCGATTCAGTGAAGAATTAATTTCTTCTCTGAATAAAAACATTTGCTCGTCCGTTCTCCAGGGCGAACGGTATATGGGATCTTTTTTGATCTCTTCATGAACACGCTGATTATAGCTGGCAATTTCATGATCTCCATGACTTTCGGAAGGCATAACACTGAGCCCGCCGCGAAGATAATAAACCTGCCCCCGTTCCGGAGTAAGGTATTGAGGCAGACCTCCATAGCCTGCTCGGAGAAACCGGTGCGTATGTTCAACGTGCTCTTCGCCATATTTCTTAAATCTGACATCCAAGAACCCGACGTAATCAAGAGCTTTTGCGTGATATCCCACACATAATGCCTGATGCATGGGCGCAATATAAGGATCGACGGCTGTTCCCGATCCGGAGGAAATATCATTGTCTATTTCGATGGTGATCTCAGGCATATAATTGATATGCCCAAAGGACTCTAACGCATCAATCCATTGTTGCTCCCACCCGAATTCTACAGGCTTGCAGTCATCTTCAAAGATGATGATATTGTCACATTTTCTTTCGTTTTTAAGATACCAAATAGCTCTATTTCTATTCCACGCTATTCCTCTATTATCTCCGGTAACACATGTGATCCGCATCTCTTTTAGGGTTTTCTGAGTGCCATCAGAAGACCCGTCATCAGCCACAACAAAATCAAACGGTACTTTTGTAAAACGGAAGATATTTTGGATTGTCTCTAAAAGAATATCTTTTCTATTATAGGTAATAATCCCAATACCTAACTTGCCAGCCATAGAAATGTAACTCCATCGAAGATGGAAAATAACATATCGTTGGTTTGTCTGTTGGAAAAGATCTGCACGGTAAGAATTAAGGATTTTGTAACAACCTGATGAGGCAAGATAAAATGTCCGAAGGACCTTCCAGATACCAGCAGATGTCAAACATGTCCCTAAGGGGCACCGATCAAATCCCGACACGGTTTGGAACCCCTCATTTCCCGAACCGTTGCATGTTCAGGGTGAATACGGACATAGTGTGGCATGAAGCGCCTTGACCCTTTCCTCTTTTCCCTGATCTGCGCGATTGCGCTGGCCTCCATCCTGCCCTGCCGCGGACAGATGGAGCATCTTCTTCAGCATGTCGTGACGATCCTCATCACCTTCATGTTCTTCTTTCAGGGCGCGAAGCTCGAACGTCATGCTATCGTGGACAGCGTGAAGGATTGGAAACTTCAAGGCAGCGTTCTGCTCTGCACGTTCGCTCTGTTTCCTCTGCTCGGGGTCGGGCTTCATCTGCTGTTCCGGGCGATCTTTCCTGATGCGCTGTTCGGCGAGGAACTGTGGTCGGGCGTGTTGTTCCTGTGCTGCCTACCGTCCACCGTGCAATCTTCCATCGCACTGACCTCCATTGCGAGGGGAAATGTCACGGCGGCGATCTGTGCTGCGACAGTCTCTAATATTGCGGGCATCGCGATGACGCCGCTGCTGACCGGGCTGGTGCTCGGGCATGTGGGGGCGGAGCATTCCCCGCTGGGGTCTATCCTCGACGTGAGCAAAGAGCTTCTGCTGCCCTTCGCACTCGGGCAGATCCTTCAGAAATGGGTCGGGCCGATCGTGCGCAAACACAAGATCCTGATCTCGTTTACTGATCGCGGCTCTATTGTCGTCGTAGTCTATACCGCGTTCAGCTCCGCCGTGGTGGAGGGGATCTGGCATCGTGTTTCGGGCGCGCATCTTCTGGAAGTCGCATTGCTCGACAGTGCCATGCTGGCGCTGGTTCTGGGTCTGTCGCATCTGATGGGCAAGGGGCTTGGGCAGACAACATCAAACTGTATCGCGCTTCAGTTCTGCGGATCGAAGAAGTCTCTGGCGTCAGGCGTGCCGATGGCGAGCGTCATTTTCCCGGCGGCGTCGGTCGGCATCATCGTGCTGCCACTCATGATCTATCACCAGATCCAGCTTTTCACCTGCACGCTGCTGGCCCGGCGCTATAGCACGCGTTTTCTTGACACCAGCGACCAGGGGACGACAACCTCTCCACAGCGCCGCACCGCCACGCCGTAAACCTCGGCGAAGAGCGCGTCCGTCAGTACGTCTGATGGCGTGCCGATGCTGACGAGAGCACCTTCCGACAACACGGCGATCCGGGTGCAGAAACGGGCTGCAAGCGCCAGATCGTGCAGGACGACGGCCACGGCCTGACCCTGCGCCGCATACCGGTTAAACCACTCCATGACCATCAGGGCCTGAGCGGGATCGAGCGCTGCGACCGGCTCATCCGCCAGCAGGACGGGAGCCTGCACCGCAAGCGCCCGGGCGAGCAGAACGCGCGCGTGTTCGCCGCCTGACAGACTGGCGCAGGAGCGGTCAGCGAAGGCACGCATTCCCACGGCCTCAAGCGCCTGCTGAACGGCAGCTATGTCCTGTTCCGCCGAGGCTGTGCGGCGATGGGGCAGACGACCGAGCGTCACAACGTCCCGCACGCTCATGCCGATGGCGGCCGGGGCGTCCTGCGGCAGATAAGCCAGATGCCGCCCGCGCTGATCGGGCGGCATGGAGAACAGGTCCTGCCCGTCCAGCAGGACACGCCCGGTCTCGGGACGAAGCAGCCCGGCCATGACGCGCAGGAGCGTGCTTTTACCTGCGCCATTCGGGCCGATCACGCCAAGCACTTCGCCGGGGCGGACGTCGAGCGTGATGTCATGCAGAAGCTTGTTCCCCTGAAGGGTCAGGCTGAGTGTGTCGGTTTGAAGGATCATGATTCGTGCCTCATACCGGCCGGCCGCGCAGGCGCCAGACCTGCCAGAAGAAAACCGGCGTTCCGATCAGGGAAGTGACGACGCCGAGTTGCAGTTCGGTACCACTGACAGGCAGGCGCACGAACAGATCAGCCGCCAGCAGCAGTGCGGCCCCTCCCAGCGCGGACGGCAACAACAAACGTGAGGGTCGCGCTCCGACGAGCGGGCGCAGCAGGTGAGGCATGACGAGGCCGACGAACCCGATCCCGCCTGCGACCGCCACACCACTTCCAACAGCCAGTGCCGTTCCGATCACGACGCGCCACTGCACGGCGCGCAGGGAAAAACCCATCGTGTGGGCGACATCCTCGCCAAGAGTCAGAGCATCCAGAGACCGTCCGGTCCCGAGCAGAAACGCCGACCCGATCAGCAGACCGGGCAAAGCGATCAGAACGTCATGCAGGCTCGCACGGGACAAGGAGCCCATCAGCCAGTGCATGATTTCATAGGACGCATAAGGGCTTGGCACGAGATTGAGCGTCAGCGCCAGAAGTGCTGCGCTCATGGAGCCCAGCGCTGCACCGGCCAGTACCAGAACGAGCGTTCCGCCGCGCGTGAGGGCCAGAAGCAGAAGCGTTGCCAGCCCGGCGCCGGACAGCGCCGCCAACGGGAGTGCGGGCGCCCAGACTGCCGAGACGCCGGTGTAAAAAACGAGGACCGCCCCAAGCGCGCCGCAGCCCGAAATGCCCAGCACACCCGGATCAGCAAGCGGATTACGGACCAGCCCCTGAAGCGCAGCTCCCGACAGACCAAGCGTCCCGCCAACCAGCAGGGCGAGAATCATGCGCGGCAGGCGGATCTGGCCGATGATGGTCGCGGCGATCGTCTCGCGGCCATGCAGCATATCGGACAGCCCCGGAAGAACGCCGATCCCCGCCGGGCCCGCGGCCAGAGACAGGATGGCGAGAGCCAGAACCAATCCCCCCAAAACAGCGACGGTCAGGGCGTAACGGCTCATGGTGAAGGCTCCGCTGCGGTCAGGCGATCATGCGCGGCGACCAGCGCCTCCAGCGCATCGAGGGTCTCGGGTGTGCCGCACATTGTCAAACGGCCGGGGAGTGCCAGACGGTGCGCGCCTGTAAATCGTCCCTGTAAGGCGGGATGGTGAACGACATTTTCAGCCAGGGACGAACTTTCGGAAATCATATCGGTTACCAAAAGGTCTGGCGGATGGGCGATCAGAGTTTCGAGCGCGATGGTGCCATCCGGGCGCTCGGAAGCGGACAGGCGGAACCCGGCGCGTTTGAGAAGATCGGAGATCAGCCCCCCCTCTTCTCCTGCAAGGTTCGCACCGATAACCGTTGCCGTCAGGATTTTTTCAGGCTGGGCGGGATGGAGGTTTTCAAGCCGTTCCTCAAAGGCGCGGATCATGTCCTCGCCGCGCGCCTCTTCGCCAATGGCGTGGGCGACTGTCCGGATCTGAACGGGAATGTCCGCAAGGGACGCGATAGAGGGGAGTTGGACGAACGGAACATGCAGGGCACCCGTCACGAGCGCGGCAGTCAGGCGGTGCCATGTGCCGTCCAGAACAAGATCGGGATGAGTGGCGACGAGGTTCTCCCCGTCAGGGCGCTGCACGGGATAAGTCTGTGCCAGTTCGCAGCGGACGGATTCCGCGCAATCCGTGGCCAGCGGGCTCAGGCCGAGGATATGAGAGGGGTCCGCCAGTTCAAGCAGCAGTTCGTCCGTACACAGATTAAGCGAGACGATACGGGTTCGCACCGGACCGGCACAGGCTGATCCGGCGAGAGCGCCCGACAGCAGAAGCACTGCCGCCGGAGCTGAAAGGACGCGAAGGAACGCCTTAAAGGCCAAACGTGACACCGCCGTAGAAAGACCGGCCCGGCTGGAGGTAGCCGACCGGGTTTTCATAATACCGGTTCCCCAGATTGTCGCCACGCGCAAACAGGGTGACAAAATTGGCCAGCTTGTATTCGGCGGCAATGTTCACCGTCACATAATCATGGCCGATCGTGCTCATGGACGTATACCGGTCGAGATCGTGCCAGCCGCTGACATAAAGCAGGCTTGGTGTGATGCTCAGGCGCTTGGTCGGCGTCCAGATGACGCTGGCCGTGGCTTTGTGACGCGGGCGACGCACGAGAGCCGCACCCGTGCTGCGATCCGTGGCGTCCGTCCAGGTATAGGTGCCGCGCAGATCGACACTCTTGATGATGCGGTAATCAACAAAGGCTTCCACACCATGCGTCTGGGCGCGGGCCACGTTGACATAGGTGTAGTTGTAGCCCGACAGCGCTGTATTGATAAGATTGCGAACATGGTTGCCGTAATAGTCGGCACCGAAGGTCAGCTTTCCGTTGAGGAGGCGCTCTTCAAACCCGGCATCGAAGCCCAGAAGGCGCTCGGCCCGCAGGTTCGGGTTCGCGAGGAAATAATAGGCCGGGTAGCTGACGAAAAGCTGGTTCAGCGACGGTCCGTGGAAACCCGAGCCACCGCTGGCCTTCAGCGTCAGACCCGTTCCGGGGATTTTTACAGCCGGGGCCACACGCCATGTCACATAGTTGCCGTAACGCGAATTGTTGTCGTAGCGGATATTGGCCGAGCCGAAGAGAATATCGTGCCAGTGCCCCTCAAGCTGCCCCCAGGCGGCGTTCGTCGTGGTCTGGGCGTCGATCGGCGTCAGGATGCGCTCGCGGATATAATCATATCCGACGAGGAATGAGCCGTTATGGCCGAGATGCGTCAGGCCCTGCCAGTCCACTTTCAATCGGTCGCCACGATTGGACGCAATGTCTGATTCCCCGGCCGTAATGTCATGGCGGCGATAGGTGACGTAACCGACGCCCAGCGTCTGCTCGAACACACCCTTGAAAGATTTCAGATGGGCCGTTCCGCGCAGGATGGCCTGTTTGAGATCGCTCTCATTCTGCTTGGCTGAGGGCAGCGTCGGGTAGGAACTGTAATCGTCGGCGACGTATTCGTAGTCCGCCTGCGTCAGATGGGCCGTGAAGCCGAGATCAAAATTATCCGTCACGTCATAGCCGAGGCGCACATTGGCCGTCCGGTTGTCGTTGCGGTTGGACGCAACGTCATGACCGTGAACCTGCGCGCGAATGTCTTTCGGCACGGCCTGATAGTCGCCGACATGGTTGTGCGAGACTTCGACCATATAATGAAAACGATGGAGCGAGCCCGAGAACCCGGCCGTCTGGTTCTTGGTGGAATAGCTGCCGCCTTCGAGCCGGACGAAACCGTGCAGCGGTCCCTGCCCCTGCTTGGTTGTCATGTCGATGACACCACCCATCGCATCCGCACCGTACAGGCCGCTCTGCGGGCCGCGCAGGATTTCCACGCGGGCCAGCCCGTCCGTCAGGAACTGCGCCGTATCGAACGCCCCGGCCGGAGTGGACGGATCGTTGATGTCCATTCCGTCCAGCCGCACCTTCACTTCATTGGCGTTGGTGCCGCGCATGAAGATCGACCCCGTACCCCCAGGACCACCCGTGCGCACCATGTTCAGACCCGGCTCACGAGACAGAAGGTCCGCGAGGTCACGCCGCTGGAGAAGTTCAATGTCACGCTGGGTCACAACCGTAACCTGCGAGCCGACCTTGCTCAGATCCTGCGGGATGCGGTTTGCCGTGACCGTAACAGTCTCGGGGACGGACGATGAAACGGCTTTCGGAGCCGGGGATGCCTTGGGCTTCGGCGGCGAAACCGGCTCCTGTGCCGGAACGGACGCCAGCGCCGGAACAGCGACGAGCATGCTTGTCGCAAGAAGAAGGCGGGAAATACGGGGCATGGTGATGGTGGTGTCTCGTCGTTCTGCGTTGCCCTCAAGAAGGAGGCAGACCCGCCGTCGCGCGGTCTGACCCGGCGTTCCGATGCACCCCGCCCGGACCGTCCTTCGGACAACTCATGCTGACGGCAGGTCTCCTGGCTCATGCTCCGTCTTCAGGTCCCTTCCCGGCCTGCGCCAGTGGGTTCTGTCCTGAAATCGTGCTGCTCGCCTGTTGGGGTAGCAGCCAGCATTTACAGTTGCGGGGGCAGCCGCAGTTTCACACTGCATTCCCTTTTCACCCGCGCAAACGGGCACCGTCAGCTGTCATGAAGCGCCCTGCACAGGGCAAGTCAAATACAAAAGACCTTTTGTGACAGATTTGACACAGTAAAGTCCGCAACATGGCTTTCATTCCGTTACAATCTACCCTTTGCCTCCGTTTCCTGCCGCCGCCAGTGTCCGTTTCAACAGAGACAGGATCAGGACACGGTCATGACGCCCCCTTCTGCCGTTCGAATGAGTGACGAGACCCATACCCTTCTCGCTGACCCCGTCGATCGCGGCCCAGAAGGCTCCGGCCTTCCGCAACGGATGTTGTGTCAGTTGTTCGGAGTGCATCAGTATCCCGATGTTCATGCCCGTGCCGCCGATCTGAGGCTACAACTGCCGCTTGGTCGAAAGCGCCTGCAGCGGCTTGAACGTATCCGAGAAGCCGGAGCGCTGTTCATCCATGTTCCCAAAAATGGCGGGACATCGGTCTGTGACCTGCTTTATGGCGGGATCATGCTGCATGAGACATGGCGGTATTATCATCATGTGGCGCCAGAACTCTGTCGAACGCTACCCAGTTTTGCGATCTGGCGCGATCCTGTGAAGCGTTTCGTCTCCGCATGGTCTTTCGCACGGCGCGGCGGGACGGCGCGCGTTCGGATCCATCCTTCCTTCAACCAGTTCTACCGCTCGCTCCACACGCTGGATGATGCCATCAACCATGTGGAATCCTGCTCCTCCGTTTATGACATGGACCACGTGTTCCGGCCCCAGAGCCTGTATGTCTGTGATCGGAATGGTCGGCTTGCGGTGGATCAGCTTGTTCCGATGGAGCGGATCTCGTCCCTGCCCGATCTGGTACCTGCCCTGCGCGGCAGGATCGTGCCCCATCTGAACAGCAACAGCCACGATACCGTCGCCACGCCTGCACAGGCAAAGAGGATTCGACAGATCTACAGCGCAGATGAAGACCTGCGCCCCACAGGGTAGGATTTTGAAACGATCTTTCCTCAGAAAAACGGGACATGTCTTCCAAATGTCACAATCGGCAGGGAGTTTCCTGCCATTTATCGCCGTTCCGAAGGTGAAATGTGACTAAATTGCCATACCCCCCTCATGTCATAGTGTATCATGGCACATCTGATTGAAATGAAGTGTGCACTCATGCTTTTTCTCGGCCGAAAGTTCACCTGACCGAGAAAGACCGAAAACACAATGCGCCTTGCTCGCCTGCTTTCGACTTCGGCCCTGTTTGCGTTTGGTACAGTGTCGGCATTTGCCGCACCCGCAGACAGCACGGCTCCTTCGACAAAGAAGAGCCCTACGAAAGTCGCAGCTGCCGCTCCGTCCATGATGGGCAACACGGCTCCAACAGACGAACATGAAGAACATGTCTCAGTCAGCGGTCACCATTCCTATTTCGATGGCGTAACACGCCGCGATGTTGGTGGTGGTCTGATGCAGAAACAGGACGCGGCGAAGTCCGTTTCAGCCATCTCGCGCGACTACATCGAAAAGCAGGCGCCGGGTCAGGACCCGATGCAGCTGATCGCCATGCTTCCGGGCGCAAACGTCACATCCTCCGATCCGGCAGGTCTGACGGGCAGCCACATGAGCGCCCGCGGCCTCGACCAGTCGCAGATGGGTTTCACGCTTGAAGGTTTCCCGATCAACGATATCGGGTCCTTCGCGGTTTACTCCCAGGAAATCGTGGACTCCGAAAACCTGCGCAAAATCAGCCTCGCACAGGGTTCTGCTGACCTCGACAGCCCCCATCTGAGCGCCACCGGCGGCGTGGTCGACATGTATATGATCGACCCGAAGATGAAGAAGGGTGGCGCGTTCGACGTGTCCTACGGCTCCTACGCCTATACGCGCGGCTTCCTGCGTCTCGACACAGGCAAGATCGGCCAGACCAACCTGCGTGCCTATTTCTCCGGTTCCTATGCGACCGAAGATGCCATCCATTCGATGGCCACGAACCGCAAGCTGCATGCCGAAGCCAAGATCGTGAACGACTGGGGCGACGGAAACCGCGTCTCGCTCGCCATCGTCGGCAACCGTTTGTACAACTACCTGACACCCAGCGTGAACAAGGCGTCCTGGGACGCTTATGGCTTCGGCGTCAAAGACAAGTATGTGGCCTCCTGCTACAGCGGCAGCACCTGTACCCGTCCGGATGGTACGACGTTCAAGAACACCAGCAACGCCACGATCAACAACACGGTCTATAACGGCGCTTACAAGGCTGGCGACGCCAACTATTACAAATTCCACCAGAACCCGTTCACCAACATATACGCAAGTGCTCCCTCGACTTTCAAGCTGACGGATCACCTTGTCCTGACCGAGACGCCATATTTCTGGTACGGCAGCGGCAGCGGTGGTGGAGCCTACACGGTTCCCACGAGCTGGGGCGCAACGTCCATGAGCGGCACACTGGATGGCAAGCCCGTCGCCAAAGGCTCGCTGCTTTATGAACCGTCCATCACCACGACCTATCGTCCGGGTGCCGTCACGAAGCTGACGCTTACCACCGGCGTCAACCGCCTGATGGTCGGTTACTGGTTCGAATACGCCAAACAGTCCCAGACGGCTCCCGCCACGGGTATCGGCGCCGATGGTACGCCCTGGGATATCTGGGGTGGCGGACCGAACTACGTATTCAATGACGGCACCACCTATCAGTATCGCGCCAGCCTGACGCAGACGCGGACGCACACCATGTTCATCGGTGACAGCCTGTCGCTGCTGAACAACAAGCTCACCATTGATGCCGGTCTGAAATATGCGATCGTCACCCGTGACGGTCACAACATGCTGCCCGACACTTCCACGGGTCCGTATATCGACAAGACGTATTACGAGCCCCTGCCGACAGCGTCGATCCGCTATCAGATCAATCCCGAAATGCAGGTTTTCGTCTCGGGCGCCACGAACTTCCGTATCCCGACGAACTACTCCCTGTATGACGCCGGCGCCTATTACAAGAACGGCGGCTACAGCACACAGGCCAACAAGAACCAGCAGCCGGAAATCTCCATCTCGGAAGAAGCTGGCTGGCGTTACACGGGCCCGACGGTCATGGCCTCGGTCACGTATTTCCACTACAACTTCACGAACCGCCTGATCTCCCAGCAGGAATGCCTCGACAACGCGTGCCTCAACTACGCAACCACCAACATCAACGCGGGTGGCCAGAGCACGAACGGTGTGGATGCGGAAATTGGAACGCGTCCGATCTTTTATCACATCCGTCCTTATGCCTCGTTCGAGTATGTGGACGCGCGCACGACCAGCAACCTGCTCTCCAGTTCGGGCAACAAGGTCGACTACATGCGCACAAGCGGCAAGTTCGCGCCTGACACCCCCAAGTATCAGGTCGGCTTCAACCTCGATTATGACGACGGCAACCTGTTCGGCGCCTACAAGCTGAAATATGTCGCCAAGCAGTATGCCACGTTCATGAATGACGAAAGCATCCCGGGTTACGTCAAGATGGACATCACCGTGGGTTACCGCTTCAAGAATCTCGGCTTCCTGCAGGCACCGAACATCAAGTTCAACCTGACCAACATCACGAACAAGCACTATCTGGGCTTCCCGACCAGCACCCGCGTCAACGCCCAGACGCAGACTGGCATCTTCGGCACCTCGATCAAGGGTACCGCTCCCAACTACATGATCGCGGCACCGTTCGCTGCGACGGGTTCCATCAGCGCCGGTTTCTGATCCTTCAGATCCTGCTGTCCCTGAATGCCCCATGCCGGTCTCCGGCATGGGGTTTTTCATGACCATGAAGGGATTCCAAAACGGAGTGCTGCGCTCTTGCACTCCATTGGACAATATGGCCATTTAAGTTCACACTCGCGACACACCAGAGACACATAAGGATCCACGGTGGGCAGAACGAAAACGACGGACAGGTCAGCTCTGGATATCTATCTGGGCGCTCTTCGGGATCATCTGTCCATTGAATCCAAGGCTATCGAGACCGCGCTTTCGGAGCTTCCGGTGTGTGAGCGGTATCCGGGGCTGTGCCAGCGGATGGAGCAGGATCTGGCGATGGGGAGGAGCCATGCGCGGGAGATCACGGTCCTTCTTTCGCGGCACGGGCACCCTGCCCCGGTTCCGCATGAAACGGTGTCGTCCATTCTCAGCACCGTTTCAGGGCTGCTGCATGGCGGCGAAGCGCGGGACGTTCTGAAGAACGTGCTGGCGGCGAGTGGATACCGGGCGCACCAGATCACGTCACTTCAAGTTCTGATCGTGCTGGCGCGGCAGCTTGGTTTTGCGCAGGATGCCTCGGCGCTGGAATGTCTGAAGGACGAAGAGACGGCTTCGGCCGAGGCGCTTGAGCGCCTGATGCCGGATATCGTGTCGCAATATCTGGCCGCCGCCTGATCCCGGCGGGGCTGCTTGCAAGACATCGTGGAGGGCGTAAACTTCGCGAATGTCCTCTTTCCGCTTTCTCCATGCCGCTGATATTCACCTCGACAGCCCCCTGAAGGGGCTGAGCCGTTACGAGGGGCTTCCCGAGACGGAAATCCGTGGATCCACGCGGCGCGCGCTGGATCGGCTTGTCGAGACAGCCCTGACTGAAAAAGTCGATTTCGTCATTCTGGCGGGGGACCTGTATGATGGGACCTGGCAGGATGTGGGGACCGGGCTCTACATGCTCAAGGCCCTGAGCCGACTGGTTCAGGCGGGCATCCGGGTTGTGACACTTTCGGGCAATCATGATGCACAGTCGGTTATTGCACGCGAACTGCCGCTGCCCGACGGGATCGAGCATTTTTCCTATGAGACCCCGCTGACATTTCAATGGGCGGACCTCGGCGTGGCGCTGCATGGGCAGAGTTTTCGCGACCGTCATGTCCCGCACGACATGACGCGATCCTATCCCGCGCCCGTCGCGGGGTATTTCAATATTGGTGTGCTGCATACGTCGCTATCGGGGTATGGCGAGCACGAGACCTACGCGCCCTGCTCCGTCGAAACGCTGTCGGCGAAGGGGTATGATTACTGGGCGCTGGGGCATGTGCATGCGCGCGAAATCGTCTGCGAACATCCGTGGATCGTGTTTCCGGGCGTGCTTCAGGGGCGTCACGCTCGCGAGACCGGAGCCTGTGGCTGTGCGCTGGTGAGTGTTGAGGACGGGATCGTCCGCTCGGTCGATTTCGTGAACTGTGATGTCGTGCGCTGGTGTCGGCTGGAGCTGGATGTCAGTGACATGCAGAGCATGGATGGCGTTCTGGGGGCCGCGCGACGGGAGATGGAACGCGCCCTTTCCCAAGCGGAAGGACGCACGGTGATTGCGCGGATCGTCCTGACGGGACGCAGCATTCTGCATGACCGGTTATGGGCGTCGCAGAGTTGGGAAGACGATCTGCGGGGCATTGCAGTGTCGATGGCGCAGGAGTCCGCCGACGGGACGGCACAGATTGCTCTAGAGAAAATTCGCAACGAGACATCTGCGCCCCTTCGGCAGAGCGGCGTGGAAGAGACGCGGGAACTTGATTTGGCGCTGGACGGGCTCATGCAGGACGAGGCGTTTCTGGCGTCCCTACCCGACGATTTCGAAGGATTTTTCTCTGCCCTGCCCTCCTGCGTGGAGCGTGACAGTCTGATGCCGGAGGGCCAGTTCCCGCTTGAACAGGCGCGGGCGGCGTTGAGGGCACGGTTGTTGGGGGAGACGGAATAATGCGGTTCGAACGCCTCGATCTTCTGCGCTATGGCGGATTTCAGGAGACCACGCTGAATTTTCCGAAAGGGCCGCGCGACCTGCACGTCATTTATGGCGCGAATGAAGCCGGAAAATCGACGACTCTCTGTGCAATCCGGGATTTCCTGTTCGGGTTTCCGCATCATATCGCCGGGGATTGGATGACGGCGGCGTCGCTGCTGCGGGTCGGGGCCAGTCTGGAGCAGGATGGAACGGTTTTTGAGGGCGTGCGACGCAGGGGGCGGACCCAGACACTGTTTGCGGCCGATGACAGGACGCCGTTGGAGGATCTTTCATTGCGGAGCTGGCTGGGAGGGCTGGATTCGAAGGGGTTTGAGGCGGCCTGGGCGCTGGATCATACGCGGCTGCGCGGCGGCGGCGAGGAAATGCGCCGCCTAAAAGACGATGCCGGACTTCAGATTCTGGCGGCCGGACTGGGACTTGAGGGTGTTGGAAAACTGAGTGCGCGGCTGCAGGAGGATGTTGGTTCGGAATGGAAATCTGGACGCGCACGTTCGGCGTTGCAACAGGCCAGACTGAAGTTGACGGCATTGCAAAGCACCCTGCGGAGCGACGCCGTAACCGTCAAAAAACTATCCGTTTCCAATAAGGAACTTTCTGAATCAGAAACAGAAAAACAATCCTGCGACGCGGCGGCACAGGAACTTGGTGTGCGTCGCAGAACCAATTCCCGGCTGAAAATGACATCCGTTCCTTTTCAAAAACTCATGCAAATCGAAACGGAAATAGGGTCTTTTCCAAGCTGGGTTTTAACGATTGAAGACTGTGCTCGGTTTGAAAATATTCTTAAATCGTTAGAGCGTGAAGCACATGACATCTCGATCGCGCGGCAGCGGTTCGAAGCGTTATGCGGGCAAATTCAGGCATTTGGCGACGGCTCCCCAGTCCTTGCAGAACAAGATGCCATCCAAACGCTTCTGAAACGCAGTGATCTGATCGCGCGCCTTGAAACAAAGGTCGACGAGCGGAAAACACGACTAACGCGGGATGCGATCTCGCTCGAACAGTTCTGGGCACGGCATGGCTGTGAGGCCGGTACGCTGCCCAGTCGGGAAGAACTGGACGATCTGGAGCAGAGGCTTCAGGCGCGGGCGTTGCTGCGGACACAGGAACAGGATCTGCGAGCGCGGCTTCAGGAAACGGAGCAGGCGCTGAATATTCTGCATCCTCAGTCCGTTTCGGAAACGAACGAAAAAATCCACCCTGGAAATCTGCGCCGGTTCCGGCTGGAGCTGGATGAGGCCCGCAGTCTGGGTGCAGTGGATGACCGGATTGACAGTCTTGCCGCCGAAATCTTGCGGCAGGAAGACACCACAACTGCGACTTATGGGGCGCTGATGCCATGGCGCGCCAGCACTGCCGATCGCAAGGGAGAACTGACGGCGCTTGGATTGCCGGACGGGACGGTTCTGGAAGAAGAAACGCGGCTCTGGGCAATGCTGGACGAGCAACGGCGCGTTGCACGGGACGAGGCGCAGGCGGCGGAAACGGAAGGGGCGCGTCTTGCGCAGCAGTGTCGGCGTCTGGAAGAAGACGGGCAGGCCGTGTCGTGGGAGCAGCTTTCCGCAGCGCGGCAGGAACGCGACCGGCTCTGGCAGGGCATGGAGGATCAGTTCCGCTCCGGCGGGTGTCCCGCTCCTGCGACGCGGGAGGCGTTCGGGGTTCTGATGCAGAATGCGGATAGTCTGGCGGACCGGCGTCATGCTCATGCCGAGCAGTCGGCGCAGCTTGCGGCCCTGTTGCGACAGAGTGAGGATGTCGCGCTTCGGGCGGAGGAAGCCCGTCGGCGAGGAATGCGGGCGCAGGACGAACTAGACCGCCGTCAGACCGCGTGGAGCGCTTTGCTGGAAACATTCGGGGCTCCGGTGCTGCCGCCTGCGTCTTTTCAGGTCTGGGTGGTTCGACGTCAGGAGGCTCTGACCGCGGAAGAGGCGTTGCAGAGCGCAAAAAAACAGCTTCAGGCCGAGACGGACAGCCGGGCCGATATGAGCCGACGATTGCAGGTTTTTGGTGCGGAATCTGCGTCCGAACGACTGGCGGTTCAGATTCGGCAGGCGACGTCCTTGCTGGAGCAAGGAGAGGACGCGGCGCGGCAGGCGGATGCGCGGAAAAAGGACCGTCTTCAGCGGGAGGAGTCTTTGCTTAAAGACCGGGCAGCCCTGTCCGGCGTGGAGCAGAAGCTGGCGCTTTGGGAGGAAGACTGGGGCCGGGCATGTGGAGACTGCCGCTATCCGGGGCGGCCCGAGCAGGCTGATCTGCGGGATGTGGAAGAGGCGCTGACAATCCGGACGCGGCTGGACAGCGAGCAGAAAGAGCAGGACTCCGAAGCGCGCGATATCGCAGCGTTCCGTATGGAACTGGGCGTGTTTCTTCAGCGCTACGGGCAGGGATCTGCAGCAGAACTTGAACGGTTCCTGATGCTGGAGCAGGAGCGCGAGCAGGAACGGAAATCCGTTCTGCAGCAGCGTGCGGCTCTTGCAGACGAGATCGCGCAGTCCGATCTGCGGATTGTGGAACTGGAACAGGAGCTGGACCCCGTGCGGCGTCTTCTGGGTCTTGGGGCAGAGGACGACCTGCGTCATGCGCTATCCCGGGCACGGGAGCGGGCAGGGCTCTGCGACAGGCACGACGAGTTGCAGGAGCAGATTCTTCAGGCCGGGAATGGCCGCTCCCTTGAGGCGCTTCTGGACGAAGCGCGCATGACGGACCCGGAGCAGCTTGAGCGGGACTTCGAGGAGATCGAAGCTGAAACAATCGCACTGGATGCCCGCAAATCAGCGGTTATGGAACGACTGTTGCGGGCGCGGAGCGCGCTGGCGGAACTGGAAAATGCCCGTGGCGTGCGTGAGGTCGCGGAAGATATTCAGGAGACGGAAGCAGAAATTACCGAGCGGGCCAGCCGGTATGTTTCGCTCCGGCTTCAACAGTTGATGCTGTCACGGCTGGTGGAGCAGGGCCGTCAGCAGGCGCATGGACCTCTTCTGTCGCGGGCGGGGGCCCTGTTCTCACGTCTGACGCTTGGGCGGTACGAGGGGCTTGTGACGGAAGAGAGCGGGTCGGACGGTCTGGTTCTGGCGGGGCAGCGCATGGCGAGCACGACGCCTGTTCCGGTTCACGCAATGAGCGAGGGCACACGCGATCAGCTTTATCTGGCACTGCGTCTGGCATCAGTAGAACAGGCGCTGGAGCGGGGTATTCGTCTGCCATTTCTGGCGGATGATCTGTTCGTGACGTTCGATGAAGCCCGGACGGGAGCGGGAATGGAGATACTCGCGGAGCTTTCAGAGAAAACCCAAGTTCTGTTTTTTACCCACCACGGGTATATTATAAATAATTCGAAAGAAATTCCATATTCTATAGAAATATAATTCTTTTTATAAAAAAATATTTACTTTGTTTGAAGGCTACGCTTCAGACATCCAGAGCACGTCCTTTGGCGACACAGTATGAAATACGAGACAACTATTTCCATTCTGGCTGATTTTCCCTATATCCAGCCCGTTATGGTTGTTTCAATTGGCTTTACTACTGAAAATGGTGTTTAACGGAATCTCAACATTCTTCTCCAGAGCATGGTCGTGACTGACATCCCTCACGGCAGCCTGAATGCCCAGCGCATCATTCCGCTGGCGACGCTTGCGGCCTCTCCCCGCGGGATGGACCCGTCTGTCGTTCGTCTTCGCACGGCGCTGTCACCGGCAATTGCCACCCTTCTGGATCAGGGTCGGACGGTTTTGGTGCTGTCTCGGCAGTCCACGGGCAAGTTGTATCTGGACCCGCACCAGTTCTCCACACTCGCCAAACCGCCCGGCATCGAGCCCACGGCTGATGTCTTTCTGCTCAGTGTGGCGCGTCAGGCATTGTTGCGACATCTTCCCATGCTTTCGGGCCTGCCCCCGCTGTCGTTTGATCTGGCGCGGGGGCCAGGGGCTTTTCTGCTGGCCGAGGCTTCCATGCTTGAATCTGGCGTTCTGGACGATGCCATCCCCCAGACGCGTCAGCGCCTTTTGCAACATGTCACGGATCTGATGATCACGACAATTCTGGATTGTCTGGATCTGGAAGTCAGCGTGGCGGGACGCCGGCGGCATCGGCAGAGGCATATCCGGCGTCATATTGAATCACGGCTGCACGAGCATGATCTGACCCCGCAGAGCATTGCGGAGGCTTCCGGGATTTCGACACGGGCGCTTTACCAGCTTTTCGACGGGGAAGAAGGCGCGGTCGCGGGCTGGATTCTGAACCGTCGGTTGGAGCGCATTCACTCGGATCTGACGAATCCGGCCCATGATGCGCTCCCGATTGCTCAAATCGCTCTAAACCACGGCTTTCGCAATGCCGCGCATTTTTCCCGGCGTTTCAGGCAGAAATTCGGTGCATCTCCCCGTGAAATCCGGCAGCGGGCGGCCATGAGGCCGGGGACACGGGCCTCAGGCCGGGGCTGACTGCATTCCTTTGACGAGGCGTGTGGTAGACTGGCCTTCCACGAGGTCCACCAGCACCACCTTGCCGCCATATCCCTTCACCACATCGGCACCGACGACCTGATCTTCCGTATAATCCGCTCCTTTGACGAGAATATCGGGCTTCAGGGTGCGGATGACGTCGAGCGGGGTGTCGTCGTCGAACAGCACGACCAGATCGACCGCACGCAGGGCGCCGATCACCCTGGCCCGGGCATCTTCCTTCTGAATCGGACGGGTTGGCCCTTTGAGACGGCTGACGGAACTGTCGGTATTGAGGGCCACGATGAGGCGGTCTCCTTCGCGGGCTGCCGCCTGAAGCAGGCTGACATGTCCCGGATGGACCAGATCGAAGCACCCATTCGTGAACACGACTTTTGCACCATGCCGCTGCCAGCTTTCCACGATACGGGCAGCCTGTTTGACCGGAACAAGCGCGCCTGTTTCAGGCATTTCCTGAAGAAGTTCGCGGGAGAGTTCTTCGCGCGAGACGGTGGCGGTGCCAAATTTGCTGACAGACAGGGCGGCCGCGGCTGTCGCGATGACAACGGCAGTTTCCAGCGTCTGATCGGCAGACAGCACTGCGGCGACCGTGGCGACGACGGTATCTCCGGCGCCGGAAACATCGAACACTTCGGATTTGCGGCTGGCGACATGCAGGGGGGTCGCGTCACGCTGCCACAGCGTCATGCCGTCTTCCGAACGGGTGACGAGAACGTCGCCGCCGAACTGCCGGGAGAGGATTTCAGCAACCTTCAGGACATCGTCATCCGTCCGGACAGACAGTCCGCTCGCCTGTTCCGCTTCGATCCGATTGGGCGTCACGAGTGTGGCACCGGCATAGGCATCCAGCGTGCGTCTTTTAGGGTCGACAATAACAGGAATGCCTTTGGCACGTCCCGCTGCAATGATGACCTTCAGGACCTCATCCGTCAGAACGCCTTTGGCATAGTCCGAGCAGACGAGCACGTCCGAAAGCTCAATCGCGCGGAGGGCTTCTTCCATGAGGCGCTTTTGAAGTGCGTCGGAAAGGGGGGCCAGTTTTTCGACGTCGATACGCACAATCTGCTGGCGACCACTGACGACGCGGGTCTTGGTAATGGTGGTCCAGTCCGGGGCGGAGACGATCCCGTCCGTCTGGATGGTGGGCCAGAGGTTCAGGCTGTCTTTCAGTCGCTGGGCCGACTCATCTTCGCCGACGAGACCGACAAGATGCACCTGCGCCCCCAGAGCGGCAGCATTGACCGCAACATTTGCGGCTCCGCCCGGCACGCAGCGCAAGCCATCATGCAGGACGACGGGGACGGGGGCTTCAGGAGAAATACGGCTGACGTCTCCTGAGATATACTGATCCAGCAGCAGATCGCCGATGATCGTTATGCGGCCAAAGCGGAAATCGTCGATCACGGTCTGCTACTCCTTTAATCATGCACCTGTTCCATATCTCACCGGAACTTAGCAAAAAGAAAAGGCGAGGAATAAAATCCCTCGCCTTTGATGGATAGGAACGAAACGAATGCTGCGTTCAGATCCGCTTTATCCGACAGCCGGCCCCGCCAGCAGCGTGGCGAGCGAACGGCCGAAACCGGTCGGGTCAGGCAGGGGTTCGCCTTCCTGCACACGCGCCAGATCCAGCAGGACGCTGGCATAGGCGGTAATGCTCTCGCCCTTTGCAACCCGCTCGGCCAGAGCCTTGATGAGCGGGTGCTTCGGGTTGATTTCAAGGATCGGCGGCATGGCGGGCATGGCCTGACCCGAGCGGCGCATCAGGCGCTGCATCGACAGGTCCGGTCCGCCATCGGATGTGATGACGACGGCACTTCCCGTTAGACGCACCGTGCTGCGAACGTCCTTGACCTGCTCGCCAAGGGCGTCCTTGAGGGCCGGAACCAGCTTTTCGACATCCGCGGCTTCGGTCGTATCGGCATCCGTGGATTCAAATTTTTCCAGATCGCCATGGGAATGGGCGACGGAACGCAGCGGCTTGTCCTGATAGGAGGACAGGCGCTCCGGCCAGAAGCCATCAACCGGATCGGACAGCAGCAGGACTTCAAGACCCCGGGCGCGGAAGCCTTCAAGCTGGGCAGAGGATTTCAGTGCGTCAAGATTGTCGCCGGTCAGGTAATAGATGGCGTCCTGACCATCCTTCATGCGCGCAATATAGTCGTCCAGCGTGACGAGATCGTCGCCCTGGGTGGAATGGAAACGGGCGAAACCGGCGATTTCCGTCCGGTGTTCGGCGTCTTCCCACAAGCCTTCCTTGATGACCGCGCCGAAGTTTTCCCAGAACGTGTTGAAACCGCCCTCGGCGTCCTTCGCACGGTTGCGAATCTCGGTCAGGACACGCTTGGTGACCGCTTTACGGATGCGGGCCAGAACCGGGGTGGCCTGAAGCATTTCACGCGAAACGTTGAGCGGCAGGTCTTCCGTATCGACCACGCCCTGCACGAAGCGCATCCAGTTCGGAACCAGTTCCGCTTCGTCGGTGATGAACATCCGGCGGACATGGAGATGGATCCGGCTTTCGCGGGACTGTTCCATGAAGTCGAACGGGCGGGCGCTGGGCAGGAACAGCAGCGCCGTAAATTCGGTCACGCCTTCCGCGCGCCAGTGCAGCGTCGCATAGGGTTCGTCAAAAGCGTGGGCAATGTGCCGGTAGAACTCGGCATACTGTTCCGGCGTGATGTCGGATTTCGGCTTGCTCCACAGGGCCGTGCCTTCATTGGCGGCCTGATCTTCCGTGGTGCCGTCTTCCTTGGTTTCACGCAGGGTAATGGGCCAGGAGATATGGTCCGCCCATTTGCGGATGATGGATTTCAGGCGCCAGCTGTCGAGGAACTCGTCGGCATCGTCTTTCATGTGCAGGACGATATCGGTGCCCGGCGTGGAGCGGGACGCGGGGCTCAGCGTGAAGGCGCCCTTGCCGTCCGAAGACCAGGTCCAGGCCTGATCGGAACCGGCCTTGCGGGAGGTAACCTCCACACGGTCCGCGACCATGAAAGCTGCGTAGAACCCGACGCCGAACTGACCGATCAGGTTCGGGCGGTCTTCAGGCTTTGCCGAATTCAGCTTTTCTCCGAAAGCGCGCGTGCCGGAGCGGGCGATCGTGCCAAGGTTCTGGGCCAGTTCGTCATGGGTCATGCCCACGCCGTCATCGGAGATTGTCAGCTCTTTCTGGCTTTTGTCCGGATTGATGCGAATGGACGCATTCTCGGGAAGCGCCACAGCACTGTCTGTCAGAGCTTCGAAACGGCGTTTGTCCGTCGCGTCCGCCGCATTGGCGACGAGTTCGCGCAGAAAGATTTCACGATCCGAGTAAAGGGCATGGACCACAAGGTCCAGCAGCCGTCCAACCTCTGCACTGAACTCATGCTTTTCGGCGGCCTGCTGGTTGTTCGTTTCACTCATTTCATCAATCTCCGTTCAGGAAAGTGATCTTGATATGCGATGTCACAAACGGTTTTTCAACCGGGATCAAAGGCCTGATCAGAGGTAAGAAGCCAGCGTCATGCCTTTCATGTCCGCGATCAGGGAATAGGACGCCTGAAGCTGGTTGTTGGTATCCGTCACCTGCGTGGAAACCTGTGCAAGATCAGCGTCTTTCACCTGACCGAGCTGGGTCGTTAAAGCCGAGGACATCTGGGTCAGCATGGCGGTCTGGTTGGTCAGGCTGTTCTGCTGGACCCCGAGCAGGCCGCTCATGGTGCCAAGGCCGCTCGTAACCGTGCTCATGGAACTCTGAAGGCCGGAAATCAGGCTGGCGTAGTCGGTGGTGCTGGTGGACGACGAGCCTAGGGAAGCGACCACCATCAGATTGCGCATAAGATCGCGGATCGGGGAAGTGGTGGACGTGGATGTCGCGCCCTGTGTGGCGACCATCCCGACGGACACTGTTTCAGACTGTCCGACGACGATGCGCGTGTTCTGCTGCTGTGCCTGATCGGGCGATGTGGACAGCGTGGCCGAGAAAGGCTGTCCGGCAGCCGTATTGCTGGCCAGATTTTCCGTTGTGCTGAGCACATCCGCTGCGTTGGTCGATCCGAGCTGGCTGACTGTTTTGGCAATCTGGGTCGCGAGGTCCGACGTGCCCAGATCCGTGCTGACGGGAGCGGTCGTGTTCTGCTGCCCGGCGAAGACGTAGCTGTCGCCCTGTCGGGTGTTGAGCAGGTTGCCGAGAGAGGTCAGCGCCGACTGGGCGGCAGAGGCAGCCGTCGTGACGGTTGAATAAGACAGCGTGCTGCCAAGAGTGGAAAGCGAACTCGTCAGGTCCTGGGCGATGGTGGAAATCTGGGACAGGGCGCTTTGTGTTGTCGTCAGCGTCGTCTGGGCGTTCGTGACGTTGCTTGTCCAGGCAGAAACCTGCGTGATGGCGGGCTGAAGCGCAAGGGCCTGTGTCCGCGAAGACCCGAGATCGGCATAGCTGCTGGCGAGAACGCCGGTGCTGGCCTGAAGCTGAAGGGCGTCTTTCGCCTGAGACAGATTCTGGACGCCGAGAAGGAGCTGGCTGGAGATTCCGCCAAAGCCGAAGCTGGAGATGGTTCCGGTCATGATCAGGTTCCGATTGCGCTCAGCAGGGCGCTGAACATTGTCTGGACGGTCGAAACAACCTTGGCGTTGGCAGCGTAGGCGTTCTGGAGCGTGACGATATTCGCCATTTCCGTATCGATGGAGACGGTGGACGTTCCGGACAGATTGGACGTCAGGCTGGTCTGCGTTGTCTGCGACAGGGCAAGGCCGCTGCTTGCATCGCTGGCCGTGGCGGCCTGATTGGCGGTCAGGGATGTCGCAAGGGAAATAATTTTCTGGTTGCCCGTGTATCCGGTGGACAGGGTTCCGGTCATTCCGAGATTTGTGCTGGGCGCAGCCGTCTGGGCAGTTCCGGAAGCATCTGAGGTTGTGCCGAACGTGTAGCTCAGGACGTTTTGGATGGTCTGCGTGCCGGACGTCGTGCTGTCGAGCAGTTTGGATGGGTCGCTGGAATAGGTGCTGGACACGCTGATGTCCTGCGAAAAGCCGACGCTTCCGGTGGGAATAAGGTCTGTCTGGGAGGTTCCCGGAACAACGCCGTTTGTGCCCGATGTCGTGAACAGGGACATGCCCTGAGCCTGAAAACGGGTGGCGACCGTCGAAGACAGGGAGTCCAGCTGCGCCTGCATGGTGGGGAGCGTCGTATCGCGCAGGGTGATGTTTGCGCCCAGCGTCCCGCCCGTCAGATGCGTGGTGACATCGCGACCGTTCAGGGTGATGGCGGGAATGGTGTTGCTGGACGATGTGCCGGGATAGGTCGTGCTGACCGAAATCTGGGCGGACGACGTGGTGAGCGGCCATGTTGACGAGACGGTCGCGCCACTGGAGCTGCTGGTGTCACGCGTGGGCAAGGTGACACCATCGGCCGTGGCGATGGTCATGTCGCCGTTTGCGGACTCGGACCATGAGACGGAAAGCTCGGAGGACAGGGAGGAGAGGGCCGTATAGCGCTGGTTTTCCAGCGCGGCCGTGTCCTGACCCGTGCTTTTGAGGTTCATGATCTTGGTGGACAGGGTGCCGATCGTGGTAAGATCGGTATTGATGTCCGAGACCGAAGAAACGACAGCATTCTGGGCCGTTTGACGCTGGGTCTGATAGGCCGAAGCCAGCGTGTTGACGGACTGGGCGAAGGTGGACGCGGCGGAGACGACCGTGCTCTGGGCCGAGGCGCTATCAGGCGTAGAAGTCAGGGACGTCAGGGCCGATTGGAGGTTACCCAGTTCATCTGAAAGCGTTCCACTGCTGCCGGATGTGGCGCTGGTGGAGCCCTGAAGCGCTGTGATGTTGGACAGGGAATTGCTGGTGGCCGTGTAGGCCGCCACATCCGCGTTCTGGGCGTAAAGCGCCTTCTGGACCTGCTGGTTGGTCGCGAGTGTGGTGGCAGCAGTGCGGACACCGTTGCCTGTATTGCCAGCCACGCTCGACTGGACGTTGGCGCTTTCCTTGATATAGCCGCTTGTCCCTGCATTGGAGACGTTGTTGGAGGCAACGGCCATGGCATTCTGAACGACATTCAGGCCGGAAGTTGCAATCGAGAGTGCGCTGTTCAGTCCCATGGATCCGGTGTCCCTTCAGTCGTGCTTACTGGATCATTGCCAGGGTTGTCTGAAGAAGTTGGTCGGCCGTGGAGACGACTTTCGTGTTCGCGCCATAGGCCTGCTGGGCCACGATCAGCTTGCTGAGATCGCCAGTCAGATCGGTTGTGGAGTCTTCGACCGAGGCCGTGCTCAGGGTGCCGGCGCCATTGGTATTGACGGCGTTGATCTGCGGAGTGCCGGACTGGGACGTGGCGGTGTAGGCCTGTCCGTTCTGGGGAGACAGGTTGTTCGGACTTGCGAAGGTTGTCAGCGGGATCTTGGCGACGAGCTGGGAGTAGCCGTTGTCAAACGTTGCCATAACCGAGCCGTCCGTCTGCATGGAAATGCCGGAGAACGTGCCGGTGGTCACGCTGTCGGACACCGCCGTAACGCCGGTCGGAGTTGAGCCGTCCGTTGCGAGGCTGACGCCGCTCGTGCCGCCGATGGTTCCGAGGCTGACGGTCATGTCCTGGGGTGAGCCGTCATATTCGAAGCTGGCGGTAGAGCCAGAGGCCTGGCTTTGTCCGTTGACGGAGGCAATCGCGCCGGTGGAGGAATCGAACGTCACGGTCGCGCTGTTGGTCGCGTCACTGGCGTTGCTGACGGTCCAGGTCGTGGCGTTCACCTGTGTCCAGTTCAGGGAGACAGTCTGGGCGTTGCCTTTGCTGTCATAGGCCGTAGCCGACGTCGTAGCGCTTCCGCCACTGGAAGTGGCGGTGCTGCCGATCTGGCCGGTCAGGGTCAGCTTCGTGCTTTCCGTCGGCTGGAATTTGACGGTGGAGGGCACCCGAATGGGGCTGAGGGCTGTGCTCAGGGTGCCTGTGGAGGCGTTGACATTGTAGCCTTCGAGGTAATAGCCCGACGTGTTGACCAGATAGCCGTTCTTGTCCTGCGAGAAGTCACCATTGCGGGTGTAATACTGCTGTGTGCCGAGAACAGGGGTGCTGTCGTTGCTCTGGCCGGTGGCCTGCACGACGTTGAAGAAGCCGTTTCCCGAAATGGCGAGGGCCGTGCTGTTGGTCGAGGTCGTCACCATACCCTGGTTGTCGTTGTGCTGGCGGGTGGTAGCGACGACGCTGTCGCTCAGGGCTTCGCCGTCGCTGGCCAGTTCGTTGTTGGTGACGTAGTCCTCGAAGCTGGTGGTGCTGGCCTTGTAACCGGTGGTCTGGCTGTTGGCGATGTTATTGGACAGATCGCTGAAGGCGTGTGACTGCGAGTTCAGGCCGCTGACGGCAGTGTGAACTGCATTGATGATCGAGGACATGGCATACTCCCGGACATGGAACAGGCTGCGGGTCGTATGCCCGAGCATCGCTGCCGAGGATTCCACACCGGATATTAAAGAAGTCCTTACAAGCCCGAAAAGGGCGGATTCGCCTACTGTTACGAACAGAGACAGAGTAAAGACCGGGGCGAAAAAACGCTCCCGACCTCTGGTTCTCCTTCCCTGAAACGGGCATGATATAGGGACATGCCAGAGCCAGATGACGACCCCAAAAAGCCCTGTATTCCCGACGATTCCCCGGTAAGACCGGCCAGATTCGTTCATGGCAGCATCATGCGTCATGTCGTGACGATGGCCGGGACCGGGGCGATCGGGCTGATGGCCGTGTTTGCCGTGGATCTGCTCAATTACGGTTATATTTCGCATCTGCATGACAAGACGCTCACGGCGGCGATCGCGTTTGCGACGGCGGTCAGCTACGTGCAGGTGTCGGTTTCCATTGGCATGACGATCGGGCTTGGGGCCTGCACGGGGCGGCTGATCGGGGCGTGTCAGCATGCCGAGGCGCGTCGGATGGCCTCGGCGTTTCTGGTGGTCATGGTTGGGATTGCGACCGTTCTGGGCCTGCTGACGGCGACCTTTGCCATGCCTCTGCTTGGCTTGCTGGGCGCGCATGGCGCGGCGCAGGAGCATGCCGCCACGTTCCTGCATATCGTGTCGCCGGCGCTGCCGCTTGTGTGTCTTGGGATGGCGCTTTCATCGCTGCTGCGGGCAGTGGGAGATGCCAAACGCTCGATGCGGGTGACACTGACGGGGGCGGCTGTGTCCGCGTGTCTGGACCCGATCATGATTTTCGGGCTGCATCTGGGACTTGAGGGGGCAGCGATCAGCACGGTTCTGGCGCGGCTGGCCATTACGGCGAGCGGATTTCTGAATCTTCGGGGCCACGCCATGCTGGAATGGCCGCAGCGTTCCGCTTTCGGGCCGTCCACACGGCTGATTGGCGGGATTGCGGTTCCGGCGATTGCGACCAATCTGGCGACGCCGACGGGCGCGCTGTTCGTGACGCATGCGATGGCGCGGTTCGGGCTCAATGCTGTTTCGGGACAGGCGACCATCGACCGGATCGTGCCGGTGGCGTTTTCGCTCGTTTTTGCACTGACAGGATCGGTCGGGCCGATCATGGCGCAGAACCTCGGCGCGCGGCAGATCCCTCGTGTGCAGGAGGCGCTTCTAGCGGCACTGAAACTGACGGCGCTGTGTGTGGGCACGACGTGGCTGGTTCTGGCAGCGGCGCACACTTACATCATCCAGCTTTTCGAGCTTCAGGGGGTGGGCGTCGATATCGTTCGACTGTTCTGCTGCTGGCTGGTGCTGAGTTACATGTTCGTCGGATTGCTGTTTGTGGCCAATACGGCGTTCAACAATCTGGGGCACCCGTTCTATTCCACGGGTTTCAACTGGGGCCGGGCGACGCTGGGGACCATTCCGTTCGTCTGGATCGGGTCGGCTTATGGGCCGGTCGGGATTCTGGTCGGGCAGTCGCTGGGCGTGGTGCTGTTTGGCAGTCTCGCGGTCGTGACGGCATTCCGGGTGATCCGGAAGCTGGAGCCAGGGATTATAGAGCCGTCATCAGGCGTGCCGCCGCGTCTCTGAGAGTCAGCATTCTGACCCGCATGCGCAGCGGCGGAACGCGTGTTTAGCGAGTGGAGAGCGCGCTCTGCTTGGCGGCTTTGAGGTTTCCCTTGGCGACTTTGCGCGCCTTGAGGCGTTCGAGACGCTCTTTCATTGCCATTTTCTCGTAGCGGATGCGCTGACGGATCCAGTTCAGCATGCCTGATGCTGTCAGGACCGCGATACCGACGAAGGTCCAGCGATCAAGCGGCTGTTTGAAGAGGAAGTAGCTCAGCGCAACGCCCCAGGCCATCTGGCTGTATTGCGGCAGGGCGACGCGGTTTGCCGGTGCTCTGGCGGTTGCGAGCATCATGCAGAGCTGTCCGAGGGCGGCCAGGGAGCCGTAGCCGAACAGGTAGAACCAGATCTTTGTGCTGGAGGGCCATGTGGCGTGGGCGAGCATGAGGAGACCGTTGCCGACCAGTGCGCCCATCAGGCTGGACCCGAAGAGCGACAGGCGCACGGTCTCCTTGCTGGCGATCCGGTAGGCGATCACGCTGCCCGCATTGGCGCAGGCTGCCAGAAGCGCACAGAGATGGCCCAGATTGAGCGGGCGCATTCCCGGACGCAGCACGATCAGAACGCCCGCAAAGCCCAAAGCAACCGCAAGCCATGCCCAGAACGTCACTTTCTCCTTGAGCAGCACGACGGAGAGGATCGTGACGAACAGCGGCATCAGGAAGGTGATCGACAGGGCCTCGGGCATCGAGAGCAGCATGAAAGCTTCGACGCTGGCAGCCGTGGCGACGAAGACGCAGACAGCCCGCAGCAGCCACATGCCGCGAAGCTTCGGGCGCACGATGTCGAGGTAGGACTCGTTTGATTTGCGGATGAAGGGAAGAACGAGGAACCCGAACACCCCGCCAAAAAACGCAACCTCGAAGGGATCGAGACTCCCGTCCAGCAATTTGGAGAAGGCGTCGCTAATGGCGAATGCGGAGTATGCTCCGAAGGCCAGCGCCATTCCGGAGAAGAGGGTTTTGGTGTCCATAAGGCTCGGGGACTCTGACGGGAGAGAGAAGGAATCGTGCCGAAAAAATAACCCTGTGCCCTCTGAACGCATGACAGAGCGTTCGGGCCTGAAAAGGGCATCGGTAATTGCGGTCAGGCTTCTTAGAAGAAGTATTATGGAAATTCAAACCTGTTTTCGGGACTTCGAATATTTTCTTTGACAATTACGGTATAGATTGAATGATAACATAATTTTATTTATTAATAACAATTATATTGTTATTAACGCGGGACAGGGAGCAGGTTGAAGAAATCGACTCTGGTGTTCCTGTTCGTTATAGAGGCCGCACTCTTTCAATGTGATTTTCAGGGAAACGGTCTGTGCAGTGCGAATGGCGTAGGTCTTACGACAGACTGGTTCCGATGCTGATTAAAGAACATTTCGGAGATCCGGGTGTGATGACCCGGCAGTTTCCCTACATGAAATCGACGTTCCTCTGGAAAGGGGATGATTTCATTCTCACGCCCGAAGCGCTCGCCAATCCGAAAAATAAATATCATGGACTTGAGCGTCTGGCGCTGGAGCATCATGAGGCCGGAGACTGGCGACTGGCCGGGGAATACTGGCTGATTGCGGCGGGCTGGCGCCGGAACCTGATGGACCCCGAAAACGAGCGACATGTGGAAGCGCTGCAGTTCGCCCTGCGCCATGTCGAATATGACAGGGCGCTGGCGGACTGGAAAAAGAAGAGGCTCAGCCGCAACGCCATGCCCTATCCCAGCCAGTTTGGACTCTCTGACGACTAAAATCGGGATCTATGCACTAAAAACCTTCTGATAGAAGGCGAGTTCCCGTTGCAGGGCGTCTTCTATGGTTTCGCGGGCGCGGAAGCCATGGGCTTCCTCCGGATAGACGTGCAGGGCGGAATGTTCGAGTTTTGTGCGCATGGACTCCGCCTGTGACAGGGGGACGACCTTATCTGCGCCGCCATGCAGGAACAGGACAGGAACGGTAATGCCCTCGGCCTGCGTGATGGGAGAACGTTTCAGATACACGGCCTCGTCTTCGGGATAGGGGCCGATCAGCCCGTCCAGATAGCGGGCTTCGAATTTGTGGGTTTCTTCGGCGAGAGCGCGCAGATCCGTGACGCCGTAGAGGGAGGTTCCGGCGGCGAAGAGGTCTGACTGTGCGAGGGCGCCGAGGACCGTCAGGCCGCCGGCGCTGCTGCCGCGGATGACGCAGCGGGCGGGGTCGGCGAGGCCGCGATCGAGCACGGCCTGCACGCCGGCGAGGCAGTCTTCGATATCCGCGACACCCCATTGTCCGTCCAGTGCTTCGCGGTAGGCGCGGCCAAAGCCGGTTGAGCCGCGATAATTGACGTCGAGGACGGCAAAACCTCGCGACGTCCACCACTGCACTTTAAAGGCGAAGGACGGATTGGCGCGGCCGGTCGGACCGCCATGTGCCATGACGATAAGCGGGGGTTTTTCGCCTTCCCGCAGGGCGCTGGTGCTGCTGGCGGGGGCGTAGAACAGGGCGTGGGCCAAGGCATGAGCTTCTGCACCGTTTGCAGTTGGGAAACTCAGGGGGGTGGGGGTTGCGATATCGGCTTTCGTGACGCCGTGCGGGAGGGTGACGCTGATGCGAAAGCGGTCGTAGGCTTCGCCGGGGCGGCCGAAGGCGATGGCGGCGGGGGCATCGGCCGGGGCGTCGATCCATGCGAACTGCCCGTTTCCGAGAGGTTCGGGGACGTTGACGGGCGTGCCGAGCGCAAGTTCGGTCCAGCGTCCGTTGTCTTCCAGCAGGACGTGGTTGAGGCCGTGGCGGATGCCGAGGGCCAGCAGGCGGTTTCCGGGCAGCGGGGCCATGCTGCGCTGCCCGAACACCCAGTGCGGCAGGCCGATTTCGGCATTGGCGCCATCGAGGGAGTGGGGGTGCCAGCCTGTCTCGTCATGGGAAAAGCGGATGGGGGTCCAGCGGCCTTCAGCGTCGGACGTGGCGTAGAGCGTGCCGTCGGGGGACCAGCAGGGTTCGATGATGCTGCAGGGTTCGGGTCCGGTCAGGTCGGTGACGGGGCCGAGTGTGCCGGTTGTGCGGTCGAAGGGGGCGACGGAAAGGGTCGTGGCGGTCCAGGGCATGGCCGGGTCGTTCCAACTGAACCAAGCCAGAAAGTTTCCATCGGGTGAGGGGCGGGGGGCGGCGTAGAAATCCGCGCCTTCGACCAGCACGATTTCGCGTCCGTCGGCCTGCACATGGACCAGCGCTGCGACCGGCACGCCATCGCCATGGCTTTCACGCACGCAAAATACGGCGTTGGCAACCGGGTCGAACGTCAGGTCGGCGTATCGGTGTTCGGGACTTTCACCCGCCACGGCCCATTGCGTGGCTGTCGTGCCGTCACTGAACCAGACACCGCCGCGTTTGCGATCGCTGAAAACGACCTGCGGGGCATTGTCTTTGGCGTTGTCTTTCAGGCGTACGTCCCATGCGCCACCGCCATATTCATGCACACGGGTGCCGACCGAGTATTCCGGCGGAATCAGGTTTTGGATGTGGCCTTCAGGGTCGCGGGCCGTGATGACGGAGCGACCCTGTTCGTCGGGGCGACTTTCGAGCCACACAATCCACTCCCCAGCAGTGCGCAGTTCGGAGAAGGACAGTGTGCGTCCGGCCACGAGTTCGGGCGTCACCCAGGACGGCCAGTGTCCCGACAAGGCTGCGGAAGATGCGGGGGAAGGGGGCGTCATTTTTCATCCTGTCTCCGATGCCGTAGTATCGTAGCCCGTGGCACTCTCTTCCGCCACAGCTTGAACAGGACCAGGACACTGTTTCATCTCAGTCATTTTCTCGATCACATGCTGGTGCAGTATGGCTATGGCGTCGTCGGCATCACCGTCATGTTCGAGAGCATGGGACTTCCACTTCCAGCGGAGAGCGTCATTATCGCCGCTTCGCTTTATGCAGGCAGCACCCATCATCTTGAAATCCGCTGGATCGCGCTGGCAGCCGTGCTTGGCGCCATTATGGGCGACAATATCGGCTATCTGATCGGCCATCACTTCGGTTACGGCATTTTGAAAAAGCACGGTCAGAAAGTTGGTCTGACTGAAGAGCGGCTGATGCTGGGGCGGTATCTGTTCCGCAGGCATGGTGGGATCGTCGTGTTTCTGGGGCGTTTCGTCGCGGTGCTGCGCGTGTTCGTCGCATTGCTGGCGGGAGCGAACCGGATGCCCTGGCATTCGTTCCTGTTCTTCAATGCGCTCGGTGGCATCTGCTGGGCCGGTGGCTATGCCTTTGTGACCTATGAGCTTGGCAAGCAGATCGAGAAGATCACCGGGCCGGTCGGGATCGCCATGGCGGTCGTGGGGGTCTGCTGTCTGATCGGGGGGCTCGTTTTTCTCAAGAAGAACGAGAAGCGCCTGACGGATGAGGCGCTCCGGCAGGCCGAGGAAGACGAAAAGCGTGAGGAATCGCGTATGGACAAGAAACCGAGCTGACACAGACTGGAAGGACAGACGTCATGACACAGCCCTCCGCTCCCGCATGGTCTACGGACTCTCTTGACCGTCTGGACGGAAAGACGGCGCTCATCACCGGATCGACCGGAGGGCTGGGGTTCGAAGTCGCCTGCGGGCTGGCGAAGCAGGGTGCTGCGATCGTGCTGAGCGGTCGCAGTCATGACAAAGGACAGGCGGCGCTGGCACGGCTTCAGGAGCGCGTGCCGTTCGTCAAAGCGCGGTTTGAACTGCTGGATCTGGCGTCTCTGGCCGGGATCGAGGCGTTTGCCTCCGCGATGCGCAGCCGGGGCGAGCCGATCCATCTTCTTGCGAACAATGCCGGGGTCATGGGGCCTGCGACGCGTCTGACGACGAAAGACGGTTTCGAGCTGCAGTTCGGGACAAACCATCTCGGGCATTTCGCTCTGACCGGACGGCTGCTGCCGTTGCTGGCGGCGGGGAATGCCACGGTCATGACCGTGGCCTCTCTCGCGGCGCTGAAGGGCGAAATCCCGTTTGGTGATTTGAATGCGCGGCATTCCTACAATCCGATGGTGCGGTATCGTCAGAGCAAGCTGTCCAACCTGCTATTTGCGCTCGAACTGAACCGCCGGGCCGCGAAAGCGCCCTGGCCCATTCATTCGCGTGCGGCGCATCCGGGGTGGGCGGCGAGTGATATCGTCGCGAATAACGGCAGTCTGGACCAGTCCGCCAACAAAGCCGCGCGGTTCATGCGCAGTCTGGCGCGCAGTGTCGCCGGGCCGGTGTTTCACGCCATGGGGCAAACCGTCGAGGAGGGGGCGTGGCCGCTGCTCTATGCTCTTGCCAGTCCGCAGGCGCATGACGGCAGCTATTATGGCCCGCAGGGGCCGGGAGAACGCCGTGGCGTGCCGGGGATCGCGGGGCTGCCGGCTCTGGCGCATGTACCCGAACTGGCCGCGCGTCTGTGGACCGTCTCGGAACAGATGACCGGCGTAAAATACTGCCTGATCTAAAAGTGATAAAAGTTTTGGGGTGTCGCCTTTTTTCAAAAAGGTGACGGTCTTTTCAAGCTTTTTGAAAAAAGCTTCACCAAAAACTTTTATTCGGGATCTTTTTCAGGGGCGGACGATGATCATGATGACGATAACCATCATCAGGATGGTGGGGACTTCGTTGGCGATCCGGTAGAATTTTTCCGGATGCTGGTTGCGGTCTTCGGCGAAACCGCGACGCCATGTGCCGCAGGCACCGTGGAATCCGGCGAGACCGAAGACGCAGATCAGCTTTGTCCACCACCATCCTGCGTTCCAGTCGATCAGTCCGGGAATGGAGGCCAGAGCGCCGCCTGCGAGGAATGTCACGATCATGGCGGGCGTCATAATCTGGCGCAGGAGTTTGCGCTCCATGACCTTGAACCGCTCGCTCTCGGCAGACCCCGGTACCACCTGACAGTGATAGACATACAGGCGCGGGAGATAGAACGTCCCGGCCATCCAGGCGATGAACGCCATGATGTGTAGGGACAGTATCCAGCTCTGATAGGTCGCGAGAAAGTCGGTCATGCGTGTGTCTGGCTTTCAAGCGTCCGGCGCAACAGCGGTACCAACTCGTCCAGATGGGCGATGCGGACCGAGCCTTCGACGGGCCAGAAGGGCGGTGCGGGCATGTCTTCCGGGCGAAGAAGCACACAGGCCATGCCAGCCTTCCAGGCGGCTTCTGCTCCAGTATCGCTGTCTTCGATCACGACACAGCTTTCTGGCAGGACGCCCTCTACTTTTGCCGCGTACAGATAGACGTCCGGGGCGGGCTTGGGGCAGCCCATATCGTTGGCGGAGTGGACGCGGTTTTCGGGAAAATACTGCGACATTCCGGTTTTTTCGAACTTGGCTTCCATCTCTCGGACGGAAGAATTCGATCCGACGCGAACCGGCAGTCCCAAAGACCGTACGCCTGCCAGCATTTCTGGCGCTCCGCCTACAGGTTCTGCGATTTTCTGCATCATCTGTACGAGATTTTCGCGCAGCATGACTGCCGTTTCTGCCGGAAGGGCATGACCGATTTCGTGTTCGAGTTCGGTTACGATCTGCGGCAGGGCCATGCCTGCGAAACGCTGATGCGCCTCTTCGTCGGAAATAGACAGGCCCTTGGATCGGGCGAATTCCGCCGTGGCCCGGCAGGACGGGCCTTCGCTGTCCACGAGCACGCCGTCACAGTCGAAGATGACCAGTTTCAGCTCGCCTGCTGGATCCAGAGCGGTTGTCATACGGACCGTACCGCTTCGACGAGGGCCGCCACGTTTTCAGGAGGCGTATGCTGCATGACGCCGTGTCCGAGATTGAAAACATGGGGTTTTCCGCGCATGGCGTCGCGGATGGCCTGGGCTTCACGGATCATTGTCTCACCGCCGGAGAACAGGATCATCGGGTCCATGTTGCCCTGAAGGGTGAGGCCCGGAACGGCTTCAGACAGGAGTTCGGAAATCTGGGCCGGGTCGGCGACCGTGTCGAGCGCCAGCGTGTTGATGCCGGTTTTCTGCGCGTATTCGCGGACCATGATGCCGCCGAGGCGTGGGAAGCCGATGAGCGGGGTGTTGGGGTGACGGGCGCGGATGTACGCGACGATCTGGCGCGTCGGTTCGATCACGTAGCGGCGGAATGCTGAAGGGGGCAAGATTCCGGCCCAGGAATCGAACAGCATCACGGCTTCCGCACCGGCTTCGATCTGGCCGCAGAGCATCTCGGCGGTACTCGAAGTCAGGGTGTCGATCAGGCGATCGAACAGGGCCGGGTTGGTCTGCATCATGCGGCGGGTTTCAGCGAAATCCCGCGATCCACCGCCCTCGACCATGTAGCAGGCGACCGTAAACGGGCTGCCTGCGAAGCCCAGAAGGGTTGTGACGTCAGGAAGCTCTTTGGCGAGGCGAGACAAGGTCTCGCGCACGGGTGCGACGGCGTCCTGTACGCGCTTGGGATCGAGCCGGGCGAGGTCGGCTTCGGAGCGGATGGCGCCGAGGACCGGGCCGCGGCCTTCGATGAAGTCCAGAGACTGACCCATGGCCCAGGGCAGGATCAGGATGTCGGAAAACAGGATCGCGCCGTCCATGCCGTAGCGGCGGATCGGCTGGATCGTCAGTTCGGTGGCCATGTCCGGAGTCATGCACCGGGTCAGGAAGTCGGCCTTGTCGCGCATGGCGCGGAATTCGGGGAGATAGCGGCCTGCCTGACGCATGAGCCAGACCGGAGGCGGCCAGACGGCTTCACCACGGAGAGCCCGCAAAAGCGGTTTTGATGAGGGTGAGGAAGATGCGTTTTCCGAAATCATGCCGCCCACTAATCATAAAAGAAAAAAGAAAGAAATGCTGGAGGTTAAGATGATCCCTGTGGATACCGGGGTACCCGGCTTTCTGAAAATGTACCCCGTCTTGTTCACACTGTGTACAACTCTGAAGGCCGCAGTCTGCAAGGGAGTCGTTGATTCTATCCCGAATTGCCCACAGAGAGGCTGTGTACAACCCCCAGTTCCGGCTGGTGTACCGTACAATCCACGGTACTCGGTACTCCTTTCGGGAGGGCAGGTACTATCCCCATGTACCCCAGTACTGACGCAATGCCTTCACAGGGTTTCTTGCAGTACTCGTCCTCCTTTCCGCAGTCGATAGTACGGAGTCGTACATCATGATGTCTTTCAGTACTTCCCTGATTCTTGCCAGCGGGTCGTCAGCCCGGCGTATGTTGCTCGAAAATGCAGGTCTTACGGTGCAGGCCAGACCGGTCGATCTCGATGAGGAAGCGCTGCGGCGATCCTGTGAGGTACAGGGACAGACGCTTTCGGAAACGGCGATCGCTCTGGCAGATGCAAAAGCCAATCTCGCGACACGGGATGTGGGCTTCGAGGATCTGACTGTGGCTGCGGACCAGATTCTCGATTTGGACGGAATGGCCTTTGCCAAGCCGGGCTCTGTGGCGGAGGCAGGAGAGCATCTGCGTCGGCTGCGGGGGCGGACGCATGTTCTGCGCACGGCGGTGGTTCTCTATAAGGGGGACGAGAAAATCTGGGAGCATCTGGCATCGCCGCGTTTGACGATGCGGGAGTTTTCGGAGGCATTTCTTGAGGCCTATCTGGAGCGGGAAGGGGCGGCGATCCTATCCTGTGTGGGGGCGTATCGACTGGAAGGCCCTGGAATACAGCTTTTTTCGGCTGTCGAAGGGGCGCAGGATGCCGTTCTGGGGCTGCCGCTGCTTCCGTTATTGGAGGAACTGCGGAGGCTGAAGGCGATTTCTGCGTGAAAACTGCTGTCGAAATCTGTTTTTCAGGCTTGTCAGGGCGAAATCATGACGATATACCGCCCTCATCCGGCTCCGTCCCAAAGGGGCCGCAGATGAAACATGTGGGGCCATAGCTCAGTTGGGAGAGCGCCTGAATGGCATTCAGGAGGTCGTCGGTTCGATCCCGATTGGCTCCACCAGTTTCCTTCTCTCCTAAAAATATGAAATTTCCGGTCCGGCTCTGCTGTGGTTGATCTATGTCTGTTGACGCGGACGTTCAGCTCTCATACGGCAGTCAAATGCAGACCGGAACGCCTCACACCTCTTTGCCGACCCTCATGAATGCTGAGCAGCAGGCCCCTTGGGGCAGCTGGCTGACGCGGACGGTATTGCCGTTCTGGAGCGATGTGGGGTTTGATCGCACACGCGGTCTGTATCACGAGCGTCTGACATTTTCCGGAGAGCCTCTGGTTCTGGAAGCGTCGCGGCTGATGGTGCAGGCGCGGCAGATTTCGACATTCTGTCGGGCGGCGCTGGACGGGCTGCATGAGGCGTCCGGGCAGGCGCTGATGTGTCTGGAAAAGGTCGAGCGGCTTTATCGCCATCGGGACGGGCAGGCGGGGTGGATCTTTTCCGTCGCACCGGACGGAACGCCGGTCGGGACGAAACGGGACCTCTATGCGCATGCCTTCATTCTGTTTGCCTATGGCTGGGCGTATCGCCTGAGTGGCAATCCGGATTTTCTGGCAGTGGCGCGGCAGACGGTGCTGGAACTGCATCAGATTTTCCGGGCGGAGCATGGCGGGTTTCTGGACGAGGTGCCGCTGACGGGAGCGGTCCGGCATCAGAATCCGCATATGCATCTGCTTGAGGCATTTCTGGTGCTGTTCGAGGTTTCGGGAGACAGCTTTTATCTGGACGAGGCGCGTTCTCTGGTGCGTCTGGCGCTGGGGAAATTTATCCAGCCCGGATCGGGGGCGCTTCTTGAAGATTTCATGACAGACTGGCGCCCGACGGCTCCTGTGGGGAGCAACCGGGTAGAACCGGGGCATCTCTTTGAATGGGCTTGGCTGCTGGGAGAGTATCTGCGTCTTGAGCCGGGAACGCCGGACGCCGGCGCGATTGGCCGGGCGGCGGACGGGTTGTTCGCGTTCGGAATAGCACATGGCGTGGGGCGTGTCGGAGAGGGCGCTGTCGTGTGGGATGCCGTGACGGAGAGAGGGCAGACCGTTGAAAAGGCAACGCGGATCTGGCCGCAGACCGAGCTTTGCCGCCTACTTGTCTGTCGGAATGAGAGGCCGGATATTCTGCGGGGGCTGACGGAACATTTCTTTGGAACGTTCAGCCCCGATCAGAAGAGCGCTTTGTGGGTGGATCGCTTCGACGCCTTTGGAAACGCGACAGTCTCTGACGTTCCGGCCAGCTCGCTCTACCATATTTATGGTGCAGCGCGGGAGTTCTGCGGACGTTAGACGGGTGAACCCGCTGCCATCCTATGTTAGCGTCACTTTCGGTAAACATGTCGGCAGCGACGGTGACTTCTGACAGGTGCTGCCCTGAGCGTCTTCTGAAGGAGAAATAGGATGCGTTACTCGAACGGTCTCTTCGCGGGTCTTGTGGTCGCTGCTCTTGTTGCGTCCTCGGCACATGCCCAGTCCATTCCGGGTGTTGGCAGTGCGGGCAATGCCATGAGCGGCATGTCGGGCATGAGTGGCATGACCGGGGGCACCGGCATCATGGGCAGCATGCTGCCGAACGTGTCTTCCGCCAGCACGGGCAATGTTGCGGGTGTTCTGAGCTATTGTGTGCAGAACAACTATCTGAGTGGCAGCAGCGCCACTTCAGCCCTGAGCAGCCTGACAGGCAAACAGGACGTGACGTCCTCCAGCGATTATGCCGCCGGACAGCAGGGGCAGCTTCTGACGGGGGGTAGCAATCCGCTGTCGCTGTCGAGCCTCAAGGGGCAGATGAAGCAGAAGCTGTGCAGCATGATCCTCAGCCGCGCCCAGAATCTTCTCTGACCTGTTCTGGTCTTCTCTTACTTGAGCCGGCCCGTCATGGATCAGTCATGGCGGGCCGGGTATTTCTGGAAAAAGGACAACTGGATCAGTGAAGTATCTCGTTACGGGCGGGGCCGGGTTTGTCGGAAGTCATCTGGCACAGGCTCTGGTAGATGGCGGACATGAGGTTGTTGTTCTCGACAATCTGAGCACGGGCCATCGGGCGGCCGTGCCGCAGGGCGCGCAGTTCATTCATGTCGATCTGGCGGATGCAGAGGCGACGGACCGGGCGGTGGCTTCGGGACAGTGGGATGCGGTTCTGCATTTCGCGGCGCTGTCGCTTGTGGGCGAAAGCATGAGCCAGCCTTTTCTCTATTTGCGCCGGAATTACATCACAGCTCTGAACCTGATCGAGGCCTGCACGCGGCATGGCGTAAAGCGCTTTGTGTTCTCCTCGACGGCGGCTTTGTTTGGTGGCGATGATCGTCCGCCGCTGATTTCGGCGGATGCGCCGGTTGATCCGGGATCGCCTTACGGCGAGAGCAAATATCTGATCGAGCGGGCGCTGGTCTGGGCGGACCGGATTTGCGGTATGAAGAGCGCGTGCCTGCGCTATTTCAATGCGGCGGGTGCGGATGCACAGGGACGTCTGGGTGAGGATCACCGGCCGGAGACGCATCTCATTCCGTTGACGATCGACGCGGCGCTGGGGCGTCGGGCCGGGCTGAAGCTGTTTGGAAACGATTATCCGACGCGCGATGGCACCTGTGTGCGCGACTATATCCATGTGACGGATCTGGCCGATGCGCATATCCGCGCCATGGGGCAGCTCGATGAGCGGTCCGTGACGTATAATCTGGGCAATGGTCTGGGCTTTACCAATCTGGAAGTCGTCCAGAGTGTCGAGCGCGTCAGCGGCCGGAAAGTGCCCTGGGAATGGGCGCCGCGCCGTGGGGGAGACCCGGCGGTTCTGGTGGCGGATTCTTCGCAGATCCGCAAGGAAACGGGCTGGGACCCGAAGTTCAGTCAGCTTGATGATATTGTCGAGACGGCTCTGCGCTGGCGTGTGGACCATCCAGATGGATATGGCGCTGCTTAAAGCGGCCCTTTAAAGCGGTTTGACCAGATCGGCCACGAGGCCACCAGTGGCGGTCAGGGCATCCTGCGGGGACAACGTGATCAGAAGGCCCTGGCTTCCGCCATTGATGACGACGGGCGGGCCGTCCATGCCGCATTGTTCAAAGGCCGTGGGGACGGCGCTGCGTTGTCCGAAAGGGCTCACGCCGCCGATACGGTAGCCGGTGCGCTGTTCGGCATCGGGGCGGGAGAGCATCTTGGCTTTCCGGCCTCCAAAGGCCTGTGCCACGCGGGCGAAATCCAGTTCGCGATCCGCAGGCAGCACCACGCAGGCGGGGCGTCCGTCGATCTGAACCATCAGGGTCTTGAAGACGTGATCCGGCGACAGGCCCAGCGCTGCGGCGGCGGCCACGCCGAGTTTCCCTGCTGAGGGGTCGTAGTCATAGACATGGCGTTCATAGGGAATGCCGAGAGCGTCCAGTGTCAGGGTCGCGGATGTGTCCTGCACGTGTCCTCCTGTCCTTTGCGGTCATCACGAGGGGTTCAGGATGGCAGGCAGGCGCTTCCGATGCTAGGGTTGGGGCATGATTCACCCTGTGGTTTGTTCATAATCATGGCTGGCGGTCTGCTGGCCTGTATGCTGGCTTCGGCTTTGCATTACCATCTGCCGCCGCGCATCCTGCCTGCAATCCAGCGGGTCGAGGGCGGGACGATGGGGCATGTCAGCACCAATACGGACGGTTCGGTCGATATCGGGCTCATGCAGATCAATTCGCGCTGGATTTTGCCGATCGCGTCCATGACCCATCAGCCGGTGTCGCAGGTTGCGGCGCGTCTGGCGCTGGAGCCGTGTTTCAATATCGCAGCGGCGGCGATGATCCTGCGCAGGGCGCTGAATGAGGAGCATGGCAATCTGATGAAGGCGATCGGGGATTATCATTCCCGCACGCTGCCGCTCAATCTGGATTACCAGCGCAAGGTTGTGGCCGCGGCGGCGGCACTTTATCTGCGTCAGGGATAAGACGATCCGGTGAGGATGGTCAGGCTGTAAATGTTACTTTATAACACCTGAGCCTTGACCCCTGCCCTGAGGACCATGATGCGTTTTTTTCCAGCTTTGTTGCTGGCTGCACTGATTTCAGGATCTGTAGCCGTCGCTCAGGCCGAGCCGTCGCAGGCCCCCGTGCGTGTGGTGTGCGTTGAAGCAGCCTGGTGCGATGTGGCGGCGCAGATCGGGGGGGCGGATGTGCAGACGCAGGCCCTTCTGGCGACGCCGGGGATCGATCCGCATGATCTGACACCCTCGCCCTCCATGGCGCGCGCCATGGCGGGGGCGACCATCGCGGTCGTGAATGGGGCGACCTATGACGACTGGGCGCTTCCCTTTACGGCTTCCGTGCCGGAGCGGATCGTGGTGGCGTCTCTGGCGGGGTGGCGGCCCGGCGACAATCCGCATCTCTTTCTCGATCCGGTGGCGGTAGGGAAAGTTGCGCAGGTCTTTGCGGACAGGCTGTCGCATCAGCCGGGAATTTCCGCACCGGCCGTGGCGGAGCGGTTGGCGGCGTTCCGCAAGCAACTGGACGGCGTGACGGATCGTCTGGCGGCGATGAAGGCCCGTCATGAGGCTGTGCCCGTGGCGGCGGTGGAGCCGGTCGGGGAGACGTTGCTTCGTGATGCGGGGCTGGCGGTTGTGGATGAGAATTTTGCTCTTGCGATCATGAACCATGCGGAACCGTCTCCGCGCGATGTGGCGCAGGTTGATATGTTGATTGACGGGCGTAAGGTGCGGATGCTGATGACCAATCCGGCGATTCATTCGCCGCAGATCGACCGGCTGGTGGACCGGGCGCAGGCTGTGGGCTTGCCGGTTGTGGCGATTGGGGAGACTTTGCCACCGGGGCAGTCCTGGCAGGGCTGGGTTCATGGCATTCTTCAGACGGTGGAGCAGGCGCTGGGTGATGGCGGAAAATAAACGGGTCTGCTGTCAGCCGGAGCGCGGGCTGGTTCTGCGGGACGTGACGCTGACGGCAGGATCGACCTGTGTGTTGCGGGATGCGTCCCTGACGGTGCCGCTTTCGGGCATGACGCTTCTGTCCGGGCGGAACGGGGCGGGGAAGTCCACGCTGCTGCGGGCGATGTTGGGGCTGATTCCACTTCAGGCGGGCGAAATTCTCACGCATGGTTTGCCGCCGGCGCAGGCCCGGCAGCATATCGGTTACATGCCGCAGAGTGTGACGGATGCGGCGCTGCTGCTTCCGGCGGTCAGTCATGTGCGGGCGGCGGTGGACGGCGTGCGCTGGGGGCTGCCGCTGCGTCTGCGGTCTCGGCGCGAAGAGGCGGACCGGCTTCTGGCGCTGACGGGGGCTTCGGCGTTTGCGCATCGTCCGCTGGGGCTGCTGTCCGGCGGGGAGCGGCAGCGGGTCGGGCTGGCGCAGGCTCTGGCGGGCAGTCCGGATCTGCTGTTGCTGGATGAACCGTTGGCGGCGCTCGATCAGGCGGGGCAGGAGCGGACGGTGCGTCTGTTGCGGGATTTGACGGATCGTCTGGGGATCGGGATTGTTCTGACGTCACATGAAACCGAGGCTCTGTCCGGGGTTGTTACGCGGGTTGTGCAGCTTGCGGACGGGGGGCTGCATGTTCGAGTTTGATTTCATGCGCCATGCCTTTGTGGGCGCGGCGGTTGTTTCTGTTCTGGCGGGAACGGTGGGCTGGTTCCTGATGCTGCGGCGTCAGGCGTTTGCGGCCCATGCGCTGTCGCATATCGGATTTAGTGGGGCAGCCGGGGCGGTTTGGTTTGGCTTTCCGCCGCTTTCGGGGATGGTGGCGTTCAGTCTGATGGCGGGGTTCGTTATCGGGGCCGAGCGCGAAGGGGAGCGCGGTGTTCCCGCCCAGCGCGACAGCACGATCGGGCTTGTGCTCGCGGCCAGTCTGGGGCTTGGGGCGTGGTTTTTGCATATGAGCAACCGCGGCTCCAGTCTGGCGACCACGCTGCTGTTCGGCGATGTTCTGGGCATTGATGTGCCGACGCTGGAGGCGCTGTGCGGGGTGGCCGTGCTGTGTCTGGGGCTGCTGGCGTTTCTGGGGCGTCGGCTGCTGTTTGCCAGTCTGGCGCCGGAAGTGGCGCGGGCGCGGGGTGTTCCGGCGCGGCTGGTGTCGGTGGTGTTTATGGCCGTGGCGGCGCTGGCCTGTGCGGCCTGTGCGGAAGTGGCCGGGGCACTTCTGGCGTTCAGCCTGATGATCGGGCCTGCCGCGACAGCGCTGAAGCTCGGGCTGGGACCGCTCGCCGGGATTGCCGTTTCCGTCGGGCTGGCGCTGGGATTGTCGTGGGGTGGACTGATGCTGTCCTGGGTGACGGATGCGCCGGTTCCGTTCTGGATCGGGCTTGGGGCTGCCCTGTCCTATGCGCTGGCCGATCTGTGGCGGCGGTTCAGAAGTCCGTAGCGCTCGTCAGCTTGAAATGCACCAGAGCGATGAATGCAACCAGCATCACATGCATGATGATCAGCGCTTTCGTGCCAATAACGGGAACATCGTTGGTTGTATCGGGTGTCTGCATGATGGGTATCCTGACGGTTTTGTAGGACGATAGTCAATCCTGAACGTATTTTGAGTGTATTTTTCGGCTGTTTTCTGCCGAACCTGAAAAACCAATCGTTTCGTGATATGTTATCCCCCTATGGAAAACGATACGAAAACAGTCCGAACCGGACGGGAGCATATTGATCCCGCGTCCATCGAAGTTTCTCCCAATGCCAAGCTGATGCTGATTCTGGCCGCTGTGGTCGCTGCGATCTGCGGCGGCTTGTATGGCTATGACACCGGCATCATCTCGGGCACGCTGCCTCTGATCGGGGATGATTTCCATCTGAATGCCACCATGAAGGAATGGGTGGCTTCCGCGATCCTTCTGGGGGCGATTTTCGGGGCCTTTGGTGCAGGAAGTCTGTCGGAGAAGTTCGGACGGCGGAACACCACCTGTCTGGTCAGTGGCGTGTTCGTGGCGGGAGCGACGGCCTGCTCGCTGGCGCCGGATGTCTGGAGCCTGATTGCGGCACGGTTTGTGCTGGGGCTGGCGGTTGGCGGTTCGACGCAGGTCGTGCCGATGTATATTTCCGAACTGGCGCCGCAGGAACGTCGCGGCACGCTGGTGACGCTGTTTAATGTGGCGATCGGTCTGGGCATTCTGATTGCCAACATCATCGGCTTTACCCAGCGTGTGGCCTGGGGCTGGCGCCCGATGGTGGGTATTGCGGCCATTCCGGCGGCGATCGTGTTCGTTTCCATGTTCTTCATGCCCAAGAGCCCACGCTGGGTGGCTGAAAATGAAGGCATGAAGAGTGCCATCATTCAGCTTGGGCGCATCCGCACGACCAAGCGGGCCATCCGCCGGGAAGTCCAGACCATTCGCGAAAATGCGGAAGGGATCGAGCCGCAGAACCGGGGTTGGCGCGGTCTGTTCCAGCCGTGGGTTCGTCCTGCGCTTGTGGCGGCGCTTGGTGTTGCGTTCTTTACGCAGTGCGGCGGCCTGGAGATGATGATCTACTATACTCCGACCTTCCTGAATGATGCGGGTTTCGGCACGTCTTCCGCCCTTCTGGCGTCGCTGGGTGTGGCGGTGATTTACTGCATCATGACGTTTCTGGGCTGCATGTTCGTGGACCGGATCGGCCGTCGTCGTCTGATGCTCATTATGGGGCCGGGGGCTGCGCTGTCGCTCGTGGGGCTTGGCGTGATGTTCCTGAGCCATCCGGCTCCGGGCAGCACGGGGGCCTATCTGATCGTTGTGTTCCTGCTGCTGTTCATGATGTTCAATTCCGGCGGGATTCAGGTGTGTGGCTGGCTGCTGGGGGCGGAAATGTTCCCGCTGTCGATGCGTGGACAGGCGACATCGCTTCATGCCGCGACGCTGTGGGGAGCCGATCTGCTGGTAACCAGCACGGCGCTGAGCATGGCGGAAGCCATCGGGCTGAGCTGGACGATGTGGTTCTATGCGTTCGTCAATCTGGCGTCCGTGATCTTCGTGTTCTTCTTCGTACCGGAAACGGCGGGGGCCTCTCTGGAAGATATTGAAGAAGCGCTGGTTGAAAAGCGCTTTCGCCCCACCCGCGGGAATACGCGGATCGTGCAGAGCGAAGACGAGGACGTCGAAGTCGCTGCATGATACGCTCTCCCCTTCACGCAGAAGGGGAACCGACCATGACGGATGTTATCGCACAGAGGGTTGCTGCCGCACGACGTAGCAGCAACCCTTCTGTTATCGGGCGGATGAAATCGGGCTGGCTGGTGATCGGAGAGACGCAGCCTCTGCCGGGATATTGTCAGCTCTTGGCCGACCCGGTTGTGCCGACGATCAATGACCTGCACGGCGAGGCACGGGCACAGTATCTGGCCGACATGGCGGCGGTCGGGGATGCGCTGCTGGCGGTCACGGACGCGGTGCGGATCAATTATGAGACGTGGTGCAATCTGGCGCCGTCCCTGCATACCCATATCGTGCCGCGCTATGCGTCCGAAGATCCCGAAAAAGCTAAGCGTCCGGCGGGGACGGTCTATGATTACGACGCCGCGCGTGCGTCCAGCGTGGAGCAGGATGGTGCGTTCATGGAGGCCATGCGCCGGTTTTTATTTCTGGCTCAGGATGTAATAAACCTATGATCGTATCCGCTGAAAACGCGTAAGGTTTTCTTTGTTGAGATAGTGAATCCAGGGGTTATTTTCTTGTTTTCTCAAGAAATGGTTATCTTTTCCAAGGCGATTGTTGGAGTAGATTTGCATACAGGTTTGATCTATTTAATAAAAACCACGCCGATTTTTTAAAGAAAGTTATTATGGCATATTATATAAAATCAGCAGAAGATGAATTCGTTATTAGATGCAACGAAGAATTTTCAAAAAATAAAAATCCAAAAAATCCGTTGCGTAAAATAATAATGCTTAAATTTAAGAAATTTCCGGCTTTAGGAATTATTTTTTCTCTGGAAAATTTTGATCCTGATATTGGAATTGAAAGTTTTACTAAATGTTTTAAGAAAATTATTTCCATAGATGAAGCATATTTAAGAGAAAGTATTGGAATAAATTTTTTAGAAACAGGAACTTATCTAAGATGTATACCGTCTAGTGAGACTGTTGATGATTTGGGGTTTCATTATTTAGGATGGGAAGAATTGAATGAATTATATTTTGATGAAAATAAATCTGATGAAAATGTTAAATTAGTTTGCGAAGAAATTATAAAAGCATCTCACTTAGATGGAGATATTATTTTAAATTCAGATTTGGGTTGGGCAAGCTTTGTAAAGGATTTATATATAATAAAGAATTTTAGAGATTTAAACTTAGATATTTATCCACTTCTTTTAAAAGAATATATTGTAAAGAATGAAAACTACCTAAGAATTATAAAGAAAAATATAGGAAATTCAATAAAAGAAGCAGTTTATTTCTTAAAAAATCAAAAATCAGATAGTTTTGACATTGTTCCTGATCTTGGTGTTGGAATTCTCTCCGCTTCTTTAAGAAATTATATTGAAAGAGATAGAAATTCCCAAGTATTTGAGACAACTCCTATTGAAATCCCAGTGGGATTTATGTCTGCGCATAAAGATGCGGTGATGGGGAGAAAGGGTCATGCTTTTTTGACCGGTGGTTCAAATAATTTGATTGAACAATATGATAATAAAAATGAAAAGGATCTGACGTCAGAAGCATGGTACTCCCTATTAAAAATAAGAAATAAAAAAGTAAGTAGTTTGAATTCAAAATTTATTCAAATAATAATACCAGAAAAAATATCTGTTTACCCTGATTTATTTCCGTTTGAAATTAGAACTCCAACAAACAATTTGTTTGAATTAGAAAAAAAACTTCATGAAGATGATTTTTACACGTCTATTTTGAGTGTCTTTTCTAGGAAAGACTTAAAAAATAAGGAAAATTTATATAAAAAGCTTGATACGCACCTTCAGCCAAGAGGAAGTTATGAAATATTCTCACACATATTGGGATTAATTTTTAATTTTATTTCTGAAGAAAAAGAATTTAATAAAGAAATGATTTTAAAAGGGGATTTGAGTGATCGAATTTTAGGTAATTTCATTTACGATAAATTCTATGAGACTGAAAATGATGAATTTATGTCTGACAGGATTAATGTGGAAACTTTCCATGGCGTTCCTGGAAAGCATACAGGGCAATATTCAGTCTGGAACAATCCATCAGCGCCCGTAAAAAAGAAAGTAATTGCTTTTGGAAATTCTTTTTTTGGAAACTGTCTTGACCAGGGATGTCTTGGGTGGTGGTTTTCCAACTATTTAGAAAATTTTTATTGCGTCTGGTCATCAAATATTGATTTTGATCTTGTGGAAAAAGAGAAGCCCGATCTGGTTATCTGTCAGACGGCTGAAAGATTTATGAATATAGTCCCACAATATTAAAGTTAATCAAGATTTTATCTGGAATATTACGGTCATTCCAGCCTCTCTCGGCTGAGAGCGTAGAAAATCTTATTGTCGTGTTGGTTGAGTTTCAATCATTCCTGGTCTGCAAATAGATACCAGAGCCGGAAGACAACATTCTCGGAAAATCTCTGGCGTTTGAGGTTCTGGTATCTGAACAGCAGGCTCAGGCGCGCAGGGAATGTTTGTGCCGCCGCGAGATCCTGCAGAAGACGCAGGGCTGGGGGAGACAGGTTTTCCGGCTGGTCCAGCAGATGTGTCACGTTGGTGTGGAAGATCGTCATGAAGGCCTTGGGGCCGCGGCGGCAGGCTGCCACGGCACGTCTGATGAAGGATCCGGTTGCACCGACCGTATTCTGGGCGTGCTGCCGGTAGTAGCTGACGCAACGGTTGTCGAAAATGATCTCGCCGCCTGCGGCGGCTGTCAGGAGATAGGCCCACCAGTCATGCAGGATCGACGGCGGCGGAGGGTTGTTTCGCAGCAGCCTGTGTGTTGTGGCGTTCAGCAGAACCGTATGTCCTGTTGCGATGTTCTGTGTCAGGGAGGCCGGGAAGTCGGGTTTGCGTCGCAGGGTCGGGGATTTCTGGAGAATGGTGAGATTGGCATTCGTCAGATATTGCCGGGCACAATACAGGAGCGGGGTTCCGTTCGGGTGTCGGCGGGTCGCGTCTTCGATTTCTTTCACGGCCCATCCGAGTTTCTGCTTTTCCCAGATGTCGTCCTGATCGGCGAAGGCGACATAGGGTGTGTCCGGGACGGCGTCGAGCAGATGGGCATAGGACCCGGCGACACCAAGGCGTTCATGCCGGTTTGCGATTTCGACGCATCGTCCCCGTCCGGGACCTTCTGCAAAAGTGCGCATCTGGCTTTTGGAGCCGTCAGTGGAGGCATCGTCGCGCCAGTACAGGGTCCAGTCCGTATGGGTCTGGGCCAGGATGCTGGCGAGTTGCGCGTCCAGATAAGCGGCACCGTTATGTAATGACAGGAGGATGGCGACGTGGCGGGAAGGTTCGGCCCTTTTCTGTGTCATGTTTCGGCACCCGGGCTTAAGGCCGAAAGATGGAGAAAGGGAATCATTCGAACGCAACGCCAGAGAGAGACAGGCGGTTGCCCCCTGCCGGGAGAGGGCAACAGTCGGTCAGGCTTCAGAAAACAGCTTGTGAACGATACGCGTCACGCTGTGGCGCCAGTCTGGCATCTTTACGCCGAAAACGCGATGGAGCTTGTCATTGTCCATCCGGGAGTCCTGCGGACGCTTGGCTGGGGTAGGCCAGTCTTCGGTGCGGATGGCGTTGACCTGCGGCATGGTCTGGCCGTGTTTCGCGGCTTCTTCCAGAGCGGCGACGGCAAGGCCGTACCATGTGGTTTCGCCGGAGCCGCTGGCATGGAAAATGCCCCTGTACTGCGGTTTCCAGCCATCCCGCTCGATCAGAGCGATGATGGCGAGAATGGCTTCGGCCAGATCGTCTGAACTGGTCGGATTGCCGCTCTGGTCTCCTACGACCTTGAGCACGGGGTTTTTGGCGCCCGCATTGATCATGGTGCGGACGAAATTTTTACCATGGGCCGAATAGACCCATGACGTGCGCAGGATGATGCTTTTGATATTCGCGGTCAGGACGGCCTGTTCGCCTTCGGCTTTGGTGCTGCCGTAGACGGTCTCGGGAGAGGTAGCGTCGTCTTCGGTATAAGGCGCGCCCTTGTCGCCGGAGAAAACATAGTCCGTCGAGACGTGGATGAACGGAATGTCTGCCTGTGCACAGGCAGACGCGAGTGCAGCCGGGCCGGACGTGTTGGCGCGGGCAGCGCCCTCTTTTTCCGTTTCGGCCAGATCGACAGCCGTCCAGGCGGCAGCGTTCACGACGACGGAAGGTTTGTATTTTTCGACGGCGGCGGGGATCGTTTCCGGGTGGTCGAAATCAAATTCCGGCCGTCCGATACGGATGACGCGGTCATTGCCGAGCGTTTGGAGGGACGTGGCAAGCTGACCGTTGCCGCCTGTGACGAGAATGGGACCTGTGCCGGGCATGGTCATGCTCACTTTTCGTACTGGAACCAGCCTTTGGATTCCGAGAAATGCGGTGCGACCAGATCCTTGTCGGACAGGACGGCATCAGCTTCGGAAACGGGCCAGTCGATCTTCAGTTCCGGGCAGTTCCAGATGACCGCGCGTTCCGACGCCTTGCTGTAGAGCGCAGTGCATTTGTACTGGACTTCCGTATTTTCCTCGAGTGTCACGAAACCGTGCAGGAAGCCCGGCGGCACCCAGAGCTGGGACCAGTTTTCTGCGGACAGTTCAGCGGCTGCCCATTGGCCGTAAGTTGGCGATCCTGTGCGGACATCGACGGCGACGTCCCAGATGGCGCCGCGTGTGACGCGCACCAGTTTGCCCTGCGCATAGGGGGCCAGCTGGCAGTGCAGGCCACGGACGACGCCTTTCTGGCGCGACAGGCTCTGGTTGTCCTGAACGAAAGGCAGGGTAATGCCAGCGTCGTTCATACGATCAACATTGTAGGTCTCGGAGAAGAAGCCGCGATTGTCACCAAAACGGGGAGGCGTAACGAGAATGACCTCTGGAATGGAAAGACGTTCGACCTTCATGCTGAAATCCTGCCGTGAAAATTTCTAAAAAAGGGTTCCGGTCGCGTATTTCAGCGGACCAGGAACCCTGGGAACAAAATCAGCTGTTGGCCAGTTCCAGAAGCAGGCGGCCCAGTTCGGTTTTGCCCATCTTCTTGGCGTGATCGCGAAGCTGATCAGCATTGATGAACTTGTTGCGAAAGGCGACCTCGGCGGGAGAGCCGACCAGCATGCCTTGGCGGGACTGAATGGTCTGCACGAAAGTTCCGGCCTGCATCAGACTGTCGGGCATACCGGCGTCGAGCCAAGCGCAGCCGCGGCCCAGACGGTCCACCTGAAGCGTACCTTCTTCGAGATACATGCGGTTGAGGTCGGTGATTTCCAGTTCGCCCCGGGGGCTAGGCTTCACTTTTTTGGCGAAGTCCACGACGCGGTGATCGTAGAAATAGAGCCCGGTGATGGCCCAGTTGGAGTCTGGATGGGTCGGCTTTTCCTCGACCTTGAGGGCGAGGCCGCTTTCATCGAAGGAGACCACGCCATAACGCTCCGGATCGCGGACCTGATAGGCGAAGACGGTGGCACCTTCGGGGCGGTTGGAGGCTGCGCGCAGCAGGACGCCGAGATGTTCGGAGAAAATCAGGTTATCGCCCAGCGCCAGCGCGCAGGGTGCACCCTGAATCCAGTCTTCGGCGATCAGGAAGGCCTGTGCCAGACCGTCCGGGGAGGGCTGGACGCGATATTCGAAAGTCACGCCGAACTGCGAGCCGTCGCCTAGAAGACGCTGGAACTGGGGCATGTCATGGGGCGTCGTGATGATCATGATGTCCCGGATTCCCGCCAGCATCAGCGTGGAGAGGGGATAGTAGATCATCGGTTTGTCATAGACCGGCAGCAGCTGCTTGGAGGCTGCCATCGTCATCGGATACAGGCGTGTGCCCGAACCGCCGGCGAGGATGATGCCCTTCATGGGCTTGGTCTCGATGGTGCTCACTTGCTGGCTCCCAGTCTCTGGCCTGTGTAGCGCTTGGAGCGGATGCCTTCCCACCAGGCGCGGTTGTCGAGATACCACTGGACCGTCTTGCGGATGCCGCTTTCGAAATCGTGCGTTGCTTTCCAGTCGAGTTCCTTCTCGGCATGGGACGGGTCGATTTCGTAGCGGAAATCATGGCCGGGACGGTCGGTGACGAAGCGGATCAGGCGTTCGCGCGGGCCAGCCGGGTCGGGCTGAAGCTCGTCGAGGATGGCGCAGATCTTCTTGACGACTTCAAGATTCGTGCGGGGCTGGCGGGCGCCGATGGCATAGGTTTCGCCCGGTTTGCCGGTTTCGACCGCCTTGACCAGAGCTTCGGCGTGGTCTTCGACAAACAGCCAGTCGCGGACGTTTTCGCCTTTGCCGTAAACCGGAAGGTCGCGGCCTTCGATCGCATTGATCGTGACCAGCGGGATCAGCTTTTCCGGGAAATGCCAGATGCCGTAGTTGTTGGTGGTGTTGGTGACGAAGGTCGGCAGGCCGTAGGTATGGAACCAGGCACGGACCAGATGGTCGGACGACGCCTTGGAGGCCGAATACGGGCTGCGGGGATCGTAGGGGGTTGTTTCCGTAAAGGGCGGATCGTTGGGCTCCAAATGGCCGAAGACTTCGTCCGTGGAAATATGATGAAAGCGGAAGGCTTTCTTTTCAGCGTCTCCCAGCGTGTTCCAGTATTTGCGGGCCGCTTCGAGGAGGGAGTAGGTGCCGACGACGTTCGTCTGGATAAAAATGCCGGGGCCGTCGATTGAGCGGTCCACATGGCTTTCCGCCGCGAGATGCATGACGGCGTCGGGGCGATATTCCTCGAACAGGCGCTGCATTTCCACACCGTTCACGATGTTCGCACGCGCATGGGAGTAGCGGGGGTCGCCTGCGACTTCGCTGATGGTGTCTTCTGAGGCTGCATAAGTCATGCAGTCAACATTCAGGACCGAGTGGTCCGTGTTCCGGATCAGATGGCGTATAACGGCCGATCCTATGAAGCCGCAACCGCCTGTCAGCAAAATCCGCATTTGAACCTCTTGGTTAAAATCAGGGTCTGGACCCCTGCAGAGTCATTTGATCTTACAGTGTTGTTGGAACAGCGCAAATAACGCTGCGAGAGCTTCTGTGAAATCATGAAGATGATTTTCACGGACTGTTTTCGCCTCTCGCGCTGGCGGGGCGGATGGGCTAATCCCACAGTCGTGCGGAGGCAGGAGAGGCAGGCATGCTGGCTGATACTTTGACACGCTCTTTGACGGATGTTTTGGAGCGTCCCGATCTGCGGGTGATTGCGGATGGGCTGGTTCCGGTTCTGGATGTGTCACTGCCGCTTCCGTTCCGGATCGAGGGAGAGCTGGTGCCGGGGCAGGCTTTCTGCCTGCGTACAGCGACGCTCAAGCTCGGCGGACTATGTCTTGAGGCCCCGCGCCTTGCGCCGACTTTCCTGCGCCATGCGATTGAACTTATGCGGTTGCTGGAGCCGGGCGCCAATCCGTTTCTGGCCAGCTTTGCCGCGGCGCGCGTGGCGGCGTTGTTTCATGCGCTGGATACTGGTGATGTCGCGCCGCTTCCGGCCTGGCTGGCCGTGTTTGCGGGCGACGTGCCTGACGCTCCGGCCCTTTTGCAGAGCTGGGAGACGCTGAGCGCGTTTTTGCCGGATCTGCCGCCTTTCACACAGTCTGAAGCCGAGCGTCTGCAAGGGGTTCTGAGCCCGTTGTGGCCCGTTCTGGCACCCGCCGAGAGCCTGATGAGCGGGGGCGGGGATTCCCGGCTGGCCGTTGATCCGCATACCGGGCTCAACCGCTATTCCAGCTCCCATCGTCCTCGGCCTTGGGCGATCACTTTTGGGTCATCGACGGCGTCTTCGCTGTCCGAACGCGGTTTTGGGGGGGCTGAATCCGCTCGACGCACCATGATGAGTGCGCTGCTTGCCAAGCAGGACCCGGATCTGGTTCAGGAAGGTGTCGTGCGCCGGGCCCGTGCGGCGATCGGGGCTCATTATGGTCTGCCGGAAGATGCGGTTCTGCTGTCGGCATCCGGGACGGACTGTGAACTGGCGGTTCTGGCGCTTGTGGCGGCGGGAACGGAGCGCCCGGTGACGTCCATTCTTCTGGCCCCGGATGAAACGGGCAGCGGGGTGCCTTTGGCAGCTTGTGGTCGACATTTTGCGACGGACAGTGCGTGCTCCACGCTGGTGGGCAAGGGCGAGGTGATCGAAGGGTTTTCTCCGGAAACGCGGCTGATCGGTGTTGATATCCGTGCGGCTGACGGGACGGCGCGGCCTGTTGCGGAGATCAATGCGCAATGTGCGGTTCTTGTGCGACGCGAAGCGGCTGAGGGGCGTCATGTGCTGCTGCATCGGCTGGACCAGTCCAAGACCGGGCTTGCCGCGCCGGACATGGATCTTGTCTGGGAATTGTGTACCGAGCTGGGCGATCAGCTCAGCGTCGTTATCGATGTCTGTCAGGCGCGACTGAGTCCGTCGCGGGTGGCGGACTGGGTGGAGCGGGGAATCATCGTCATGGTGACCGGCTCCAAGTTCTTTACGGGCCCACCTTTCTGTGGGGCCATTCTTCTCCCTCTTGAAATTCGCAACCGTTTACCGTCCCTGTCGCTTCCGAAGGGATTGCGGGCTTATGGCAACCGCGATGAGTGGCCGGAAGGCGCGGATGCGTCGGCGCTCAATAACGGTCACAATATCGGGCTGGCCCTGCGTTGGTATGCGGCGCTGGCCGAAATGGACGCGCTGTTTGCGCTGCCCGATCCGGTCATTCGCAGTCGTCTGACGCGGTTCATGACGGAGGCCGTTGCCATGGTGCGGGCCCGTCCTGTCCTGACTATGCTGCCCATGGGGACGCCTTTTGATGACGGGCGCTGGGATGCGGTTCCGACCATCCTGTCGTTTCTGGTGGAGGACCCTCATGTGCCCGGTCAGCCTCTTGCGCTGGAAGATGCGCGACGGCTGCATCGCTGGCTGAATGCGGATCTGTCGCCCTGGGTGGCGGAAGGGGAGGGCAGTCTGCTCTGTGTTCTGGGGCAGCCCGTCCCAGTGCCGCATCCGATGCTGGATGGACCGGCGGGCGCGCTGCGTCTGTGTGCGGGGGCGCGGCTGGTTTCGGGTGAGCCGTCGCATGAAGGGCTGGACGAGGAGCGCCGCTTACAGCGCGAATGCATGGATGCGCGCCGGGTGCTTGGAAAACTGGAACTGATCCTCAAACACTGGGATGTTCTGCTGGACGCGAACCCCGTCCCCCGTTACGCCCCATTAGTATGACCCAGACAGATAAAGCGGTCCCGCACGGGCATTTTCTCGATACGCCGGAACTGCCGAAGGGCGTGACCCGGTTCTGGATGATCCGCCACGCGGTCGTGGAAGCCAGTGCGCGCAAGACAATGTATGGGGCGCTCGATGTGCCGCTGTGCCGCGAGGCAATGGCGAGCCAGCAGGGCGGCTATGCCACGCTGGCGCGGCGTCTGCCGACCGATGCGCTGTGGTATAGTTCGCCGCTTCAACGCGCGCGCGATACTGCGAGCGAAATCCGCAGGGCGGGGGCGTTCTCGCAGGATGTGACGATTGACGACCGCTTTATCGAGCAGTCGATCGGGGAATGGCATGGCACGCCGCATACGCAGTTCATGTCCCTGCTGCGACTGCCCCCCAATCCGTTCTGGTCCATTTCCGCATGTGAACTGCCGCCGGGCGGGGAGAGTATGCTGGATGTCTGTACGCGTGTGGCGCATGGTCTGGAGGATCTGGCGAATGCCCATGAAGGTGAGGACATGGTTGTCGTCAGTCATGGCGGGGCCATCCGCGCAGCTTTGGCGCATGCGCTGGGCGTGCATCCTGATACGGCGCTGCGGTTTTCGATCCAGAACCTGTCCATCACCATTCTGGAGCGTATCGACTGCCTGTGGCGTGTCGTGACGGTCAACGAACTGCCAGATTTCCGGGGCTGAACTTGCGCGGCAGTCTCTGGATTTCAGGGGCTGCCGAAAAGCACGAAAAGAGCCTTGGCGGGCTTTGGAAATTCAATATGAAATTTCTGGAAAATAACCGGAGACGGGCATGGTGGGCACACAAGGGCTCGAACCTTGGACCCGCTGATTAAGAGTTACGCCCGGCGAAATACAGTTAAGACGCAGAGAAACGCAAAGACGTGCAATAACAACGTCTTACAGAAAGGCGTCTGGGACGGTTCATGCAAAGAGACGCACCAAAGCGCACCGGTTGCTATTTCAGATGAGTCCGGATTGAGTCCGCGAAAACACGTCAGCGGGTCCGGATAGGGGAAATGGGCAAAATGAAATTCAGGTAGCTACACAATTACGGTGTTATAGGTGTTATTAGTGTTACTCACATATATAATATACTGATTTCACTGTGTTTTTTGCCTGTTTTTCCACTAACACCTTTCGATTTCGAAGGTGTTAAAGGTGTTATGGAGCCTCGGGCATGAGGTTTTCAAAACGGGAAATAGACGCCCTCACCTGCCCGCCGGGTAAACGGGACGCCTTGTTTTCGGATACGGAGACCAAGGGTTTTCTGGTCCGTGTCACGGCAACCGGAGCAAAGATCTTCCTCTTTCAGTATCGCTACGCGGGGAAGGTCCGTCGTCTCAAGCTGGGAGAGTATGGAACTGTCACCATTGCCAGGCTCGGAAGATGGCTGAGGAGGCTCGTGGGCGCGTCCTGGCTGGCGGAGATCCAGTGGGTGAGCGCAAGGCGGAGGTGGTGGCCTATCAGACCTCCCTTCAGGAGAAGGTAGCGCAGGCTGCGATAGATGCCCTGACCTTGGATGTCCTGATTGATCGCTGGGCCAGCATGGCGCTCAGGGAGCATAGCGCGGTTTACAGGAAGGAAGGGCCGCAGCGAATCCGGTATAATTTCCAGCAGTTTCTGGCTCGTCCTGCCCAGTCCCTGACCGCCTCTGAGCTTCAGGCGCGGCTGGATGAGATTGCAGCAGAGCACCCCACCACGGCCCGGCGGCTGCAAGCCTATGCCCGCGCCATGTATGCTTGGGCCGTGAAGCGTCAGCTGGTGGAGGATAATCCGTTTGCCCGCCTGATCGTGGAAGGACGGGAGGTCTCGCGGGATCGCGTTCTGACTGATGAGGAGGTCGGTGAGATATGGCGGGCGGCCGGACAGATGGCCTACCCCTTTGGACCGTTCTTTCGGTTGCTGATGCTCACCCTTCAACGCCGGGCAGAGGTTGCGGAGATGCGGTGGGAGGAAATATCGCCGGATCTGACGACTTGGACGATCCCGGCCGAACGGACGAAGAACAGCAGAGCCCATATCGTCCATCTCTCCGAACCGGCCCGACATGTGCTGGCTGTGCTGCATAGGCAGACAGATCCAAAGACGGGAGCTATCTCGCCTTACGTCTTCACCAATACCGGCAGAACGCCCATCTCGGACTTCTCAGGGGCCAAGGAACGGCTAGAGAAGCTGATTGAGGCGGAGCAGGCTCAAAATTCGTCGGGAAAAGAAGTCTGCACCCTGCCCGCGCCGGGCTGGCGGTTGCATGACCTGAGGCGGACAGGTGTGACGGTCATGGCCCGTTTAGGGGTGGGACCGCATGTGGCGGATCGGGTGCTGAACCATGTGCAGGGAACGATCAAAGGTGTGGCGGCCGTCTATCAACGCCATGAGTTTCTTAAAGAACGGGAGATTGCCATGGATAGTTGGACGACTTACGTGCTTGTAATCAGTAAGTAGTATAAATGTGAAGCTATGACATTTTGACATTAAGCAGTTGATAATCTTCGACGATTTTCGGTCATATAAGATAAAATATAAATTTAAACTTTTTGAGGCTTCAAAAGTTACAAGTAAGTCGTTATAAGGCGACCCATAGGGCCAACTGAGGCCGGGCGCTGTCGTATGACAGCGGGATAGGAGGCTCGGGAGTTTATACTCTCGGGCCTTTTGTCTGTTTAAACTCCGTCAAAGCAGTAGTATTTCACACCAAGGTGCTCCTCGGTTTCCTTTAGTGTATTGTCAATAATTTTACATGAATTGTGGAGATTAATATAAGGAAGGTAACTCTTATCATATCTACCTTTTACCAAGGGATACAATAAGAGATCAGCAACTTGTCCCATTCGAAGAGATTTGTTGAAAAAATTTGGATTCTTTAAAAGGGATGAAGAAAAATCTTGCGAATTGAGAGGATTATATTTCGAAGAAGTAACGGGATTGAAATTTATTCCTTTCTCTATCATTTCTGTATGATATCGGCAAATATCAGCGTCCTCACGCTTGCCGGTTTGTTCTATGTAAACGGCTAGCTTTCTTCCATCTCTCAAAGCTATTTTGGCAGCTCGTTCTATGAGAATAGAATAGACGCTCTTACACAGCTTCCATCTTTCTAGGGCCGGGTAATGAGAATATCTTTCTAGGTATCCCGGCCTATGAACTACACAAGCTGTTGCATGTCCTGGAATATTGCACAAAAAATTACTAAGGTCTTCCATGAATGAATCAGCTTTATTCTTTTGTTTTTGGTCTCCCAACCAAGACCATTCTTTCTTTTTGGAACGAATTTTTGTGGAATGCAGCGGATAATTTATACTATATTTTTCGCAGATTTTATCTAAATCGACGGTAGTTTGACGTGCCTCTTCAGCCTTTATGAGGATTCCCCCCATTGCAAAATAGTCCATTCCATCATTTCGAGGGGTGGATGGACGATCGATGAAGCGAGATCCGCTATCATCTACAAAGAGGTGATAAGTTGGAGTAGGCATTACTCGGGATTATCTACTCCACCTGAGAATTTTCGCAACCAAACTTTGCGGCTATTTTATGTTGACATGGATGCGTGGATTAATTTCGAGAATCCAAAATTATACATTCAAAACTGATATGATGACTAAGCCGCCAGCCGCTCACAGAACGAAGCCAACTCCTGATGGTGCAGGAGATGCACGCCGGTTGTGGCTGCGAGCTGACGGGCTGGGATGGTGTAACCGGCGTTTGAGACCACGACAGCCTCATCGGCCTGCTGGTGCTGCTTGGCTGTGTAGATCTCCTGCACGGCTTTGTTGCCGACAGGCTGGCTATAGAGCTTGCACTGAACCACGATCTTCCGGCCGCCTTTGGTGGCAATGATGTCCGCGCCCTGGTCGCCGCTGGCCTGTGTTACGCGGGCGTCCCATCCGGCTTGCTCCAGGAGCAGGGCACAGTGTCGTTCGTAGTCGAAGGGGTCCATCTGAGGATCGAACACACGCGGATCACTTAGGGGCTTTTGATTGAGCACAGCGCCGGGCGGCGTACGCTGGGCAATCTCCTCAATTCGGGCTTCTGCACGGGCTTTGAGAGGCGGCCATTGATCTGTCAGCCCTTCGATCTGGAGGAGGGACAGGATACGGGTGTTGCAGAAATAGCCGATTTCCTTGGCCCATTTGGTCAGATGAATCGTGCCATAGGCATCTGTCGTCACCAGTTGCAGGCGGCGGATCTGCAAGGCCGTAGCCTGGTTGCGGATCTCTTTGTCGATGATTCCCCATGCCCGACGTTCACGGGTGGCCCGGCGACGTTCGCGAAAAGCGAAATATCCAATGGCTCCGATTAAAAGTGGAGTAAAAATTAATAAACCGCCAAATTTTGTCTCTGTATCTGGCGATGAGTTCGAAACGTTGGAAGATGAGATGGAAGGCGCGGATTCAAGTAGTGAAGAATTGTCTCCTGATGCTTCGGTGGTTGTAGGTTCCGCGTCATGTCGTGGTTTTTCCCATCCTCTAGGGAGAACATCGGTGTTCTCGCCAGAAGGCTGTGACGTTTCCGTATCCGGAGTTACAGGGGCAATCTGCCCCGGCCCGTCTATTGGAGCCTCAGCAGAAGACTGAGGAGGTATGGGAAGGCCGGAAGATACCTGCTGAGGAAGGAAGAACAGCGGGGGCATGCCAGTGCGCGGCGGATCTCGGCGCAAGAGGAGCAGTCCGTTTTCCTGGCTGATCTGTTCCCATTTCTCGCTGGGGTCCACCTGAAAGCAGCGGCCGTCCGTGATGACGAAATGGACCCAGCCGGGATCGTTCTGGCGTGGATCCGTGTGATTGGCGAGTGCGCGCGTGGCTCGTGGGTTCACGCAGGCATAGGACTGCCCGGCGGGATGAAAAACGCCGTCTGCCAGGGCGGTGGCAGGAGAGAGCAGCGCAAGAGCCATGAGGAGTGTTTTGGTATTAGGGCCGCGCATTTTGTCTCCTGACGTTCTCAATATTCACTGCTGCTTATTGGGATGTTTCCTTCGTCAGAGACCTCCCAATATCCTTATCTCTGGCGTGAGATCATTCTTGGTGCGGCCACTGAAAGTTTTCCGGATAATCGTTGAACCATTCTGTCGGTTCGTTGCCGTCAATTGTCCACCACATGCGGCCGCCCATCTCCAGATTGATCATCACATCAGTGTCGTAGTCTTTTGACTGAGTAGGGTCAGGCCAAGAGATTCTGTAATATTCTACAAATTCTTTCGGGGTATGGGGCTGCTTGGGTTTGCCCTTTTCTCCGGGGTGCATCTTTGAATATTTGTACTCTACAAATTCAGGATGCTCTTTCAGGAGCAGGTATCGCTTTTGTAGGCAGTATTCCAAAACCTCAAGAAACAGCTCGCGTTTTTCATGTGGGCCGAGCTCGGGGAAACTTTCGTCTGTGACTGTCGAATAAAACAGGTAGAGATCATCCCCACCATATTCGATCCAGTTGCGAACCTGTGCATCTGTAAAGGCTGGCATTTTCAGTCCTTCAGCCGCACGCCGGGGCCGCCTCCGTTTTGGGGAATGAACTCTACGCCTGCGGCTTCTAGGGCTTTGCGGATGGCTGCGATCGTATTCTCTTTAAGGGGGTCGCCCCGTTCGAGCCGGGCAATCGTATCCGGCGATACATTGGCTTCACGAGCCAAATCACGGACGCCCCAAGCTATGGCGGCGCGCGCCATCTTACATTGAACAGGTAGCAAAATCAGAACCCTGATACGATTTTTATTGCAGAGAGATCGTAACTGTGTTCGGATATATGGGCAAGAAATTTGCAGCCGGTAGGGAAGGTGGAAGTTCCCTACCGGCCTAACCACATACCGAGAGGATCCTCGGCAATGGCTATTCATGCCTTTAACACGTCCGGCTTGTGCCGGGCAGTGATTGCGTCTGTGCATCTTGTATCTGAGACAGTGCCTGCTGTTCTGGGTGCAGGTCTGTTCCTGCTTTCTGTCCTGACACTGGCCCAGCCGGAGTATCTGCACGGCCCGGCGAAATCTGTCCCTCACCATTATGCCCGCCCCTCACTCCTGCTGGCTTCTGCGAAAGCGGGAGAGGCGCAGCCATGACGGGGACAGATGCCATCGCGGCGGACTCTGTGACGCTCTGTGCGCCTCCTGCTGATGCGCGTTTGGTCGGGCTTTGCGCGGATCTGGCGTCAACGGAGCGGGAGCGTCATCGCCAGATGGAGGCCGCGCGTAATTTGACCTCTGTTCAGCTGGGTGGGCTTTTGACTCGGCGTCAGATGCTGATGTCCGCGGTTTGCGAAACCAGAGCAGCCAGCAGGGACGGTCTTAAAGCCAAGGCCCGGGCCGTGCGCCTCGTCCTGGGAGATGCGGTGGTGCCGCGAAATATGCGGGAGGCCCTGATGCGCTCCTTGCTGGAAGACATGCAGGGAGGGCTCCTGTGATGCAGACGATCAAAAATGATGCGGCCCATTGTGTTGCAGGCCAGCCTTCTCCTGATGCGGTTCTGGTCCCTCTGTGTGGTGAGTTCGTCCAGGTGATGCGGGCGAAGGATGAGCTGATGGAGACGGCTCCTGCCAGTCCTGAGGCTCCGGCTGTGTCCGATCGGGCGCGTGAGCTTCTGGATGATCTCCTGGTGCAGCGGGCGACAACGCCGGAAGGGCATAAGGCTCAGATGGAGGCTCTGGCTGCTCTGGGTCGTCCTCAGATGGATTATGACCGTCTGATTGCCGAGGCTCCGGACTGGTTCGGGCAGGTGGCTGCGGCGATCCTGCGGGATCAGGCGCAGATCATGCACGCTGGCCCGACGCAATCGCCTGTCTCCGTGTCTACGGCCATGTCTGGGCCTTATGAGGTCGCGCAACGCATACGCCGGGCTCAACGTCTCAAGGATCAGCGTATGGACGCTGCCGAGGTTTTGACGGGACCGGGAGAGATTGTGAATCAAAGGCGGTCTGCTCTGGATGCCGCTGCGGCCGAAAGCGTGGAGCTTGCCCTACACGATATGCTGCCGCTCTTGCCGTCCGGGACGCTGGCTGACGCTGCTGTGCAGGTCTTTACGGCATTGGAAACGCTTCGGGCGGTGGATCTGGAGCCAGTGGGTGGCACCGTTCCTCTGTACCGCTCAGAGAATGTGACGCGGGTGGTCAGGTGCCTGTCCTCTGCATTGCCGGTTCTCATGAAAGCCAGTGAGCGCGATCTGAGCGAGGTGGTGGATGCGGTAACGCTCCAGATGCCAGAGCAGGAGCACGGGCTGTTCGAGCAGCTCTGGCAGGGTGCTGAGGTGACGGCGTGAGCGGGGCCATGTCGTTATCGGCCGGTTCCATGTCTTCGGGCTCTGTTCACGGCTTGTTTCCTTTTTGCGGCGGGCGCATGGTGATGGCTGGCGCGGCTAGGTCTGGCCGCCGAACGCCGGAACCCCACGTCTGGCCCGCCGCGTCGCTCCAGTTTATGCGTGGGGACGGCTGGCGTGGGGCGGCTATGGAAGACAAAGAAGAATATTGGGCAAACGCCGGATGGTTTTTGCCGGAAGACCAGCGGCAATGGCAGTTTCAGTTGGAAAATGCCCGTAGGCATATGACTCAGCTTGATGAGTGGAATCAGGCGGGAGGACTTCAACCTCCTCTTCATTCAGATCTGCTGAGAACAGCGAGCGAGATAAATGGCTGTATCAAAAAGATATGGACAGCTCTCGTTGAGAGACTCTCAAACCAGCACTGGTACGCAAAGGGGCGACGTAGCTCTCTTGGTGCGCCTCTAGGCTCAGGACCTATTAATTTATTGAACTGAGCGGTGTTCCGTGATTCACAGTCTTACCGATGGAGGGTGGGCC